>NZ_UHCT01000001.1:1607114-1928537 GCF_900458435.1 Staphylococcus carnosus | reverse complement strand
TTGAATACCTTTAGTGCCTATAATGACGTTTTGAATGCCTTTATCAAAATAGGTTTCAATCGTTTCAAGTGTACGGATACCGCCACCAACTTCAAATGGTAATTGAGTTAACCCGACAAGTTGTTCAATGTAATTCGTTTCTAAAGGCGTTTGTTGCTTTGCAGCAATTAAATCTATGACATGAATACGTGTGACGCAGTTATATCGGCTATAAAATTCAATAGCTTCTTCTGCTGTACGTGACATTGCTTCTTTAGTTTCATAATCACCTTCGGTTAATCTCACACTTGTTGAATCAATAAGGTCTATCGCTGGCCATACTTCAATCATGAATAAAACCGCCTTTCAATGCCTGATTTAAAATTTCCAAACCATAGTCGCCGCTTTTCTCTGGATGAAACTGTATGCCGATTTTATTACCTGATTGGACAATCGTCGTAATCGGTATGCCGTAATCGGCTGCAGCAATAATCGGTGCATCTGTTTGTACGTAAAAAGAATGAATAAAGTAAACATCCTGATTAAGTAAGGGGTGTTTACTTTCTAAATTGTTCCAACCAAGGTGGGGGACTGGATAGTCTGTTTTGATAGGGACAACTTCACCATTTATCATGCCAAGACCATCTGTGTCTCCCTCTGCACTATGATTGAACATTAACTGCATACCAAGACATATTCCGATAAATGGTTTATCATTTTGCAGTTCAATTAATAGTTTATCTAGTCCTGAATTTTTGAGTGCTTGCATGGCGTCTTTAAAATGACCGACTCCAGGCAAAACGATATGAGAGCTTGAACGAATAACTTCAGGATCATTTGTTAAAGCTGTTTCATAACTCAGGTGGTGAATTGCACGTTCAACATTTTTGATATTTCCGACACCATAATCAACGATTGCTATCATTCAATCACGCCTTTCGAGGAAGGCACACCTTTTGAACCATCGTCAGATAATGCAATTTTTAAACTTCTGGCAAATGCTTTGAAGATTGCTTCGATTTCATGATGTGTATTGCCTCCACGGATTAAATCGATATGTGTCGTTAAACGCGCATTTATCACGAGGCCTCGGAAGAATTCTTCAACAAGTTCAGTATCGAAAGTACCCACTTTTTCTTTGGAAAACTCAGCATTAAAAGAAAGATATGGTCGACCGCTGATGTCTGTAACAACACGTGCTAATGTTTCATCCATCGGAATATAGAAAGCGCCATAGCGTGTAAAGGATTGTTTATCTTTGATGGCTTCTAAGAGTAACTGACCTAATACAATTCCGATATCTTCTGTTGTATGGTGATCATCTACTTCAGTGTCACCTTGGACGTTGATTTGCAGATTAATGCCGCTATGGAAGCTGAATAATGTCAGCATGTGATCAAGAAAGCCGACACCTGTATTAATTGAGGATGCTTGATTGTCGTTCAAGTCCATTCTAATATCGATTGCTGTTTCTTTAGTTTCACGTTGTTTTCTGTAACTCAAATTGATCACTCCATTCTTTTACAATTGCTTCCAATTGATCGAGCTCTTGTTCTGTTGCGATAGAATAACGTACGGCTTCTGATAATAAAGGTTCTTTATAAATACGAGGCAAGAAGCCATGTGCTTTGACATATTCACCTAGTTCACGTGCATGTTTGCCGTATGTGAATACAAAATTAGCTTGTGAAGGAATTATTGTAATTTTATCGGCAACATATTGGTTGAAAATATCTTGTAATTTACGGCACAAGAAACGTTGTTCAGCAATTAATTGTTTTACACGCTTTTGGTCTTTAAAAAGTGCTTCAGCGAGACGTAATGATAAGGTGCTCATTGGATAGGGATGTGCAAGACGATTAAGTTGTTGTATCGTTTCTGGTGTTGAAATGACGATACCGATACGTAATCCTGCTAAAGCAAAGGCTTTACTTAGCGTTTTCATGATGATGAGATGGGATTGAAGCGGAATATCAATGGTTTTTCCGAATTCAATATACGCCTCATCTAAAACAAAATAACTTCCGATACTTTTCAATTTATCGCTGATTGCGAGTAAAAATTCTGTAGGATACTGTACACCAGTCGGATTATGCGGCACACTCATGATGAAGAAAGCAGGCTGCACCTCTTCGATTCGCGAGAGTATTGTATCAAGTGAAAATCGGAAATTTTCATCGCTTTCTACATATTCAATAGGGCGGTCTGTTTGTTGTGCGAACTCTGTATACATCACGAAGTCTGGATTCAACGCTAAAACTGGTCCCTTTGGTAATGTAAGCATACATTTTTGAATCCATTCATCTGAGCCGTTTGCTGCTAAAACTTGGTTGACGTTTAAATTATAGTAATCAGCATAAGCTTGTAAAAAATCATTATATTGTCCCTCCGGATATACTTTGAAATCAGAAGAGCCTACTATTTTTAGAATCTCTTCTTGAGTCAAAGCAGGGATAGGACTTTCATTTTGGTTAATGTTAATCATTCTTCTTGCACCACCTTATTCACTCTGACACGCACCGATTCTTCATGTTGGTATAATCCTTCTGTATGTGCAATTTCCATCGCGCCTTCTGCAAGCTGATTAAACGTTGATTTATTGTAGCTGATGACAGAATGACTTGTTAAAAAGTCATTGACTGTAAGACCATTTGTAAAACGAGAAGTTTGGTTTGTCGGCAATACATGACTTGGACCAGCATTATAATCACCAAGTGCTTCTGGAGCATAGGGCCCTAAAAACATCGCACCAGCATATTTGATTTTATGAATATATTGTTCAGGGTTGCTTGATTGAATTGATAAATGTTCAGGTGCTACAAAATTAGCGATTTCGATATTTTCTTCGTTGTCTTTTGTTAATATTGCATAATGGAAATTTTGGATGCTTGGTTCAATTATTGCTTTTCTAGGTGCTTTATTAATCGCTTCAGGTAATAATGCTTCTACTTTTTCTAAAAGTACTTTACTCGTAGAAAGTAAGAAGGTACGTGCATTTTCATCGTGCTCAGCTTGAGCGAGAATATCTTGTACAATAAACTCAGGTTCAGATGTTTCATCGGCTATAATCATAATCTCACTTGGACCTGCAATCTGATCGATACCAACTTGCCCATAAAGTAATTGCTTAGCAGTAGCGACAAATTGGTTACCTGGCCCAACAATTTTATCTACTTTCGGAATGGTTTCTGTTCCAAAAGCTAAAGCAGCAATACTTTGTGCTCCGCCCACTTGGAATACACGATTGACACCAGCGATTTTGCAAGCAGCTAAAATGCTAGGTGCGACACCTTCAGGTTGGGGAGGTGTTACAACAATGATATTTTCGACACCTGCTGCTTCAGCTAGTGTTGCAGTCATTAATACAGTAGAAGGGTAAGCAGCTTTGCCGCCAGGCACATAGATACCGACACTTTCTAGTGGATTATATATTAAACTCGTATTTTTTCCGATAACATTTTCATGTTTAATACGTTCTTGAAAGGATTTTATGTTTTCGTAACTTTCTTTAAGCGCATCTCGTAATTCGGAAGAAATCTTATCTAAGCTGTTATCAATATCAGTCTGAGATATTTCAAGCGTTGAAAGCTCGACATTATCAAATTGTTGATTATATTGAAAAAGAGCTTCATCTTGATGTACTCGAACATTTTCAATAATGTTTTGGACGTTATTAATTAATTTTTGATTTAAAGCCGATGCTGTTTCAAAATGATGATAAAATTCTTTTTTACTGAGCATGAATAGAAACCCCCAATTGTTGGATGAAATTTTCAATTGCTTTTGATTTGCTGAAAAATGAATGCTTATTTGTGATAAGACGTGCATTGATTTCACCGATTTGTTCTCTCTCTTCCAAACCATTCGATTTAAGCGTTGTACCTGTTTGTACAATGTCTACTATTGCATCTACCATATCGACTACAGCAGCTAATTCAACTGAACCGGATAATTGAATGATGCTGATATCAGTGCCCTTTTGATTAAAGTAATCACGTGTTGTTTTTACATATGTTGTGGCTACTCGCTGTATATTAGTAACGTTCGGTTTAGCGGCTACAGAAAAATGACATTCTCCAAATGGGAGATCGATATAATTATTAATATTGCGATTAGGTCTTTCTTTTAAAATATCACTGCCAGTTATCCCGATATCTGCAATACCTTCTTCTACATATGTCGGTACGTCTGAGCCTTTTACTAGTATGAATTTAATAGAGTCTGCAGTGATTTGTAATTTACGTTCGCGATGAATTATTGCATCTGCCCATACATGATTGTTATTTCGTTCTAAGAATTTGATAAAGTCTTTGAGTAATCTTCCTTTACTGAGGGCAACAGTTAACATAGTACTTACCTCCTAATCCAATTTAATACCAAAGCCGAAACCTTCAATTTCGCCATCATAATGTCCGCCCGACATTATAGGTTCTGACTGATCATTTTTAAATATTTGCATAAAACTACCAATATAATATGACTTAGGCGGCATTGTTGTAATGTCTAAATGAATACTTTCAATACCAACTCGTTTTAATTCCTCAGACCAGCGTAATAATGATAAATAGGTAGGGTGGTCGTTAGGAATAAGGGATGGAATATAATCCAACTGTAAATGAGTAGGCTGTTTCAGTAAATTTACCAGAGGATGTATTTCTGATAATTTTTTACTTAGTTCTGAAATGTTGCGTTCATTTATCAGTTGTAAGATTTCTGGTGTTTGCTCTGATTCCGATAAAAGCAAGTTTAGTAATTGGTAATGACCAATTACTGCAAAGTCGACTGGTTGCTGCATTTCTTCTTTTATGAATTTCAACATGTATTGAAAGCTTGTCAGCATATCTTCGTAAGATGGATTGAAAACTTCAATACCAAGATTGGTGCTTATATGTTCATTATTAGCAATTGGACCTGCATAAACTGCACGTTTGAAATTCAAATCAAAGGTTCTTGCATAATGTTGAAGCTGATCTGTCCAGTCGTTGCGCAATGCAAAGAAGTTTTGACCATTTTTCCAAATGCTTCTAGTACTCATACTCTCTAAATCATCTTGGGTTAACTGCTGCCAATTTAATCGTTCGATAAAATGCAAATCAATTACTGTATAATGATGGTTTTTAAAATAATTTAAAAATTTGAATTCTAAATTTTTACGTTCCAGCACTTTGTCTTGATATTCGATGTAGTCCATTTCTTAGCCTCGCTTTCACATACACTTTTACTCTCTACCGAACTAAAGTAAAAATGAATTAATGACAGTATCATAGCACGAAACAAAAGGCATTTCAATAGAAAATTCTGAATATTAATAAAAATAAAAAATGAGGCGCATGATAGCGCCTCATAAATAAATCTATATTAAGTAGTTATTTTTTTAAAGCTTCTAATAATAATCTGTTTACTTCATCTTTTTTCTCGAAGAATAAAGCGTGTCCTGCACCTTCAACTTTAGAAAGTGTATAATCAGGTGCTTCTTTTTCAAGATATTCAGAGAATTCGATAGGGCACACATGATCTGCAGTACCGTGAATACCATAAACAGGTAAATCTAAGGATTTGATTTCTTCACGTAAGTCTTCATCTCTTAATGATTCAGCAAGTTTTACTGTTCCGATAAGAGAAGAAGTTAAAGTCATATTATTAAAATAATCTTTATATTCTTCTGATACTTCAACATCTGAGTTGAAGAAAGAATTTTCACCAAAGTCACCAATTGCTTTAGGTTGATCGTCATTGATTGAGTCAATTAAAGCAGTAACGTCTTCTGCTTTTAATCCATAAGGGTAACCATCGCGTTGTACAAAGCTTGGTCCCGCAGGTCCTAGTAATACCATTTTTTTCAAGTTATCATTATTATGTTTAACTCCGTATTTCAATGCTAAAGCACCGCCTACAGAGAAACCTACAACGATATAATCTTTCAAGTTTAATTCGTCTACTACTTTTTGAATGTCGTCTGCAATAGTGTCATAATCATATCCATCTGCTGCTCTATCAGATAAGCCGAAGCCACGATGATCAATACCTACATAGCGGTAACCATTTTCAACTACAAAATCAGCTTGGTATTCGAACATCGTATTATTTGCTGGCCAGCCGTGTAAGAAAACCAATGGTTGACCTGAACCGAAATCATCAACGTTTAATGCAACTTCATCGCTTACTTGTATTCTGTGTTTCATAAATTATTGCCTCCATTCATTTATTGTACGAAGATTACTATACCCCAAGTATACTTTTGAGAAACTTAGGCAACCTAATATAGCAACTTCTTATGATTATGTTAAGATATGAAAACAAGAAAACTAAATAATTAAAATATTAATCGAGAATTAATACTCACTTTTTATGATTGTGGGTTGTAAGTGAGGTGAATTATAATGCAAAAAGAAGATTTAAGAGTAATTAAAACTAAAATGAATATTGAAAATGCTTTTTTGAATCTGTTTTATCAAAAGGAAATAGAACAAATTTCTGTGAAAGAAATTACGACAATAGCTCAAATAGCTAGAAAGACCTTTTATCTTCATTATTTAGATAAATATGATTTATTAGAGAAAATATTCATCAAAAGATTAGAAGAACTAAGAGAAATTTGTCGTAATTTAAAAGTTGAAAATTTGAAAATTTGAACCTAATCATCGATGAATGGTTAGAGTTCTTTTACCGACATCAAAAATTCTATATCTCTTTATTTGTAAATAAACAACCCATGGGTAGTCGCCATCATTTAATCCAATTTTTACAGAAAATGTTATCAGAGGTTATATCTCCTAAAGTTTGTGCGCAAAGAGGAATGGATTTCAATATGACATTAAATTTTCTTAGCTATGGGTTGGTTGGTATGATAGATCAATACTTAATGGATGGAGAAAAAGAGCGAATAGCAATAAAAAAACATATAATGACATTATTGAATACATATAGAGATTAAAGTTCTGTTGCAAAGTTGAAATTCAATAAACAAGTATTATTTTTTAGGATTTTAAAAAATTAGCCTAAAATAGGGAAGTGAACATCATGAAGTTAACAGGAAAGCAATTATTTTGGTTAAAAAAATCAAATATTGATATTTATAATAAATTTAAAACAGAGTTCTTGTTTCATTCTAATAAATTAGAAGGCAGTAAGTTTAGTAAAAGTGAAATAATGAAACTGATTGCTGATAGTGAGGTTACTGGTCCGCATGAACTAAAAGATGTTATAGAAACAGCAAATTCAATAGTAGTATTTGATTTCATGGTAGAAACGCATAATGAAAAGTTAACAGAGAGGTTATTAAAAGAGTTTCATAGTATTTTATTCAAAAACACTTTAAATACTTTCGCTGATAAACTTGCTGGAATATATATAGACCTGTATCATCTAGATTAAACAAGGTAAATTTAGAATTATCAAGTCCAGAAATGATACATTTTGATATGGAAATGTTAATGGAAGAATATAAAAAAACCAAGATGGATATCAATAAAATCGCTGAGTTTCACAGTAAATTTGAAAAAATCCATCCATTCCATGATGGGAACGGAAGAATTGGACGGTTCATAATTTTAAAACAATGCTTAGATAATGATATAGAGTTAATTGTAGTAAACAGCGAATATGAAAAAGAATATAAAGAAGCACTTTATATTGATCAAACTGGATATGGCATTGATGCATTAGTAAATATATTTGGTAAATTTCAAAGAATTTTTGACAAGGAAGTTGAAATCTACTGGGATAACAAAGAGACAAATTAGATAAAAATATACCATCTGACATTTAAGGGATAACAATTTCAACGATTAAAACCATACTTAATAATAAAGTGGAGATTAAAGAAGCTTCTTTTGGAATTAAAGTCGAATTGACTCATGCATATGAATTTCTGGTAGAAAACAGCAAAAGAAGGCTGGTATTTCAAAAGGTAATTAAAAATGCTATGTATTGCCAAAAATATAACAACAGATGCAGAATTTGATGAGCATGTAACAAAGCGTTGAATATATTGATATATATATTATAATTTTTGAATTTAGGAGAATTCGTATGAAATACAAAATAACAACAGGAATATTCTTCATAATCTTGATATTCATATATACTTTCAAAGTAGAGCCATTTTTGAAGAATGACAATCAGTTTTTAAACTTTTTAATTATACTTATTATATTTATAATTGGAACTTTATTAGGGATTTTAGGAAGAAAATTAGATAAGAAATAAAAACCTTAATGCAATAAATTATTAGATGGGGTTTCTTATGAAAAGTCATTTTTAATTGAGACTTTTGCTAAGAGTGTTGCTAAAAAGGAAAAGAAGTAATAAAAATGATAAAACTTCAAAACTTGCAGTAAATCTTTATGTATTAAAGGTTTTAGAGGACAAAAAAAATAGCTAGAAGCAATTATTATAACTGCTTCTAGCTATTCTATGTAATTTACGGAAACGGAGGGATTCGAACCCTCGCGCCGCTCTCGCGACCTACACCCTTAGCAGGGGCGCCTCTTCAGCCAACTTGAGTACGTTTCCATGGCTCCACAGGTAGGACTCGAACCTACGACCGATCGGTTAACAGCCGATAGCTCTACCACTGAGCTACTGTGGATTAATCTGATTTATTCAAGCACAAGTACTATTATAACAAGACCTTTAAAAAATTCAAGAGAAAATAACGAAAAATAAGCGGAACATTTACACCAAATTAATATGAATATCCCGCTTATTAACTTACTACTATAATTATATAACTAAAAAATAAAGCTATGAGTTTTTGGATTGATTTATAATAAGATAAGTACAAAGTGTTTCATAGACATCTAAAGCTGGCTTTGAATAGTCAATGGGTTGTTCAATATTCCATTTGATTGTTTTCACACGTTTTTTAAGAAGATGTTCGTAATAAATTGCGTTTTTATACTGGTGGTTAACGGTTCGTGTAGTGACAGGGGCGGTGATAAATTGACCATCAATAAAATTAATACGTGTTTCTTTCGATCCTATTGATTTGATATCTTTAACGTATTCAATATTTATCCAAATATTAGAAGTAGAGCTGATAGACTGGGTAGAAAATAATATGATAGAAATAATCGGTGAGAGCAATATGGGAGGTTTACTTTTGATGTCCGTTATTCGAATGGTATCAGAACGTAAAATAGAAAATTTTGATCCATAAAATTTACATGAACTTTCTAATACTCTTCGCGGGGAAATGTTAAATATACGAGGTTCTTTTTCATAAGTGAGAATTTTGGTGACGGGATAATGTCCATTTTCTTTGACGATGGGTATAATAGCGATGTCGTTACTTTTGAAGATGTAGTGTTCTTCCATAATCAATGTCCTCCTATTAAATTGTTTGATGTTGAATTATAAAAATAATCAAAATCTATAATTATTGTATACTAGCACCTTAAAAAGTCAATAGAAACTTTAGTGTTAAAATTACACTATTTATTTTTTAAAAAGTCAGAATATTCGTTGATTTTAAAATAAATACGAGGTATACTCTTAATTACATAAAAAAGAGAAAGGCAGTGATTACTATGAATCACAATATCAATGTAAAAAATGGGACGTTGCAGGCATTTGTAGCTAATGTAAATGATTTGGGGGTAGAGCTCGTGATTGATCAAGCATTACGCAATGTTCGAAAAGAAAAATTGACTGAACTGATAGATCAAGCACTTGTTAATAAAGACGAAGAAGCTTTTAATCGATATACTGAAGAATATAATCAATTGGAGGATGTTTTAATTGGATAATTCATCATCTTGTTCCTGGGTAAAATAAAGGACTATTCATTACTAATTAATAATGAATAGTCCTTATTTTTGTGTTTTTTTAGGACATTAATCTGATTAATTCTTCACGAGGTATATCCCCGAAATAATGATATAAATCAAATTCTGAAAGTGCTTCTTCGATACTTTCAAAATTATGCAAGCTTCCGATTAAAGCTTCTTCTAAATCAGTAACATCTCCTACACCAAAGAAATCTCCGAATATTTTAGCGTGCTCGATACGACCTCTTTTAACATGTAATTTAATTTGTACAAAGCCCTTTTCAAACTTTTCTTCTCGTTCGAAGTTATATTTAGGGTTTTTACCATAATTCCAATCCCAAGTTCGATATTTTTCATCGCTTAACGCTTCGATATTTTTCCAGTCTTCATCAGTTAATTTATATTCCTCGACCTCATGTTCGCCAAAGATATGTTTTAAAATAATTTGTTTGAAAGCTTCGATATCAATTGGTTCTTCAAGGAATTCAGAAATATTAGCAACACGTTTTCTAACTGATTTAATACCTTTTGATTGGATTTTAGCTGGGTTTACGCGCAGTGCATTTTGAACCTCATCTAAATCACTATCAAGCATTAATGTTCCATGACTGAACATACGATTTTTGACTTTAACCATAGCGTTCCCAGAAATTTTGGCTTGGCCAACTTGAATATCATTTCTTCCTGTCATTTCAGCATCCACACCCATACTATTTAATGCTTGAACAATAGGTTGTGTAAATTTTTTGAAGTTATGGAAACTGTTTCCATCATCATCAGTAATGAAACTGAAATTTAAATTCCCAAAATCATGATAGACTGCGCCGCCGCCTGATATTCTACGCACTACATCTATATTATGTTCCTCTACATATTGTTGGTTAACTTCTTCAATTGTATTTTGATTTTTTCCGATAATAATTGAAGGGCGATTAATGTAAAATAAGAAATAATCACTATCTTGAGGAAGATATTTTAAAACGTATTCTTCCATTGCTAAATTAAGCTTGGGGTCTGTAATGTTGTTATTGCTTACAAATTTCACTGTTTCTCTCTCCTTTAACCTTACTTACTATTCCTTAATACTTTATTTATCTCTTATTTTGAACTAAAATGCCAATAAAATAGTTGGGATTTCACAATTAAGTTAGAATTTAGTATAATTATATCGCTTTCATATGATATTTGTTTATTTAGAGCACAAATTTTAGTACAATATAATTTAGTATAATTCGAGGAGGACCTGTAATGACTGTTGCAGAAGTAGGAGATATTGTAGAATTTTATGATGGACTTAGAGGTCGTGTTGAAAAAATTAATGATAATTCAGTAATTGTTGATTTAACAATTATGGAAAACTTTGAAGAATTAGATCTACCGGAAAAAACGGTGATTAATCATAAACGCTATAAGATAGTTGATCAAGAAGGTTAATAAACAATGAAAACAAATACAAAAGCTTTGTTGTGGTTTATAATCAGTTTCATTATATTCCACATCATACTATTTATCATGTGGGGAGAACGACAAGAATACTGGTATCTTTATACTGGAATCATGTTGTTTGCTGAAATCAGTTATGTGTTTTATCAACGCGATATCGCTTCTAAACGATTATTGCCATCAATTGGTATTGGACTCATTACTGCTGTTGTTTTAATAATTGTACAACTCATCATGTCATTAATGTCTCAAGAAGTGACATATACGTCATTAATAAAAGACTTATCACGTTCAGGAGTATATTTTAAATGGCAGATTTTAGTAACATTATTATTTGTAATCCCTTGTCATGAGCTTTACATGCGTACTGTATTGCAAAAACAATTATTGAACTTGAAGTTGCCTGCATGGGCAGCAATTGTGATTACTGCTTTATGTTCAGCTTCTTTGTTTTTCTATTTTGACCAAATTTGGGTTTGTATATTTGTTCTTATTGTTCAAGTTATTTTATCAATCAGCTATTTTTATACACGTCGCATTATCACAACGTCAATTGCGCAAATTGCGGCGGTTGTATTGTTACTGATTTTTCATGGTTAAATAATAAAACCTGGAATATTCCATCTTCGGAATATCCCAGGTTTTTTTGCTATCAATATTTAATACGTAGAGCGTTGTAAAATTTCAAAGTGTGATATTTTAGAAATGTTTACAACATATTCTGCAGGTTCTGTTACATGAAGAACCCCTTCGTCTGTATCTTTATTTATACCTTCAACTGAAATTTCTGCTTGATTGTCCATATATAAAATCAAATATTTACTAGGAAATGATTCTAAATACGATAAAATGGTTGATTTGTTCAAAAAAATCTCTCCTTAATTAAAAGCAATATTTCCGTCTTCATCTGCAGGTCTGAAGAATAAAGTAATAATAGCATCAATAATCGCAATGATATGCGGGATACCTGTCCAGAAGAATAATAGACAAAGAATTCCTAATCCTTTTTGACCAGAATAAAACTTGTGAACGCCGAAGCTTCCTAGAAAGATTGCAAGGGCGATATAAATCACTTTATTTACTCTCATTACAATTTCTCCTTTTTGTCTAAGTTTAATTCACTTGTACCTTTATTATGTAATAATTAAGGAAATATTTCCAACTTAGATACTTGTTCACTGTATGGTGAAAGGAAAAAAGAGACGAGATTCTTAAGGACAATCTATAATTTTATTAATTTAGCTGTGCTTCTATACACATCTTTCACAAAAACTGCACATTATTGATAAAATATAAGTGATTAATATAAAAAAAGAGGGGACATTATGATACGACAAGCTAAACTTGAAGATCAACATGAGATTGCAGAGCTATCTTATATTATTTGGGAAGATATGGAATTGCCTATTGTGAAAAATTTTGATAAGGCACAAGTTATCACTTGGTTAGAACAAGCAATTACACAAGTACCATATCGAACTTATTATGAAAATGTATTGGTTTATGAAATAGATGGAGATGTTGCGGGCATTATCATCACTTATAAAGGCGAAGATGAAATGCATTTAGAAAAAAACTGGATGAAACTAGATTTGCCTGAAAAAGTGCGTGATATAGGAACACCTTTACCATTAAAAGAAGCTGAAGATAATGAACTGTATATTGAAACAGTAGCTGTTTTCTCTCAATATCGTGGAAAGGGAATTGCAACACAACTTATGCATTATGTCATAGAAGAACATCGAGATAAGAAGTTGAGTTTGAGTTGTGATTATGAAAATAACGGTGCATATCAACTCTATCAACGATTAGGTTTTGAAACAGAGGGAACGATAGATTTGTACGGACATGCATATCACCACATGGTTATAAATAAGAAAAACGCTGAACAATAACTGTTCAACGTTTCACTACAATGATTATTTAAATGCCGCCTAATAAGGCACTGATATAGATACCTAATGCATAAAGCAGACCAAACACAGTATTTGTTTTGCCTGTAGCTGCCATTGCTGGCATCATTTCAGCAGGTGTGTCGTTTTTCTTGAAACGGCGAATTGCTTTTACTGGGAATGGGAATGATAATAACGCAAGCAAGTAAAAGATTGAACCACCTGGAACAAAGAAAGCTGTGTAAACGACCCAAACATAAGCAACAATATACATGACTGCCATAAAGCGAATAGAGTTGTTTTTACCTAATAAAATAGGTAAAGTTTTACGTCCGCTTTGTTTATCTTTAACACGGTCACGGATATTATTGGCCATATTTATAAGCCCAATTGTAATAATAATCGGTACACTAATCCAAACTGCATAACCTTGGATATTATCAGTTTGAATAAAGAATGAAATTAAGATAATGATAAGACCCATAAACACGCCAGCGAATAATTCTCCAAATGGTGTCCATGAAATAGGAAATGGTCCGCCTGTATATAGGTAACCGACTGCCATGCAGACAATTCCAACTGGTATTAATAAGAATGATGATTGTGAAGCAATAAAAAGACCGAGTAATCCTGCGATAACATAAAATGCGATAGCAAGATTTATTACCAGTTTTGGACTCATACCATTGCGCACAATCGCACCACCGATACCGACGGATGTATGATCGTCTAAGCCTTTCTTAAAGTCGTAATATTCGTTGAACATATTTGTGGCAGCTTGAATAAGTAAACATGCAAGTAACATTGCTAGAAATAGGCTGAGTTTTAAATGATCTTCACTGCCTAATAGAAAAAGCTTAGCAGTTGCGGTACCGACTAAAACAGGAACAACTGAAGCTGTTAGTGTGTGTGGACGCATTAAATGCCAGTATTTTCTAACAGTAGAATATTGCTGATATTGATTTGACATTTTTTCTCCTTCTTAATCTTTGGAATAACAAATTTCAGAGTGCGGATAATAATTGTTAAAATGCAATCTGATTAACAAATTTATTTTAAGCAATGAAAGTGGAAAGGTCAAATCTTGTTAAGTTTTCAACTAATTTATGGGCAAAACAAACTACAGTATAAGATAAAAAATGATACAATGATATAATGTGAATAATTTGAATGATGAAAGAAGTGAGATAGATGACTGTAAGTGTTAAGGATGATCAAATTCTCGACGCCATATATGAAAATTCAGAATCCTGGGTTTCTGTCGAGATTAAAATTGACCAGCCGACAAATCCGATTATGCTCTTTCAAATGACTGAGGGACAAGCTAAAGATCGTTTTTATTTTAAAGACAACTCTGGCAAAACAGCATTTTTCGGATATGATGCACTATTAAAATTGAAAAATAATCATGAAAATAAACAATCTATTTTTCGAGAATGGGAGAAATATAAAGAAAAAATTGCACTCATCCATCCGGATACACCTAAACACCATCTGAAAGTTTGTGGCGGCTTCCAGTTTTCAAGTCACAAATCAGATGATGAATGGCGTCAATTCGGATTGAATCACTTTGTATTACCAAAAGTACTGATTACTATGGAAGAAAATGAAACTATTTTAACCTATACAGTACCTAGAGAAACATTTGATATAGGTGATTTAAAAGCACTAGCACATAAAATTGAAAGTACAGAAGTTCAACCAACACATGCGAATGGGGATATTAAACGCAGTGAAGATATTTATAAAGATGAATGGTTGAATATTGTTCGAGAAGCAATTGATACAATGAACGAAGATGAAAAAATCGTCTTAGCACGTCGTCGTATGATTCAATTTAAAAAAGATATTGATATTGCTTATGTATTAGAAAATGCATTAAAAAATGAATCGAACAGTTATATTTTTGTGATGGAATCTGATCAATCTATATTCTTTTCACAAACACCTGAACAATTGATGGAAGTAGAAAATAAAGTTTTATCCACAAAAGCTGTTGCAGGTACAATTAAACGTACTAATGATGAAGCAGAAGATAAAAAGCATTTAAATGAATTTTTACAAGATGAAAAGAATTTACATGAACATCGTTTTGTTGTTCAAAGTATATTAGATGATATTGAGCCTTATGTCACTGATGTAGAATATAATAAACACCCGAAAATATTAAAAAATGACCACCTTTATCATTTATATACTGAAATTTCTGGTGAACTCAAAGATAAAACTTATATCGGCTTATTGGATCGTTTGCATCCTACACCTGCTCTTGGTGGGTACCCCAAAGAGAAAGCTGTTGAATTTATTGAACAAAAAGAATTTGGTACACGCGGCTTGTACGGATCTCCGGTAGGTTATATCGATATGGATGATAATTGTCAATTTATCGTTGCAATACGTTCAATGCTGATTAAGAAAAATCAAGCAACATTATATGCTGGCTGTGGAATTATTGAGCAATCAGAACCGGAAAGTGAATTAGCAGAAACAACACTTAAATTTACACCGATGATGAATGCTTTAGGAGTCGAAAATCATGGATAATCATCAAAATTTATTAACTAAACAAGTATTTACAATGGCATCTGAGATGTATGCTTATGGAATAAGAGAAGTAGTAATCAGCCCAGGATCACGCTCTACTCCGCTTGCTTTAGCATTTGAGGCACATCCAAATATTAAAACTTGGATTCATCCGGATGAACGAAGCGCATCTTTTTTTGCATTGGGATTAATTAAAGGAAGTAATCGACCAGTTGCCATTTTATGTACATCAGGTACTGCAGCAACAAATTATACTTCGGCTGTTGCAGAAAGCGACATCAGCAACTTGCCACTTGTTGTTTTAACAAGTGACAGACCGCATGAGTTACGCGGTATCGGGGCTCCGCAAACTTTGAATCAAGTTAATATGTTTCAAAATTTTGTGCGCCACCAATTTGATATGCCGTTGGCAGATGATTCGAATGGGGCAGTTGAAGTTGTAAGATATCAAATGCAAATAGCGAGTCAATTTTTCCAAGGTCCCCAACGAGGACCTGTACACTTCAACTTGCCGTTCAGAGAGCCGCTTACACCTGATTTTGATATGACAGATTTATTGAAATCAGAAGAAAAAGAGATTCCGACTTATCAAAAGACGGCTTCAATTGATAGTATTATTCCAATTTTGAAAAGAAAGAAAGGTATTATCATTGTAGGGGACATGCAACATCAAGATGCAAGAGAATTATTGCCATTCGCTACTGTACATGATTTGCCGATTCTTGCTGGCCCTTTAAGCGGATTACGACAATCAGAACATCCTAATATTATTTCGACATATGATCTATTGTATCGTGTTGGATTTAATCCTGATGTTGATTTTGTCATCAGAGTTGGCAAACCTGCATTATCTAAAAAGTTAAATCAATGGTTAAAAACTTCGGATGCTTACCAAATATTAGTGCAAAATAGTGCATTGCCTGATGCCTTTCCGGTTCCTTCGGATGTTACATTCGAAATGTCTGCAAATGATTTCTTTAGATCTCTTGGAGAAGTGCCGGTTGTACATCGTCGATCATGGTTGACACAGTGGCAACAAATGAATTATCAAGCTGTGGCAGAAGTTGAAAGTTACGTCAATCATGCAACAGATGAAGCTGCAAATATAGGCGTTTTATTAGAAAAACTTACAGAAGAAGATACATTGTTTGTCAGCAACAGCATGCCAATCAGAGACATCGACAATTTGTTTGTGAAAGGTAAAGTGCAAATCTATGCAAATAGAGGGGCTAATGGCATCGATGGTGTTATTTCAACTGCACTTGGAATGGCAGTACACAAAAAAGTGACATTACTTATAGGAGACTTAGCATTTTACCATGATATGAATGGTTTATTGATGGCTAAACTGAATGATATTCATATTAATATTGTGCTCTTAAATAATGATGGAGGAGGTATTTTCTCTTATCTTCCTCAAAAAAAATCAGCAGCACAATACTTCGAGCGTTTATTCGGTACACCGACGCATTTGGAATTTAAACATGCTGCGTTACTTTATGATTTCGGTTATAAATATTTGGAAACAGTAGAAGATTTTAAATATACCTCTTTATCACAACTGGATTCTTATATTTATGAAGTACGTACTGACCGTGAGGATAACCTCCAACAACATCAAATTTTATATAAGAAATTGAGTGAAATCGTCAATGCTTAACTATAATTTTTATGAAAGCAAATCTAAAGAGCATTCTAACCAACTATTGGTTATGTTGCATGGATTTATAAGTGATGCATCTACATTTGATAAGCATATTGAACACTTAGCTAAACACACTTCGGTATTAACAATTGAATTGCCGGGACATGGAGCAGATCAAAGTTTAGACACAGAGACTTGGGATTTTGCGTTTATTCAACAGCAGTTAGATGAGGTTCTGCAGACGTTCCGTAAGTATGACATTACAATGCATGGTTATTCTATGGGCGGACGTACTGCTTTGTATTATGCACTTCATGGAAAAATCAAACTAGAAGGACTAATCTTAGAAAGTGCCTCTCCAGGTATCCAAGATAATGCTTCACGTAGCGAACGCATACAAGTCGATGAAGCACGTGCAAAAGTTTTAGAAATTGCAGGTATTGAAGTATTTGTTAATGATTGGGAAAAGCTACCGTTGTTCGCAAGTCAATCTGAAATGATGAGTGAAGATGAAAGACAGCGCATCCGTGAGATGAGATTAGCACAAAATCCTCAACGATTAGCAAAAGCATTAAGAGATTATGGTACTGGTAATATGCCTAATTTATGGCCGGAATTGAATGAACTTTCTATTCCTGTTTGTATTATAGTCGGTGAACGAGATGAAAAGTTTGTAAACATTGCAGAAAAGATGGAAGATGTCATCCCGCATTGCGAAGTGCATATTGTATCGCAAGCAGGACATACAGTTCATGTGGAAGATGCAAAACAATTTGATATAATAGTAATAGGTTTTTTAAATAAGGAGGAGCAAAATGACTAGACAGTGGGAAACACTTAAAGAATATGAAGAGATAAAATATGAATTTTTTGAAGGTATCGCTAAAATTACGATTAATCGACCAGAAGTTCGTAATGCATTCACACCTAAAACTGTTCAAGAAATGATGGATGCTTTTTCACGTGCACGTGATGATCAAAGCATTTCAACTATTATTTTAACAGGTGAAGGTGACTTAGCATTCTGTTCAGGCGGAGACCAAAAAGTTCGTGGTCACGGCGGTTACGTTGGTGATGACCAAATTCCTCGTTTAAACGTACTTGATTTACAACGTTTAATCCGTGTTATTCCTAAACCAGTTGTCGCTATGGTAAAAGGCTATGCAATTGGTGGCGGTAACGTATTACAAGTTGTTTGTGACTTAACAATTGCTGCAGACAATGCAAAATTCGGTCAAACTGGTCCTAAAGTAGGTTCATTCGATGCAGGTTATGGTTCAGGCTATTTAGCAAGAATCGTTGGACATAAAAAAGCACGTGAAATCTGGTACTTATGCCGCCAATACGATGCACAACAAGCATTGGATATGGGCATGGCAAACACAGTAGTACCATTAAATCGTATCGAAGACGAAACAGTACAATGGTGTAAAGAAATGATGCAACATTCTCCAACTGCTTTACGTTTCTTAAAAGCAGCTATGAACGCTGATACAGACGGATTAGCTGGTTTACAACAAATGGCAGGGGATGCAACATTACTTTACTACACAACTGATGAAGCAAAAGAAGGTCGCGATGCATTTAAAGAAAAACGTAAACCTGATTTTGATCAGTTCCCTAAATTCCCTTAATATTTAAAGAAATTATATATAATCTAAGCTCCCTGAAAAGGGAGCTTTTTTAGTCTGTATTATTTTGAATATTTTACAAACTATTAATAAATTATATTTGATAATTTTATTAATGTGATTTAAAAGTACACGTTTATATTTTTAAGAAAACATGATAGAAAACATCTATCTCAATATGCAATCAATTAAATAAATAAAATAGTTGCTTAAATTAAACAAATTATAAAAAACCAGAATGAAATTACTTTAAAAATTAAAGTATTATATTGACATTCATTGAAAAGTTGAATATATTTAAATGGAGGTGGAATATATTGACTAATAATCAGAATAGCAAATTTGATCAAGACTTGTGCTTTCTTTTTTACATTACAACTAAAGAAATTGTGAATCGCTTTAACAAATATTTAAAGCAGTATAATATTAGTTTTCCAAATTATATTGTATTATCTTACATAAAAGATAGTGAAGAAATATATGTAAAAACACTCTGTGACAAATTGCATTTAGATTCTGGAACTATCAGTCCAATTGTAAAAAGATTAGAAAAGAAAAACTTAGTTAAAAGAATGAGACTCCCAGAAGACGAAAGAAAAGTTGTGCTTCGTTTGACTGGAGAAGGAACGTCTTTAAAAAAGGAATTTTCTGATATTTCAACACATGTCGTTGATTAGTTAAATTTAACTGAAGATGAAAAATCAAACTATTATAACTTGATGCAGACTTTTGTGGATAAAAATTTAGCGGAATCTTAATGGATTTTAAATTTTAAAATTGATAGCGTAGAAATTTAGTAGAGTTAACTAGAGTATAGTGAAATAATTAATCTTGATAATTTACATTGGAATTTAAAAAGCGAGAGAGTATCTTAAATCAGGATACTTTCTCGCTATTATTATTTATTTAATATAATCATTTAAAAAGCTTTCTAAACGGTCCATTCCTTCTTTTATTGTATCTAAATCATATGCATATGAAATACGAACGTGGCCGCTGCCGGCATCTGTAAAGGAAGAGCCAGGTACCATGGCGATATGGCCTTTTTCTAAAGCATCTACACAAAATTGAAAATCATCGTCTATTCCAAATGGTGCTAAGCTAGGGAAGATGTAAAAAGCACCTTCAGGTTCAGCATCTAATTTGAAGCCCATTTCTAATAAACGAGATTTCAAATAAGCCAATCGCGCTTTGTATGCCTCATTCATTTTTTTAGGTGCATCTTTACCGTCTGTTAATGCTGCTACAGTGGCAATTTGTGCAGGTACATTTGCACATATTGTATTATAGGCATGCATAAATGTTAGTTTCTCTATTAAATATTCTGGACCTAATAAAAAGCCGATACGTATCCCAGTTGCAGAATGAGATTTGCTTAATCCACTGATTAAGAGTAGTTGATCTCGAATTTCTGGAAATTCTGCTAAAGAAGTGTGTTGCCCTTTGAAAGTATTCTCAGCATAGATTTCATCGCTTAAAATAAAGATTTCATGTTGTTTCAATTCTTCAGCAAGTGCAGCGGCTTCATCATGACTCAAAATTACGCCTGTTGGGTTAGTTGGATAATTAAGCATAATAGCTTTAGTATTTGGTGTAATATTGTTTTTAATTGCTTCCGGTGTGATTTTGAAATTAGTTTCTGTCGTATCTACGTAAACTGGATTGCCCCCTAAGGTTTCAATAAGAGGAATATAACCTGCATAAATAGGACTTGGAAGTATAATTTCATCGCCAGGCTCTAAAATACTTCTTAATGCTGTATCAATTGCTTCACTTGCACCATTCGTAACAATAATTTCTTCTTCTGTATAATCAACAGCATAACGTTGATTAAAATAGTTTCTAATCGCTGTTCTTGTTTCCATTAAACCCTTATTATGTGAATAGCTTGTTTTGTTTTCTTTAATAGCTTCGATGTATGCCTCTTTTACAACATCAGGCATTGGAAAGTCGGGTTGTCCGATAGTAAGGTTGATGCAATCAGGGATATTTTTAATGCGACTTGAAAATTGACGAATACTTGGAGCACGTAAAAATTTAGATTGGTTATTTAAAGATAGTTTCACTGTGTTACACCTCTATTATTGACTTCGATATGTATATAAATTTCATCTTATCATATTTAATGGCAAAAAATCGAATAGTTATCTGAAGATAAGAAATTTTAGAATAAAATAAAAATAGCTGACTCACAGAATATGAGCCAGCTGTTAAAACTAAGGTACAAATTTTGAAGGTGATTTTAAATTGATAACTGGATTTGTCCATTTTGCTACAAAGTTTGTAGATAATACATAAACAATAATAGCAGATGTAACGAATAAATAGATATAAGTGAAAATCGAAATCGGATCCTTAAATGGATAAAGGTCGAATCCGCGAATAACACCGATTGCTATGCCGTGTAATAAATAAACATACATTGTGCGCTGACCTATATAGGTATAAAAATGTTTTTTGGATGACATCAAATTCATAAAAGAAAACATCGTTATACAGATAATAAAGTATAATAATAGCCTTTTGAGCGGACTGAATATATTTTTGCCATCTAATGAACTATAAGGAGAGCTTCCTAATAACCAATCAGGATTAATCGGATGTATCGTATAAATGACATAAAATGCTATTAATATCGAAATAGATATCGGCAACCATCTTTTATTACGCAAAATCATAGTTTGATGTTTGTTCATTAAGTAACCAAGATAAAAAATCGGGAAAAAGACGATTGTTCTAGAGTAACTCATATAACCATCAATATTAGAAGAAAAACCAGCAAACATTGCCACTAAAATGGCAATAGGCATTACATAATAGGCTTTATAATTTTTTACGATAACTAAAATAACATGGAACATAAATAGTGTAAGTAAAAACCATAAAGCAAATACAGGATTAAATGGATCTAGCTGTAAATTACTGCTTTTTCCGGTTAAATAATAATAAACTGAAAAGAAACAGAAAAAACAGATGTAGGGAACTAATAATTTTTTAGCTACTTTTTCTAGGTGGCCAGGTTTACCTGCATTTTTTGAAAAATACCCTGAAATAAATAAGAAAGAGGGCATATGAAAGCTATAAATCAATAAATATAGCGATCCCATAAACTTATGGCCTTCTACATAAGGATTAATAAGATGACCAAGTACCACGAGATATATGAGAAACGCACGTGCATTATCGAAAAAATAATCGCGATGATCGAGTGTCTTGTGCATAACGATATGTATCTCCTTTAAATAATTAGGATATCCCTAACGTATTACATATTTATAGTAAATTGCAAGATAAACAACTTTTTGATGCAAAGTGTCGTATATTTTGTTGCTTTTATAACTTAAATGATGTTGAAAGTTTAAATTTGATGAATTATAGATGTATTTAATCTGAAAGCAGCTCAAAAAATAATGAATTACTGGTTTGAATTAAACTTCAATTAAATAATGAGATTGTCTGACTGAGTTTAAAATAACGAAATAAATCTTGTGCAACTCTAAAAATTTATTAACTCTTTACTTCAGTAGCGATGTAGTTCATAATATAAATAATTAAAATGAGTGGAGTAGTCAGCTATGTATAAACAACTTGAACAACAAATTACTGTTACAAATAATGATTTGATTATAGTAAACAAACGTTTTGGACAACGCGCAAATTTAACAACAGAGCAAATAGAACTTTTGAGAACCCTTAACGAGTATCATCGCTTGTCTCAATTTGATTTAACAATGAAAGTAGGGAAGGAACAATCTATTGTTTCTCGTTGGATAAAAAAATTGGTCAATCTTGGTTATGTAGTACGTCATCAATCACATCAAGACTTACGATGCAAGGAACTAGAAATTACAGACAAATCACGTATTTTGATTAACCAGATCAATGAAGCACGTCAAGAATTAATAGAAGCACGATGTGAGAAGTTGTCTG
Source organism: Staphylococcus carnosus (assembly GCF_900458435.1). Taxonomy (NCBI): domain Bacteria; kingdom Bacillati; phylum Bacillota; class Bacilli; order Caryophanales; family Staphylococcaceae; genus Staphylococcus; species Staphylococcus carnosus. The sequence goes on along the minus strand of NZ_UHCT01000001.1, from coordinate 1,905,703 downwards.
AAGATGATGTTAAACAATTAAACGAACTATTAGTGAAATTGAATAAAAAAAGTTTTGTCATATAGTCATATAATTGATAGAAGCACAAGTTGTTTTTACATAGGTATGACATGTGATTTTAGGCAAACAAAAGGAACGCACTTCAACTTGAAGAGCGTTCCTTTTGTAGTTGTTTAGCCTTTATAATTATCTACATCGAAATATTTACCTGATTCACCAATAGAATCATACATTGTTTTCATACGAGTTGCATTATGGCTTGCCCAGTTAATATCAGTAGCATATTGGTGGTTGCCAGGTGAACTTGGGTTCCAGCGCATACGATATAACGTATTTTGACCTTGGTTAATATAAGCATCTTTAATGAATTGAGCGCCTCCGACAATTGCTTTGCTTACTGTGTCCCAACCATAATTTTGAGCAGTTTTGAATCCGCCACGGACAGCATCAGTATCAATTGCGCCTATACCGAACATATTGTAATATTTTTTGCTGCTGTTTGTAACAACTTTATTATTATTATCTACATATCCGCCATTTGAAAGTTCGGATGTACCATTGCCAGTTTCCAATAAAGCATGAGATATTAAGTAGATTTCATTAATATCATATTTTTGTGCAGCTTGAGCAAATGCTGCACCTTGTCCTTCTAAGATACCTTTTCCTTTCAACAATTGGTTAACACTGCTTGTTGAAAGATTTTGTGCTTTATCTAGACGTAAGAATTGGTATTTTTGTGTAGCATCTTCAGTTATAGTTTTTGGATCTATTGCAGTTTTCACTTCATCTTTAGTCGCATTTACCCATTTGCCAGGTGTGTGTTGAACCTGTGGTGGCCAAGGTGAGCTAGATTGAATATTAGCTGCTTGGTTTAATGAATAATTAGAAGTAGTTGTTCTAGTTAACGTGTCACGAACATCTGCAGCTTTAACCCAAATTGCAGTACCATTTGCTAAAGTTCCGTGATACCAAGTAACACCGTTTACAAGTTGTTTTTCATATACAGAAATGATATTACCGTATTTATCTCTTAATGAACCTAAAACTTTACCGTTTGGCGCATTATAATAATTACTTCCAGCATTTGCGATGATATAGTTGTGTTTATATGCTGTAGCAGGTTGTGCTTTAACAGGAGTAGTCGCTGCTTTAGCATTTGATTGAACTAAATCTTTTTCAGCAATCCAACCTGTTTTGCCATTTACAGTACCGTAAACATAAGCTGCACCATCAACTATTTTACGTTTAGATGCTTGGAAGGCACTATTAGTTTGTTTTAAATTATCAATTTGTTGTTTTGAAGTACCCCAAGGCATTGTATAAAGTCCGTTGCTGCCTTGTTTAACATTGTATTTTGTTGAAACAGGGGTAGCGTTACTTTGATTTACAACTTTCACATCTTTAGCATTCACCCAACCAAGAGGTGTTGTAAGCCCATTGTTTTGTAATAGATAGTAAAGTGTACCATCTTGATTACGTTCTCTTAAAATGTCGTAAGTGTAACCTAAATACTTAGCTGCATTAGAACCTTTAGCATCATAAACTGAAGCACGTAAACCATATTGATTAGAAACATATTGTCCTAATTTATTTACAACAACAGTTTGATTAAGTGGAGAAGTACTCTTAGCTTTAGTAGCAGTTGTTGTCTTCGCAGCAGGTTTAACAGCAGTGTTAGTCGCTGTTTTGGCAGCAGGTTTAGCTGTAGTTGCTGCTTTAGCTGTTGGTTGAACTGCTTTTTTAACTGCAGTTGCAGCTTTAGTTACAACATTAGTTTTGGCAGTAGTTTTAGTTGCTGTATTAGCTTTAGCAACAGGTTTAGCCGCAGTTTTAGTTGCTGTATTAGTTTTAGCAACAGGTTTAGCTGCAGTTTTAGTTGTTGATGGTGTTGTAGTGCTAGCTGCTTTAACTTGTGTTTTTGGTGCTGCAACAGTTTTAGTAGCAGTTTTTGGTGCAGTATATTTTGATAATTTTGCACTATCAACCCAAGCGTTTTTACCATTCACTGCACCATAAACGTATGTTGAAGTACCGACTTCAGTTTGTTTTTGAGCTTTAAACTGTTGAGCGCCTGTTCCTGTTACTGAACCGATAGATTGAAGTTCAGAACCCCAAGGTGTGTGATAAAGTTTTGTGCCTGGCTGCACAGAATATGTTGTTGTATTAGCTGTGACAGGTTTACCAACACGGTAGTCGATATCACTAGTTTGAACCCATCCCACGTTAGTATTTTTATTATAGTCAGTAATTAAATAGAATGATTTATCGCCTAATAAAGCTTTTTTAGTTAAACGATATGTTCTGTTATTAACTGAAGGTTTTTGTACGCCAGCTTTGTCATATACAGTTGTATATACACCATGGTTATTAGCTGCAACACGACCAATTGAATCAACAGGAATTACTTTTAATTGTGAGTTAGAAGGTGTTGTTGATGGTTTTGGTGTGTTTGATGTATTTGTTGTTGTGCTAGATGTAGTACCCCAAGGTGCTACTTTTCCTTGTTTAATTAAATATTTTTCATTAATTAAATCATATAACTGATCATAACTATAGTTATGCGCTTGTAAATAAGCGTGTGGATCTGAATGGTCAGTTCCGCCTAAATATTTTGAAATGGCATAGTGAGTCCAAACTGTACCTTGACCATCGTATTCAGCGCTATCTGGTGTTAAACCATAATATTGTAAGTTAGTTGCTGCATAGTCGGCATAGTTATTCATTTGACGAGCGAAACCATCATAACTATGTTCATGCACAAGCTCGATGTGGATGAAACGTTGGTTAGCAACGGGACCAGCACCCCATGCAAGATAGTCAGTATCTGCAGTTTCTACAATACGGTTTCCATCGATAAATCCATGTACAAAGGCATTTTGCCAATTGTTTTTCATATAACTAATTTCGCCATTAATATTTGAATTATCATTCGCTGTATCATGAACTACAATACCTTCTGGTTTGCCGTAGCGGTATTCATTTTTAGGAAGATATGGAGAAATATCTTGTTCATAAGTTGGCGCTTTAAAGTTGTTTTTACGAATATAATCATTAATAGATGAGTTCACAGCTGGTTTATACTTCGGTAACGAAGAAGTGGCAGCTGTTTTAGCAGTTGCAGTTGCCGGTGCTTTAGCCGTTTGAGCAGCAGGTTGAACTGCTAGTTTTTGAGTTGTATTAGTTGTCGGTTGTGCAGCGAAAGAGCGCATAGCTAATTTAGGTGCGGCTTTGCTTTCTGTATTTGCAGTTTCTGATTGTACAGATTGTTGTACCGCTTCTTTGTTCGATTGTTCAGACTTTTGTTGCTCTGGGTTTACAGTCGCTGTATTGTCTATTTGGTCTTTATTTTGTTCAATATTACTTTGTTGATCATTTGAATTATCTAAAGTTTTTTCATTAGATTGTGGTTGAACAGCATCTTGTTCTTGTTGAGGTTTTGTTGCATCATTTGTACTTTGTTGAGCCTGATTATTGTCAACATTAGTTTGATTTGTCGGATTTTGAACCTCGTCTTTTGCTGATTGCTCAGGTTGCTGAGATGTATTTGTAGAATTGTCTTCAGATGTATTAGATACATTTGATGGCTGCTCATCAGAAGTTTGTCCTGCAGCAGTAACATTACTATTGTCTGCTTTAGAATCTAAATCCTCAAGTTTTGAATCATAGTTCAAATTTTGATTATCATTAACAGGTTGTACTTGAGAAGGATCTTTATATGCTTGTGTACCTGCAACTTTATTATTTGAATCATTCGTTTGAACTTGAGTGCTTTTCGTTTGATTAGTCGGTTGTTGTGTCTGATCTGCAGTACGATTGCTGTCTGTGTTTGTATTAGTTCCAGTTGAACTATCTGCAAAAGCTTGATGCGTAGTGATTGCAGTGCCTGCAATAGTGAGTGCTATGATAGCGGGTGCTTTGTAATGAAACTTTTTAGACATGAAACTACTCCTTTTTTACCATATATTATTTTTGGATATATTACAGTCTGTAGACAAACGTTTCGAGTTGTATTTTCTGTCCTCGAAGAAGTTTGTAAATCATTACCTTAAAAGGTACGGTGTAACGCCAGAAAATATATAACGTGATATAGAAGTAACAGAATCGCTGTATGTAAACAGACTCTCCAAGTTTATATATCCAATTCAAAGTGACTTAACACATGATAGTTTGGTTAAATGATAGGATATAAGGACTTGTAATTACTATGTAATATATCATTTTCATACAGTATAATACTTCTTAAGTCTTAGATTAGCCTTTTTAATCATTTTGTAATCAAACCTTAATATCTTAAATTCATTATGAAATTCTTCGGTTGATAAATTGTTAGATTTTTATGTTGATTTTCCAAAAGAAAAAGGACTTATAATCAAAGTCCTTTTTCTTGTATTTGTTGAAAATGTTAAAGTTGCTTTTGCATTTCGATATGTTCGATTGCTTCTTCTAAAAATATTTCGCCTTGTGGATGATAACCTAAAGATTCATAAAAAGGTTGAGCTTGAATTTGTCCATTTAATATTGCTTCTTTAAAGCCATCTTTTTGAGCTTCTTCTTCAATAAATTGCATTAATTTACGGCCGATACCATGCATTCTTTGATCTTTAACAACAACAACGCGTTCAATTTTCGCTTTATTTTGATATGAACGATATCTTGCAGCTGCAATAGGTCTATGATTAACATCATATACAATGATATGAGTAGCTTCATCTTCATATTCATCAAATTCATTTTCTTGAGGAACATTTTGTTCATCTACAAAAACTTCTTTTCTAAGTTCGAAACAGTCATTTAATTCTTTTTTGCTTTTGGCAATTTTATACATAGTCATCATCCTTTTTAAGTTTCAATTAGTTTTAACAGTTTTTCCAAGGATACAAAAAAATCGCTGTAAATGCACTCGATTTGTTGCATTTACAGCGATAAATTTTTATTGAGCATATTTTCTTACAATAGCAGTATATTGCCAGAAGATACGCATTTGAGCAATGTTCCAATTGTTCATTCCCATTGTGAAACCGGAAGGTTTAAAGATATTTACATCTGTTACTTCTAAAGCAGCAGCAATAAGATATTGAATAGGGACACTGATTTGTTGCATGGTTTCTGTAACACCATTTTCATCGTACACCCATGAGAATGGTAATTCAGCTTGGAATACGTCTACACGATCGAATATTTCTGGAAGTGCGACAATATAACAAGCACCATCGATAAACGGATTTTCTACACTGTCTTTATAATAAAGAAGTAATGCTTCGTAATTCTCGCGATGTTCATGATTTACATAGAAAAATTCATTGCGAAAGTGTGCCATATCTTTACTATGAATGATTTGCTGTTCTAAAATACCAAACATTCCATTAATATTGTTAAGTTTTTCATATGTTTTTCGTGTCATCATGTTCTCTCCCTTCTATAATTAATAATACCCTTGATTAGAAGGTGCTTGTTGACTGTTGTTCATATCAGGCTGTTGGTTTCCTTGTTGTGATTGATCAGGTGCTTGTTGTTGGTCTTGATTATATCCGTATGGATCTTGTTGAGCATTCGGGTCTTGTTGAGACCCATCATTCGGATTGCCTTGATTCTGATTATCTTGCTGATTATTATCTTGCTCTTGGCTTTGGTTATCATTATTACCTTCATCAACATCAGAATCATTGTTGCCTTTAGAAGTGTCATGCTGATTCTTGCGTAGAAGGCTTTTATCAATCTCAGTTAGTGGAACGAGTTCACCATATTGATCAATGACACGTTGATTCAAGAATTCATTGTCATTTTTAATCTTAGATAAACCTAAATCTCCACGCAATAAATTAGAGAACTTCTTAATACTTTTCATGTCTGGATTGTAATAATAAATACCATTCAGCATGTCGTTATCGCCTTTTAATTGATTAGTTTTAATTTTAAGATCAGATGGAAGATATGTACTTAGTAGGGCTTGTATATCTTTATTTGATAAATCATGTTTAGAATTCTTTCCTACAATTTCAACCAAATTGTTCAATTTATTAACTGAATCTAATTTTTGGGCTTTCTTAAATAGAATTTTAATCAATTCCATTTGTCTTTGACCACGCTTCAAGTCAGAGTCTTGATGTCTAGTTCGAGCCACAGCTAAAGCTTGGTCGCCGTTTAATTTGCGGTAACCTTTTTTCACTTTGATACGACCGTCATCATTTGTGTTAGGTTCATTGATATCGTATGGTACGTCGTAATAAATACCGCCTAATTCATCTACGGCTTGAACAAACGCATCCATATCCACACGTACATAATAATCTACAGGTACGTTTAATGTAGCTTCTACGGAATCCATTGCTGCAACAGGACCGCCATAAGCATGAGCGTGCGTTATTTTATCATAGTATCCTACTTTTGGAATATAACTGATTGTATCACGTGGGATACTTAGCATTCTTACTTGGTTTTTGTCAGGATTAAGTGTAGATAAAATCATTGCATCTGTTCTTGAATGTTCCGTAGATTGACCATTTTCTCGTCTTCCTTTATTATCATCTATTCCTAAAAATAAGATGGAAACAGGATCTTTAGAAGGGTTTACTTTTTCACTTCTCAAATTTGATTTTCTATCAGTGTTGTCACCACTAAATGAAGTATTAATGGCATTTTGAGATGTTTTTAAAAGCATCACTGCAAAAATGATAGGAATAATGACCAGGACAAGCGAGAGTAAAATTAAAAAATATTTAAAAACTTTGTTCATTATTTTTACCCCTGGTTTTAATTTTGTATACACAACAATTGCCATAATATTATTTACACAACAAACGGCAATCACTTCTAAATCTGTTCATTATAACCATATATTTTAATACGCTTATGGTCAAATTACAAACTTATAATACAACCTATTATTTCACAAACTTCTACAATACTAAAGAATATCAGAGGTTTAATTTGAATGTTTACATTATTTTAATAAAAACGGTTATTTAACTGACCATCTTAGTAGGGAATGTAGATTAATTAATATGGCTTAAATGTGATTTTGTTGATTCAATAATGATTTAATTTTCTTGTTAAGATATAATAGAAATGTTGAAAATACTCTGATCTGTTAGAAAAAAATAGAACGAATTAAGAGGTCTGAGAGGAGAATAAAAATGAGAGTTAATTGGGAAAATAAACTTGAGGAAAGTTTAGTTTCAGATTTTTATAATGAACAAAGCGATGTAATTCGTGATGAAGGATTTGAAGATACATTAGCGTTTGGCACAGCTGGTATCAGAGGATTATTAGGTTTAGGACCTGGTCGTTTGAATGCATTTACAGTACGCAAAGTAGCTGCAGGTTTAGCTAACTATCTTAAAGAACATAAAGCAAATTCAAAAGTAGTCATTCATTTTGATACACGATTTTTATCTGAAGAATTTGCTCATGAAATTGCTGCAATATTAGCAGAAAATGGTGTACATACAATAGTAGGAGACCGTTATCGTTCCACACCTGAACTTTCATTTGCGGTAAGATATCTAAATGCTGATGCCGGTGTTATGATAACAGCCAGCCATAATCCTAAAGAATATAATGGGATTAAAGTTTATGGTGCAGATGGAGGTCAATTACTTCCTGAAGCTTCTGAAATGTTGAGCAGTTATATTAATCAAATTGAAAATCCTCTTGAGTTAGATGGGGGAGATTTTGAAACAGGTTTAAATAAAGGTTTGATTACGTATTTAGCCAGCGATGTAAGCAAAGCATATCGTGATTCTGTTGAAGCTCTTGTTAAAAACATTCCATCACAAAAAGATAAAGTTGTACTTACTAGCTTACATGGTACAAGTTTGCCGCTATTATCTGAAATACTAGATGATTTAGGTTATCGCAATTATGTGATTGAAGAAGAACAATCTAAACCAGACGGCAGTTTTCCAACTGTAGCATATGCTAATCCTGAAGAAGAACAAGCTTTTGATTATAGCTTGCGCTTAGCAAATAAAGAAAATGCACAACTTATTTTAGCCACTGACCCTGATGCTGATCGCTTTGGCATGATTGAACGTTATGAAAATGGGGAGTATCGTTATTTCAATGGTAATGAAATTGGTTTGATTTTATTAAAGTTACGTTATGAGAACATTAAATCAAAAAATAAAAATACACCTTTATATATGGTGAAATCTATAGTGAGCAGTGCAGCAAGTGATCGTTTAGCACAAGCATTAGAAATTGAAAACAATACTGTTTTAACTGGATTCAAATATATCTCTGAAATTCTTCAAAACAAAGAGAACTCAGAAGATGAACTGGTTTTAGGATACGAAGAAAGTCATGGTTATTTAGCAGCCCCATTTTCAAGAGATAAAGATGCTATACAAATGATACCGTTAGTTGTAAAATATAAAAATCAATTAACAGAAAAAGGAATGAATTTCCAAGATTTGTTAACTGAAATTTATAAAGTTACTGGTATATATAAAGACTGTACGATTTCTCCAAAATTTGAGGGACTAACTGGACGTCAAAAAATGGATGATTTACTTGAAGACTTCCGTAATAATTCACCTAATGAAATTTGCGGGTTGAAAGTAAAAAGAGTTGAGGATTACCAAACTTGTTTAATTACAGATATAGATAGTGGTGAACAAAGTGCTACGGTTCTACCGAAAGCGAATCTGATTCGTTTTATTTTTGAAGAAGGTTTTATAGCATTACGACCTTCTGGAACAGAACCTAAAATCAAAGTTTACTTTTCGTTAAATGTAGGGGACTTAAACAAAGTGGTGACTGAATTTAAATCAACTTATTTATCCTAGTTGATGAATGTATTGATTGAATGACTACCCAAATGAAAACACCGGTACAAAAAAGAGGAAAATATGAAGAGAATTCTAATTTTTGTAATTGCTGTTGTTGCACTTGTATTTGTTATAACCTATGGATTAAACCGTCATAATCATGTTCAACCGAATGATAAAAATGAAAAGAAAATATCGGGACGTATCGCAAAAGAAGATGTTGATTATGAAACAATTGTAAATAAAAAAGAACCGGTTTATAAAAACATAGATAAATATCTAAAAAAAGAAAAATTCAACGGCACCATTGTCATCTATCATCAAGGTAAAATTATGTTGAATAAAGGTTATGGTTTTCAAGATTTTGATATCGCCCAAAAAGCTTCTCCAAATACAATGTATTTGATTGGCTCTGCCCAAAAATTTACGACTGGCCTGATGTTGAAAAAATTAGAAACTGAAGGAAAAGTGAATATAAATGATCCAATCACAAAATATCTTCCATGGTTTAAGACGAGCAAACCACTCTATTTAAAAGACTTTATGCTTCATAGAACAGGGTTGAAAAAATATAAAGCTACAAGTCAAATTCATGACATAGATGGCGCATCGAAATGGATGCAAAATGAAGGTATTCAGCCTGGTATGTATCATAAGCATATGTATAATGATGGAAATTATATTGTTTTGGCACGCGTAATAGAAGTTGTTACAAAAGAATCTTATGCAAAATATTTTAATGATAACTTTGCGAAGCCATATGATTTAGAAAGAACCGCTTTTTATAACGACACAACTTTCCAACCTTATATGGCACAGGGATATAATAATATGAAGATTTTCCAAAAGCCTGAGTTTCTAGATCAATACTATGGAGCTGGAAATTTATATATGGCACCTAAAGATGTTGCAAAATTAGTCATTGATTTACAAAATTATAAAATTTTCTCTAAACAAGTGACTGATCCATTACTTTATAGTGTTAAAACTAAAGAATATCCAGGGTCTTATCGATATGGATTTTATTCAAACGGACAAGAACATCGTCTGAATGGGGTGTTTTTCGGTCAACAACTGACTTCTTATTTTAATAAGGATTATGTTGTGGTAATGGGTAATAATTATCAAAATAAAACTGGTAAAAACGAAAAAATGCTTCATCATATTTATGTAAATATGCTCCATCAACGTTCTCCTAATGTGAAGAAGCCAATAAAAAAAATCAATCGACAAAATGTCGGTTGATTTTTTGTTTGAATCTAGTTATTCATCTTTGAAAAAACAAAAATAAGTGAAAGTATAGTTTTACTATGTAGACATACACAAAATTCCAAATCTTTTCTTAATATTTCCTTTACATTCGGGTAGATAATTAATAGACGAGGAGGAATTGATATGAAGACAAAAATGTTATCATTACTGCTTGCCTCTGGAGTTGTTTTAGCAGCTTGCGGTCAAGGCGGTTCAAGTGATGAAGGTAAAAAATCAGATAATGATAATAACAAAACAGAACAAAAACAGTCTGGTGATACTTCAAGTACTTCTGAAACAGGTAAAAACAGTAAAACAATTAAATTGAATGATATTAAAACTTCGCCTGAAGATGCGGTAAAAACTGCTAAGAAAGAATATGATGGAGAAGTAAAAGAAATTTCGTTCGAAAAAGAACAAGGTAAATGGGCATATAAAGTAGATTTACAAAAACAAGGTGAAGAAGCCGAAGTTGTAATTAATGATAATGACGGCAAATTAATGCATAAATCTACTGAAAAAGAAGACGATTATGATAAAAATAAATCATTTGAATACAAAGATTTCAAGTCTTATAAAGATATTATTAAAAAAGCCCAAAATGATTTTGATGGAGATATTCATGAATGGTCACTCTCTAAAGATGATGACCAAGGTAAATTTGTTTATGATTTAGATTTACAAAAAGGTAATAATAAACATGAATTCAGCTATGATGCTAAAACCGGTAAATTATTATCTAATGAAAAAGACAATTAAAAATTATAGTTTGAACAACTGCTTAGGAGAAATCCTAGGCAGTTTTTTTATGGAAAGATAGGACATGAGAATTTTAATTACATATTATGTACTTTATTTGTCAAAAGTTATTGCAAACTAGATAATTTTTTGAATTTTGAATTGACTATACCATAGGGAAAAGTTACATTATTATTGTGAACAAAAACGAACATTAACGAACAAATAAATGCTGCGATTATATTTTTGAATATTGATCGTTGAGGTTCGTTTTCGTTGATAAATAATACTATTACACACAACATCATGAGGGGGGAAATACCATGAGCAACAAAGAAGAAAATATGATGATTGGTTTTACAATCGTAGCAATTGCAGGCGATGCACGTCGTGAGGTTATGGCTGCTTTAGCTGCTGCTAAAGATAACAACTTCGAACAAGCCCGTCAACATATTGTAGAAGCAAATGATTTCATCACTGAAGCACACAAAGAACAAACACAAATGTTAGCAAAAGAAGCAGCCGGAGAAGCATCTGATATTAGTTTTATCATGGTACATGGTCAAGACCATTTGATGACAACAATGGCATTACGTGATGCAGCAAATTACATGATTGATCTTTATGAACAACTACATGATTTAAAACAACAATAAGCAGGTGACAGCATGAATAAAATTATCAAAATGATTGAAAAAATGAAGCCATTTTTTGAAAAGATTGCATCTAACCCTTATTTATCTGCAATACGTGATGGTTTCGTGGCTTTAATGCCAGTAGTACTATTTTCATCTTTATTTATCTTAGTAGCATATGTACCGAACGTTTGGGGCTTCCATTGGCCGAAAAATATTGAAGATATCATCATGAAAGTTTACAACTTTACAATGGGGATTCTTGCTGTATTCATGGCAGGTACTGTTACTAAATCATTAACAGACAATCGAAATTTGAAATTACCAAAAACGAACCAAATTAACGTAATTTCAACTTTTGTAGCAGCTGAATCATCATTATTGATTTTAGCTGTGAAACCTATTAAAGACGGTATCAGCATCGAATTATTAGGTACTAAAGGATTAATCGCAGCGTTCTTAGTAGCATTTATTGTACCTAATATTTACAAATTCTGTATTGGTAGAAATATCACAATTAAAATGCCGCCTCAAGTACCAGGTAACATTGCACAGGCATTTAAAGATATGATTCCTTTTGCATTTTCAGTATCATTCTTCTGGATTGTAGATATTGTTGTAAGAGCATTTTCTAAAGGTAATACTGCAGAACTTGTTACTAATTTATTATCTCCATTATTCAGAGCCGCTAACGGTTACTTAGGCTTTGCGATCATCTTTGGATTTATGGCTTTCTTCTGGTTTATCGGTGTACATGGACCATCAGTTGTAGGTCCGGCTGTAATCGCGATTATGTACAATAACCAAGTTGAAAACTTACGTTTATTCAGAGCAGGTGAACATGCACATTATGCATTAACACAATCAACTCAAGACTTTGTTGCACTTATCGGTGGTACAGGGGCAACGTTATTAGTTCCTTATATGTTCATGTTGTTGTGTAAATCACCGGAGCTGAAAGCGGTGGGTAAAGCGTCCTTTATCCCGACAACCTTTGCGGTAAATGAACCGTTATTATTCGGTGCACCAATTATCTTGAACCCAGTATTTATGATTCCATTCATTATTACACCAATTTTAAACTCATGGGTCTTAAAATTCTTCGTAGATAATTTAGGAATGAACGGATTTATGCACTTCTTACCATGGCCGACTCCAGGTCCAATTGGTATCTATATGGCATCAAACTTCTCAGTATTATCACTATTATTAATTGCCATAATCTTAGTTTTAGACTTTTCAATTTGGTTCCCATTTGTAAAAGCGTATGACAAATTGAAATTAGATGAAGAACGTGAAATCGAATTAGCGAAAGCAAGCGGAGTTGCTGTTGCTGGTGCTGAAGCAGGCGCTGCTGCAACTGCTCCTGTAGAAGTGGAAGAAAATACTCCAGATTACAATTCACGTGAACATACAAATGTTTTAGTTGTATGTGCGGGTGGTGGAACAAGTGGTATCTTGGCAAATAGCTTAAATAAATATGCTAAAGATAATGACATTCCATTAGAAGCAACAGCACGTGCATATGGTCAGGATATGGACTTAATTAAAGATATGGATATTGTAATTCTTGCACCTCAAATGGATGCGATGAAAGACGAAATGAGAAAATACACAGATCAATATGGTGCAGTTTTAGTACCAACGACAGGTAAACAATACATTGGCTTAACTCGAGATGGAGAAGGCGCAATGAAATTGATTTTTGAAAAAATCAACGAAAACCAAAAATAATATTCAGGAAGTACACAAATATTGCCCCTTGCTGCATTACCCACGACATCATGAACTTGCATAAGCGGTAAGGGGCACCATTTGTGTGTGAAATAATCATATTGAAGATTCTAAATAAAAAAGGAGACATTATAATGAGTAAATTGCCTAAAGACTTTGTATTAGGTGCGGCAACTGCTGCGTATCAAGTTGAAGGTTCTAGTACTGTTGACGGTAAAGGTAGAGCTTTATGGGACGGATTTTTAGAAAAACAAGGGAGATTTTCTCCAGATCCAGCAAGTGATTTCTACAATCGTTATGAAGAAGATATTCGCTTAGCATCTGAATATGGTATTAAAGGTATCCGTATTTCAGTAGCATGGTCTAGAATTATACCTGATGGAACAGGAGAAGTTAATCCTAAAGGTATAGAATACTATAGAAATGTTTTTGAAACTTGTCATAAATATGGCGTTGAACCTTATGTGACATTACATCACTTTGATACACCAGAAACGCTTTTTGAAAAAGGAGACTGGTTAAATAAAGCGCAACTTGATGCATTTGATAGATTTGCTGAGTTAGTGTTTGATGAATATCATGACATTGTAAAACATTGGATGACTATCAACGAACCTATTGCTTATGTTCAAGGACAATACATTACAGGTGCCTTCCCGCCTGGTGAGCAATACAATACTTTAAAATGTCTTCAAGCGCAACATAATCAAATCGTAGCTCACAGCCGAGTAGTTAACCTTTTCAAATCTAAAGGTTACGAAGGGGAAATCGGCTTAATTCATGCTTTAACGCAATTTTACAGCATCGACAATCAACCGCTGAATCAAATTGCCGCATATAAGCATGATATATTCATGAACGGTTTTATGTTAGACGGAACTTTCTTGGGTTACTATACTCCTGAAAAATTAACAGTAGTTCGTGAAATTTTAGGAGACGAATTTGAAAAATTAGATATACGTGAAGAAGAGTTAGAAGAAATGCGTAAAGCAGCTCCTCAACTTGATTTCTTAGGAATTAATTATTACCAAAGTAACTGGATTAAATATCATAATCAAGAAAGCTATATTCACCATAATGGTACTGGTGACAAAGGAACTTCTGTTTTCCGAGTTAAAGGTATTGGTGAAGTAGTTAAAAATGAAGCTATTCCGACAAATGACTGGGATTGGTACATTTATCCTCAAGGATTATATGATATGATTTTACGTATTAAAAATGACTATCCAAATTACAAAAAAATCTATATCACTGAAAATGGTTTAGGTTATAAAGATGTTCTAGAAGAAAATGGAGAAGTTCATGACGAAGATCGTATTGGCTATATCCGTCAACACATTGATGAGATTGAACGTGCGTACGTTGATGGTGTTAATGTTAAAGGATACTTTGTTTGGTCATTACAAGATATGTTCAGTTGGTCAAATGGATATAACAAACGTTACGGATTATTCTACATTGATTTCGAAACACAAAAACGTTATATCAAAGATAGTGCAAAATGGTATAAAGCACTTTCATTAGATATTTATGGAAAATAATATTAATGTTTAAAGCCTTGGCACTGCCGAGGCTTTATTTGTTAACATCCAGTTTCTTTAAAATATTGAATACGTTTTTTTATATTATCTCTCACTTCTTGGAATTTTGACCAATCTTTCCCTGCTGGGTCTTCAAATCCCCAATGCATTCTTTGTACATTAGAAGAAACAACAGAACAGTTTTTATCAGCATGATCGCATAATGTAATAACTAGGTCGGCAGATTTTAAATCTTGTTCAGTAATTTTATCAGAAGTTTGATGACTGATATCAATGCCGTCTTCTTTCATTGCTTCGATTGCTAACGGATTGACACCATGCGACTCAATTCCACCTGAATAAACGTTCCAATTTTCTCCTAATATATCTTTAGCATAACCTTCAGCCATTTGGCTTCGACATGCATTTCCAGTACAAATAAAGTAAATTGTATTATGGCTCATTTTGAAACCCCTTGTTTAAAATAATAACATCGATATATATAATCCTATCAATGTTGCGAGTAAGACAGGTATGGTAATAATAACTCCTGTTTTAAAATAAACGCCCCATGAAATTTTCATGCCTTTTTGTGAAAGAACATGAAGCCACAATAAAGTTGCTAGAGAACCGATAGGGGTAAGTTTAGGCCCTAAATCAGCGCCGATTATGTTTGCATATACAAGTGCCTCTTTAATTAATCCGGAAGCATGTGCTTGGTTAATAGCTATAGCATCTATCATGACTGTAGGCATATTATTCATAATTGCAGATAAAATTGCAGATAAGAAGCCCATACCGATTACGCTTGAAAATAAACCAAATTGCGAAATTTGATTTATGATCTCTGATAGTAGTGTCGTAATGCCTGCATTTTTTAATCCGAAAACAACAAGATACATTCCAATTGAAAATACAACAATATTCCATGGTGCCCCTTTAATAACTTCTTTAGTATTTACAGCTTTTGATTTTTTCGCTAATAAAAGGAAAACTAGTGCTATAATGCCTGCAATAATAGAAACCGGAATACCTGTGAACTCACTTATAAGATAACCACTGAGTAATAAAATGATAACTAACCAAGATAATTTAAATAATTGTGTGTCTTTAATCGCGCTTTCGGGAGGGGATAACTTTGAAATATCCACAGTGTCAGGAATACTTTTATGAAAATAAAGAAATAAAATTAAAATACTTGCGATTAAAGAAAATAGATTTGGGATTATCATTTTGAGGAAATACTCAATAAAATTAATGTTGAAATAATCCGCGGATACAATATTAACTAAGTTACTTACAATTAAAGGTAATGAGGTTGTATCTGCAATAAATCCACAAGCAATAATAAATGGGAATATATACCTTTTATTGAAGTTGAGATGTCTTACCATAGCAAGGACAATAGGCGTCAGTATTAAAGCTGCACCGTCATTTGCAAATAAAGCTGCAATTAAGGCACCTAAAAGTATGATATAAATAAACATACGGATACCATTACCTTTTGAAGCACGAACCATATGAAGAGCTGCCCATTCGAAAAAACCGATTTCATCTAAAATAAGTGAAATGATAATTAATGCGACAAATGTAAGGGTAGCGTTCCAGACAATTTGTGTCACTTCACCTAAATCATGAATAGAAACCACACCTGTTATTAAGGCAAGTAAGGCTCCAATAATTGCTGTAATGCCAACGTCTAATCCTTTGGGCTGCCATATTATAAAAATAAGTGTCATTATAAAAATAATAAGTGCAATCATTGCCATTTAAAAAATCCTTTTTTCTCTTTAAGATTTATTTTATAAATCATATGATAGCACCAACCGATACTTATTGTATATATGAAAAAACCACCAACCATTTAGTATGATTGGTGGTTTAAGTCAAAAAAACATTATTTTTGTTATTTAATTGGTGTAGCAGTTTCGTCTAATACTTTATTTAAACTTTCGATATTTGATTTACCTTCAGTGCGGAACCATTCTTGAACAGCTGCATCACCTTCAGCAAAGTGATCAGTAGCACCTCTCCAAGTTGCACGTCCACATAATACACCATTGAAAGTAGAACCTGCTTCTTTAGCAAAGTATAAAGTTTTTTGGAATAAATCAGCAGATACACCAGCACTTAAGTAAATATAAGGCAAGTTTGTAGATGCTGCTTGTTCTTTAAATGCTTGAACAGCTTCTTCTTTAGTGAATAATGCTTTTTCACCAAATCCTTCAACAAAGTTCATATTAACAGGTACTTCTACTTTTAATACGTCAACATTAAAACGTGGTTCTGAATATTTTTTCATTGCTTCATTTACTTTATGTGCTTTAACTTTAGCATATTCTTCAGAACCGCTATCAGCATTGTTAGCATCATAAGAAACGATTTCCAAGAATAAAGGTAAACCTTCAGCAACACATTCGCTTCCAACACGTTCAACGAAAGCTTCTTTTTGATCGTTAATTGCTTTATCTTCATCAATGTCTACATATACTAATAATTTTACAGCATCTGCGCCAGCTTCTTTAAGACGTTTAACAGACCAAACATTCAATAAGTCAGGAAGACGACCTGGTTCTGATGAATCATAACCAGTTTTTTCATAAGCAAGTAATAAACCAGAGTTTTTAGCGCGTACTTTTGTTGCTGGTAAACCGTATTCAGGATCAAGTAAGATACTTGAAGCGTAAGGAGTTAATTCTTCAGAAACATGTACTTTAAATTGTTCTAAGTCTTCTGTTTTAGCATCTTCTCCTAATAAACGTTTTAAAGCACCACGTTGGTCGATTGCTAATGCAGCGATGTAGTTTTTGTCATTTAATAAAGGTTTGATGGATTTTGTCATGAGGTTTTTGCCACCTTTTCAATAATTATTTGATTACTAAATTTTTTAAAGTTATCTAAATCAACATGTCCAGTTCTTGCTTCTAATGCATTTGAAATTCCTGCTGCCATAGCAAATTTGGCTGCTTTATCAAAGCTATTACTTTGTGAAAGTCCATAACTGAAACCAGCTAAACTGCTATCTCCAGAACCTACTGGATTTACTGCAATTATTTTAGGAATATCAATATTGTAAACTTCGTCTTTATAACGCAATAACGCACCATTTTTACCTAATGATAATAAAATATATGGTATATGAGCTAAGCGTTCATCTAATAATTGATTAGCTAAATCTAAATTATCTGTACTTGTAATTTCGTTAATTTCTTCATCATTTGGTTTGATGAGCAGGGGAGGACAGTGCGTTGAATGTGTTACTGTATAATTCAGTACTTTTCCAGAAGTATCTAAGCACACAGGAATACCTTGTTTATGTGCAATTTCTAATAATTTAACGTAATAATTTTCTGGGAAGCCTTTTGGTAAGCTGCCTGAAATTGTGATTAAATCATAATTAGATACAATGGTATTGAAATGATCTAAAAATCGTGTCTGAATTTCTTCTGGTTGTAAAGCGCCGCTTTCTAAAATTTCTGTTTGACTACCTTCACTGTTGATAGCGATACAAAGTCTTGTAGAAGCGGGGGAAACAGTAAAATCGTGTTTGATATTTGTTTCATCTAAATTATTAGTAAGCCATTCGCCGAATTTACCGCCGATAATTCCTGTACAAGTTACAGAAAGTCCTAGTTCGTTAGCTACCCGTGCGACATTAATTCCTTTTCCTCCAGCAGATTTGTAATCTTCTGAAGCACGTTGAACAGTATTTACTTCAAAATTTTTAATAGGGTAATTGATGTCGATTGCTGGGTTTAATGTAACGGTTAATAATTTAAAAGTCATTAGTCGTGGTATTCTCCGTTATCCCATTTTTTTAAGTAACCATCGAACATTTCGTGTGAATAATGAACATCTTCTGGTTTTAATGATTCATTCATGACCTTGATAAGTGCTTCTTTTTCTGGAGTTGGTTCATATTCTGTTTCAGCAAATGTATCAACGATATTTTTAATAAGATCAACGCCTGTAACCATGCCTCCAGCTGCAATAATATTACAATTGTATTCACTTTTAGCTAAACGAGCGCTTGTAGCATCTCGAACAAGTGCGACACGAGTTCCAGGTACTTTATCTGCACTAGCTGAAATACCTACACCAGTACCGCATAAAGCAACCCCGAAATCTACATCTCCATTAGCAACTAATTCACCAATACGTGTACCATAAATAGGATAGTGAGTACGTACATAATCGTAAGTCCCGACATCAATAACTTCGTGTCTGTTATTTTTTAAATAAGTAGCAACTTCTGCTTTAATATTAGTAACAATATGGTCACAACCAATAGCTATTTTCATAATCTTAATATCCTCCTATTAACATAAAGAATTCAACATATCAATTCTGATTTGATGACGTCCAGCGTCGTATCCAGCTTTTAAGAATGCTTTAACACAGTTTAAAGCATTAAGTTTACCTACAACTTCACTGCCTAAAACGATAACGTTTGTATTATTGTGTCTATGCGTCATTTTTGCTGATTGCTCGTCAGAAACAGTTGCAGCAATGATGTTTTTTTGTTTATTAGCAAGAATAAAAGGCGCAATACCATATTTATCAATAATAATTGCTTTAGTACCTTCATGTTCTTGAACATATTTAGTAACCTCAAAAGTAATTTCATCAATTGTTTTTGCTGAACTACTTGCTGATAAATCCTCGATTTCGTAATCTGCATCAGCTAATGATTTTAGAATAAAATCTTTTAATTCTTGTGATTGTGCATCGCTATGAATAACAATAGACATAATAAATCCTCCTGTTCGAAAATGTTTGAAATTGTTCTCATATAGAATATACACTTTGCTTATAAGTATGTCAATTTTATAAAGAGGATATATTGATACATAGGCGTTTATATATGGTTTTGCTACTTATTATTCATAAATTAGACATAAAAAAACGCACATCTGAAATGTGCGTTTATGTTCTAATAGTGTTATAAAATTTTAGTGAGCTTACTATAATAGTCTTCGACTTCTCGAAATATTTCTTTATCTGTAATAATAGCATCTAAATCTCTGATTTTATAAAAAGGGGTAAATGCGCGTGTATTAAACTTAGAACTGTCTGACACTAAATACTTTTCTGTAGATTGACTTAAGATAAGTTCATTCGCAATTCCTTCTTCTTCATTAGCTGTTGTTGCTTCATCATCCATAATACCGTTTACCCCGATAAAAGCTTTATCTATGTGTAAATTTTTGAGCATTGAAATTGCTAAATGTCCTATAAACGAACCGGTTTTTCTTCGATATCTTCCACCAATTAAAACCACATCCATATTTTCTATATCTTTGTATTGTTCAAATATAAAGAGCGAATTGGTAATGATATGTAAGTTCAAATCTTTGATGTATGGAAAAATAGCTTCGTTTGTAGTGCCTGAACCAATAAAAATAATATCGTCGTTACGAATTAATTGGCTGGCTTTTTCAGCTATAACACGTTTGTTCTCACTGTTTAATTGTTGCTTTTCTTCATTTGCCAATTCATCGTAGAAAGTTGTAGAATCTACAGCTCCTCCGTGTACTCTAACCAATAAAGATTTTTGTTCAAGTTCCTTCAAATCTCTACGGATTGTCATAGGCACCACATGCATTTCTTCTGATAAATCTTTGACGGATACACTTTTGGATTGCTTTAGTTTTTTTAGAATAAATTGATGACGTTCTTCTTTTAAATTCAACATTTTCACAACCTGCGTCTTTTTTTCTTAACTTAAGATTATTATAGCATATAGTATGATAGTGCTTTTATTAAATATGTGTCTTATTTAGCATATGATAATGCATCAAAAAGCATAGTTTTAAATTTAGATTTATCAACTGAAAGGACTACTTTGGCATTTGTTGTTTTGCTATTAAAATCTACTACAGTTTCTCCTTTAGTATAGGTGCCCGTTAACTCAATGTTCACTGCTGCATCTTCTACTGTAAAGTTTTCGGGATGAAGTAAATAAAGGATGGTATAGGCATCATATACTGCAATGCCTTTGCCGAATTGGTCTCCATGATAATGATTGAACATATGATAAAGCATATTAGACGTTTTATTCTGACTTTGTAATTCATTTATTGCATCATATGATAGGCTAGCACCGCGTGCTACGTCTAAACCGACCATTGTAATGGGAATATGCGCATTAAAAACAATATCTGCAGCTTCAGGGTCACAGTAAATATTGAATTCAGCAGCAGGGGTAACATTTCCTCTGCCAGCACTTCCGCCCATTAGTATGATTTCTTTAATGTGATCAGTCACTTCAGGATATGTTTTTAGTAATAAAGCGATATTAGTCAATGGACCAATAGGAACTAAAGTAATGGGTTCGTCTGAATTTAATAAAGTATCTTTCATAGCTTTAACAGCATTTTCTGAATCTAATAAGTCATAATTTGCTTCTGGGAATTCATAACCAGCCATTCCCGTTTCACCATGAACATGTTCAGCATCGACAGGTTGATTGATAAGAGGGGTAGCTGCACCTTGATGTACTGGAACATCGCTGTTGAAAAATGCTTTTAATTGCAATGCGTTGCTTGTAGTTTTATGGATATTTACATTTCCATTGACTGTAGTAATCATTTTTAAATCTAAATCAGGATGATTAAGTGCAATGCTGATTGCAGCTGCATCATCAATACCAGGATCTGTATCTATAATTATTGGTGTTGACATTTATAACATCCTCCAATGTGAATTGTATTTTGTTAATGTGTTCTATACCTTATATTCTATGTAAAAAAAGCCGGTGGGGCAAATGCCTCACCAGCTTTTTGTGCTTCTTGTAGTATAAAGTTTTATATTACATGTGTGCACTGTGTCCGCCAACCATTACCCAGTAAGAACCGATAACAGTTACAAGAGTAATAATAATGGCGAATATAACTTTGAATGATTGCGCTTGTCCATCTTTACCTTCAGTTAAATGCATGAACATTAATAATTGAAGTGCAGCTTGGATAAATGCGAACCCAAAGATAATTGTAATTTTAGCATTGAGTGTCAATGATGTGTAAAGAGTCACGAAAACTGCGAGTAGTGTCAGAACAATAGAGGCTATAAAGCCGACTGTATGTTTTACGATTGTATTCATCCGCTATACACCATCCCTATCATATATACTGCAGTGAAGATGAAGACCCATACTACATCTAAGAAGTGCCAGTATAAACTTACAATAAATAATTTTGGAGCATTATGTTCATTAAGTCCACGTGTTGCCACTTGAATTAATAAACAAATAATCCATACGATACCTAATGATACGTGGGCACCGTGAGTTCCTAACAAGATGAAGAAACTTGACCAGTAAGAACCGATTTGCGGTGTTACGCCTTCAGAAACATAATGCGCAAATTCGAAGATTTCTAATCCAACGAAGACAGCACCAAGTGCAACTGTGATAATCATCCAAATCATCATCAATTTTTGTTTTTCCTGTCTCATATAGTAAATTGCGATACCGCATGTATATGAACTAATCAATAATGCGAATGTCATCAATAGTACTAATGGCAGTTCAAACAAATCAGTTGTTAGTTTGTGTGCGTAATCACCAGCATGTTGCATAATAAGCAACGTTGCAAATAGAGTACCGAATAAAGAGAATTCAGCTGTTAGGAAGATCCAGAAGCCAAACTTGTTCAAATTACCTTCATGCGAACGCGCATCAATAGTGTTTGTATCATGCATGACTTGCAGCCTCCCTTTCTTTTTCGCGAGCTTCACGTAGTTTTGCTTCAGTAGCAGCTACTTCAGAAGCTGGAATGTAGTAACCGTGATCTTCTTGGAAGCTTCGATAAATCATACAACCGAATACACCGATTAAGCAGATGATTGCTGGAATGATTGTCTCGAATGTTAAGAAGAATCCGCCGATTGTCATGAAGATACCCATGAAGAAACCAACAGGTGTGTTGTTTGGCATATGAATATCTTTATAGTTATGGTTGTCTAAGTAGTGACGACCTTGTTTTTTCATATCTACAAATGTGTCTAAGTCATCCCAATCTGGAATGATCGCAAAGTTGTAAACAGGTGGTACTGATGAAGCAGTACTCCATTCTAGAGTACGTCCAAGACCCCATGAGTCACCAGATGCAATACGTGGTGATTTTAAGTGACTGTAGATGATGTTAGCAACTAAGAATAATACACTTGCAGCCATCATTAACGCACCGATTGTTGAAATTACGTTTAACATGAACCAACCGTCTGAAGGCATGTAAGTGTATAAACGACGTGGCATACCATCTAATCCAAGAATGAATTGAGGCATGAAACATACGTTGAATCCAATTACAAATAACCAGAAGAATGGTTTGTTTAAACGTTCATTCAATTTGTAACCCATCATCTTAGGATACCAGAAGATAAGAGCTGCGAAACAAGCGAACACAACACCACAAACTAATGTGTAGTGGAAGTGGGCTACTAAGAAATACGTATTATGGTATTGATAGTCAGTAGACGCCATCGCAAGCATTACACCAGTAACCCCACCGATAGTGAATGTTGGGATAAATGCTAATGAGAATAGCATTGGTGATTCGAAACTGATTCGGCCTTGATATAGTGTGGCTAACCAGTTAAATATTTTAACACCGGTTGGAACAGCGATTAACATTGTTGAGATTGAGAAGAATGAGTTGATTAAAGCACCATTACCCATTGTGAAGAAATGGTGGACCCAAACTAAGAAACTCAAGAATGAAATAGCAGCTGTTGCCCAGATCATACTCTTATGTCCGAATAAGTGTTTACGTGCAAATGTTGGAATGATATCTGAGAAGATACCGAATGCCGGAAGAACAACGATATATACTTCAGGGTGCCCCCATACCCAGAAGAAGTTCGCCCATAACATTGGCATACCGCCATTTGCGACTGTAAAGAATTGTGTACCGAAAATACGGTCAATTGTCATAAGCGCTAGTGTAACTGTGAACACTGGGAATATCAAGATTACGATTAAAGCAGTGATGAATGTTGTCACTGTGAACATTGGCATTTCCATAAACTTCATTGTTGGTGATTTACATCTTAAAATCGTTACAAAGAAGTTAATACCAGTCATTAACGTACCGATACCTGAGATTTGAATCGCAAGTAAGTAGTAGTTGACACCAGGACCAGGACTGAACTCACCAGCAAGTGGTGCATAGTTTGTCCAACCTGCAGCAGGTGAACCACCGACGATAAATGAAAGGTTGAATAATAACATTGCGCCTGCGAACAACCAGAAACTGATATTGTTCATAACAGGGAAGGCTACGTCACGTGCTCCGATTTGCAATGGAACAACTGCATTCCATAAACCGAAGATGAAAGGCATTGCCATGAAGATAATCATGATAACACCGTGTGTTGTGAAAATTTCGTTGTAGTGGTTTGCTTCCAAGAACGTATTGTTTGGAATAGTTAATTGAGTACGCATTAATAACGCATCAATACCACCGCGGACGAACATTAAGATTGCACAAAGCAGGTACATGATACCAATTTTCTTATGGTCAATAGTTGTAAACCACTCTTTGTACAGATATTTCCACAATTTAAAGTATGTGATTACTGCGATGACACCAATAACTAGGAAAGGAGCACCAATTTGCGCCATTGTAATCATCCAGTTACCGTGAAAGAGTAATTCATTCCATGGGAAATTCATTAATGTTCACCTCCATCATTTTTCTTTTCTAACTCAGATGCTTTTTTATCTTTTGCATCTTTATGAGCTTTTTCCATTTCGTCCATATTATGAGATTCTTCTTTCTTGAATTCGTTATCATATGGTTTGTTGTTTGGTAAAATCATTTCTTTCATACCATGACGTGTGTACATCACATTAGTGACATGAGGTTTTCTTGCTGGATATTTTGCATCTGGTTTGCTTAAAACGCCTTCTTTTTCATCATAGAAGTTAGGATCTTTTGGTGTGTAGTGGAAACGTTTATAAGCATAGAAGATATATTCCGGATCAGCAGCTGGGTCTACAAATGCCATGTGTGTACCGCTGAATGTCAACTCTTGGTTTTTAGTTGTAGGTAAAAGTTGTTTATCGAAAGTATCTTGTTTAAGAACTTCTTTTTTCTTAGCTTTATCTACCCATTTGTTAAACTCAGAGTTGTTTACAACATGAACAGGGAAAGTTTGACGAGCAAAGCCTTCACCGTTGAAGTTAGAGTTACGTCCACGGTATGTACCTTCTTTGTCACCTTCTAAAGTCCATTGCATAGTCATCGCTGTCATAGCATATTTTTGACCGCCAAGTTGCGGAATCCAGAAACTTGTCATAGTATCCATAGATTGCAATTTGAATACTACTGGACGATCTTTTGGAATCGTTAAATGATTCACCGTTTCAATTTTTTGCTCTGGATAAGCAAAGAACCATTTGAAACCTGCACTTGTTGCATAAACAACGACTGGGTCTTTGTCGCTAGCAGGCGGTTTTTCGTAATCATATAATGTTTTGACTGTTGGTATAGCCAAAGCAAATAAAATAATGAATGGTACGATAAACCAAATAGTTTCTAACAATGTGCTGTGATGAATTTTGCCTGATTCAGTGGTATTTGAATAACGGTATTTATAAGAAAATACAGCAAATAGTACAAACACAACACCAACAATAACAAGCATGAAAATGATTGAATAAATAATCAGCCATTTTAAACTACTTGCCATTGGCCCTTTTGGGTTAAGTACTTCCATATTTTGACAACCGCTGAGTAAAATCAACGAGCCAAACAATAGAAGCAAAGACTTGATTTTTGACACTTTATTGACCTCCTAATACTACAATTGTAGGGCTTAACAATAATTTTAAGATATTACGTGATATTTACAAGTGGGTGAAGGAAACTTTTTTTGAAAAAATAAAAGAAAGCCCAATAGACACTAGGACTGACGGGCTTTCACAGATTTGTTAAAATTATGTGTCCATTTTGTGAATACTGACATAAATTGCAATTCACACAAAAATAGACGCTATAGTTGAGAATCCTTATCAATTAAGGGGTGTAAGCGATAGCGCCAAAAAACAAATATAACAAACCATTATTAAATTTTTATTCTTATTATTTGACTTCTATGTAACGTTCTGAAATTTCTTTCGCTCCATTTGAGTCAATTACTTGATATTCAACTTTATATTTACCGATTTTATTAGTATCAATATTTCCTTTGACTTTAATCTGATCAGTTAAATCGCCGTCTTCTTTATCAAAAGCACTGACTCCATTCAATAAGTTGTAATTTTCACCTTTTTGAATGATAGCATCTTCAACGCCTTTTAATTCAGGTACAGAGTTGTCAGTAGCTTCAGCATTCAAATTCGGTGTAACAAGTGTTGCTGAAACACCAAGTGCTGATAAAGACTGTAACAATTTGTGCATTTTTATCGACCTCCGAATTTATGGCTTACGTATTAGTTCATACTTATACTATAACGATTTATTGATTAAGTCACATCATACTATGGACCTAATCTTTATGATACATACAATATTAAATGATAATTATGAAAATTAGATTAAAAACACGTAAAATTTTTTGAAGTCGTAATCCTAGTGATGAGAGGAGGTTTGAGAATTTTAGATATCGTAAACAATCAACTATATTAAGGTCAATGTTTTAAAATTAGACAAATGTATATAAAAAGTAATAGATTTGTGTCTAAAATTGTTGATGTTTTTGACTATTGTGTGAACTTGAGATTTAAATGTTTATAATTCGACAAAACAGTATTATGATTAATTTGAGTCGAAGAGGGAGTGAAGTTAAATGTTAACTGAACAAGAAAAAGATATTATCAAACAAACAGTACCAGTGTTACAAGATAAAGGTGTTGAAATTACGTCATTCTTCTATAATAGAATGTTCAACGAACATCCTGAATTGCGTAACATGTTTAACCAAACCAACCAGAAAAAAGGTTTGCAATCAACTGCCTTAGCACAAACTGTATTAGCTGCAGCAGCAAATATTGAAAACTTAGGTTCAATTATGCCTGTTGTCAGAGAAATTGCTTATAAACACTGTGCATTACAAGTACCTCCAGCTGGATATAAAATTGTTGGAGATAATTTAATCGCTGCTATTATGGAAGTTTTAAGTTTAGATGAAGAAGATCCGATTATTCAAGCTTGGATTAATGCTTATTGGGAAATTGCGAATGTATTCATCGATGTAGAAAAAGAAATGTATGACAACATGTTATGGGACGGTTTCCAACCATTTAAACTTACAAATATCGAAAATGTAGCATCTGATATTAAAGCATTTACGGTTTCTTCAGATGAATATGATTTAAGTCAATTTATTCCAGGTCAATATATCACTGTTGATGTAAGTAGTGAAAAATTGCCATACAGAGCAAAACGTCACTATTCAATCGTTGGCGGAGATAAAGATACACTTACATTTGCAGTAAAACGCGATGTAACAAAAGATAATGAAGGTGAAGTTTCTACTATTCTTCACGATGAATTCAAAGTTGGAGATGACATTAATCTAACTGCTCCTGTAGGTGCGTTTAGATTACATGAAGAAAGCAAACCACAACTTTTCTTAGGTTCAGGTATTGGTGTAACACCATTAGTATCAATGTTCGAAGAATCAGTTGAAGGTGACTCTCCAAGTGTACAATTCATCCAAAATACACGCGATATTTCTGATGTGCCTTTTGCAGAACGTTTAGCTAACTTTGCAGCTGAATATGATAATGCAGAGTACACATTGCATGATAGAGAGGCAGACGGCTATATTACTAAAGAAGATTTAGAACCGTATGTTACAGATGACACACAAATTTATATTTGCGGTGGCATCTCATTCTTGAAATCTATCGTGAATGAATTATATGAATTGGGAGTAGACAAATCTCGTATCCACTTCGAAACATTCATTCCACGTTTAAGTGTAGAAGTTTAATTTTAATTAAAAATAAAAATCATTCTTAAATAAAAGCAGACAAGTCCTGGTTATAGGCTTGTCTGCTTTTATTTATATTTTAAAATTGCTAATATTAAATAAAATGAAAGGGGATTTGAAAATGGACGAAACGAATCAATTATTAAAAAAGTTAACAGATGTTAATGGGATTGCAGGGCATGAAATGCAAGTTAAAGAAACGATGCGCGATTATCTTACACCTGTATCTGATGAGTTGATCGAAGATAACTTAGGCGGAATTTTCGGCAAAAAGAAAGCGGCGAATGGGAATAAAACTTTGATGATAGCAGGACACTTAGATGAAGTTGGATTTATAGTGACTGATATTGACGAAAATGGATTTATCAAATTTGCAGCTGCCGGTGGTTGGTGGAGTCAAGTGATGCTTTCACAAAAAGTGACTGTGACAACAGAAGATGGTAGCGAAATCAGAGGAGTAATTGGGTCGAAACCACCTCATGTGTTAGCACCTGAAGAGAGAAATAAAGCGATGGATATAAAAAATATGTTTATTGATATTGGTGTTTCTTCAAAAGAAGAAGCAGAAAAATTAGGAATAGATTTAGGAGATATGATAACACCATACTCTGAATTTGAAGTGATGGCAGATGAAAATTATTTATTAGCTAAAGCTTTTGATAATCGTTTCGGATGTGCACTTTCTGTAGATGTATTAAGAAATTTAAAAAATGAAGCGATTGATATAAATCTTGTATCTGGTGCGACAGTGCAAGAAGAAGTTGGATTGCGTGGTGCTAAAGTTGCAGCACATAAAATTAAACCTGATTTGGCGATTGCTGTTGATGTAGGAATTGCATATGATACACCTGGAATGAAAGGTGGAACTGAGCAATCTGAACTGGGTAAAGGTCCATTAGTTGTTTTCATGGATGCAACAATTATTGCACATGTCGGTTTGCGCAGACATATTAAAAAGGTAGCTAAAGACAAAGGGATTGAAGTACAGTGGGGTACTACACAAGGCGGCGGTACAGATGCCGGAAGTATCCATCTTGTAGAGGATGGTATTCCGTCAATTGTTATAGGTGTACCTTTAAGATATATGCACTCAAATGTTTCGATTATGCATAAACAAGATTATTTGAATGCAGTGAAGTTAGTTACTGAAGTTGTGAAATCATTAGATGATGACACAGTTGAAAATATCAAATGGTAATCAATAGTTTAAAAGAGAGATGCCTACATTTTTGTAAGCACCTCTCTTTTTGTTTCAATTTAGTTTAATAAATAAAAATCAAAATGATCCCTCATACATTTTCTTTTTATTTTTCAAATTATGTTATTCAAGACCGCGACGCATTTTTTCAGCTAATAAAGTATTGTTTAAGACCATCGTAATTGTCATTGGGCCAACTCCGCCTGGAACTGGTGTGATAGCGCCCGCAACTTCTTTAACGTCTTCGTATTCAACATCACCTTTTAATTTGCCGTTTTCATCAGGCGTATTACCAACATCGATGACAACAGCACCTTCTTTAACATCTTCTTTTGTAACTAATCCTGGTTTGCCTACTGCACTGACTATGACGTCTGCTTCTTTAAGATATTTGCTCATATCTTTTGAATGAGAATGCAAGATAGTTACAGTTGCATTTTGTTGAATCAATAGTTTTGAAACAGGTTGACCAACGATATGGCTGCGGCCGATTACTACTGCATCTTTACCATCTAAATCAATATCGGCATTTTTTAATAATTCCATGATGCCAAGCGGTGTACATGGCACAAATGTTTGTTCATCAATATACAATTTACCAATATTTTGTGGGTGGAAGCCGTCAACGTCTTTTTCTGGATTAATGGCTTCAAGTACTTTTTGTTCGCTTACTTGTGATGGAAGCGGAACTTGAACCAAGATACCACTCACACTATCATCGTTATTCAGACGTTCAAGTTCGTTTAATACTTCTTCTTCAGTTGCTGTTTCTTCTAAATGTACGATTTCTGAAATCATACCGATTTTTTCAGCAGCTTTCTTTTTAGATTTTACATAGCTAAGACTTGCACCGTTATTGCCCACTAAGATTACAGAAAGTTTTGGCGTATAGCCCTTTTCTTTTAACGCTTCAACTTGATCTTGTAATCCTTGACGGTAGTCTTTGGCAATTTGTTTGCCATCTAAAATTTTTGCAACCATGTGTAAATTCCTCCTAAATATTTTTCGAACTTTAACAAAGATTAAAAAGTGTAAATTAACGAATTTACGTATAATTACGTAATTTTCTTTAAAAAAACTGTCGAAAGTTCGATTTTTGATTGAAAAAGCATTACCTGATTTGTTATGCTATATCTGTAATATACAACTTACTTGATTAAAATTTCAAATAATTGAAAGGGTGTTCAATTTGAAAGTGGCAGTTATTATGGGCAGTTCTTCTGACTGGAATATAATGTCAGAAAGTTGCCAGATGTTGGACCAATTTGGAATTCCGTACGATAAAAAGGTAGTATCTGCACATCGTACGCCGAAATTAATGTTCGACTTTGCGACAGAAGCCAGACTAAATGGTTATGATGTCATTATTGCAGGAGCAGGCGGAGCAGCGCATTTACCAGGAATGGTTGCTTCAATGACAACATTGCCTGTTATTGGCGTTCCTATTGAATCAAAAAGCTTAAAGGGATTAGATTCACTGTTATCTATTGTGCAAATGCCAGGCGGCATTCCAGTTGCTACGACAGCAATCGGCAAGGCAGGAGCTAAAAACGCAGGTATTCTTGCAGCACGTATCTTAAGCATTAAAAGTGATGAAGTACGTAAGAAATTAGAAGAGTATCAGCAATCACTAGTAGACAAAGTAGGAGAGATGCAAAGTGAACTTCAATAAATTAAAATTCGGTGCCACTATAGGAATTATCGGCGGCGGACAATTAGGTAAAATGATGGCGCAATCAGCTCAAAAAATGGGCTTTAAAGTTATCGTTTTAGACCCTGATGCTGAGGCCCCTTGTCAGTACGTAGCACATGAATTTATTAACGCTGCTTACGATGACATGGATGCTTTAAGAAAATTAGGAGAAGCTTCAGACGTCATTACTTATGAATTTGAAAATATTGCTGCAGATCAATTGAAAGCATTAACTGAAGAATTCAATGTTCCCCAAGGCTATCAAGCCATCCAATTACTTCAAGACCGTTTGACTGAAAAACAAACATTAGAATCTGCTGGAACTAAAATTGTTCCTTATGCACAGTTGACTAAACCTTCTGATTTGGATGCCACAGTTGATAAATTAGGTTATCCATTTATGGTGAAAACACGTTTTGGCGGATACGATGGAAAAGGGCAAATATTAGTTCGTGATGAAAATGACTTGAATGAAGCAAAAACTCTTGTCGAAAACCAAGAGTGTGTAGCTGAACAATTTTTAGATTTATATAAAGAAGTCTCACTAACAGTTACTATCGGAAATGGCGGTCAAATTAGTTATTTCCCACTTCAAGAAAACGAAC
The DNA here is from genome assembly GCF_900458435.1 of Staphylococcus carnosus. Taxonomy (NCBI): domain Bacteria; kingdom Bacillati; phylum Bacillota; class Bacilli; order Caryophanales; family Staphylococcaceae; genus Staphylococcus; species Staphylococcus carnosus. The sequence goes on along the minus strand of NZ_UHCT01000001.1, from coordinate 1,874,619 downwards.
ACCGCGACCAAGTTCTTTTTAAAACAATCGTACCAGCACGTTCTGATAAAGAAAATGAAGCTCGAAACGAAGTAGATAAAATTAAAAATAAAGTACATTTTGTCGGAACTTTTACTGTGGAATTCTTTATCGATAAAAATAATGACCTTTATGTTAATGAAATCGCACCTCGTCCGCACAACTCAGGACATTATTCTATTGAAGCTTGTGATTATTCACAATTCGACACACATATTCTAGCTGTGACAGGTCAAAAGCTGCCTGAAAAAATTGAAATCTTAAAACCCGCAGTCATGATGAACTTGCTAGGAAAAGATTTAGATTTATTAGAAGATAAATTTGGAGATCACCCTGAATGGCACGTGCACATTTATGGTAAAGCATCTAGAAAACCAGTAAGAAAAATGGGACATATGACAGTGTTAACAGATGATGTTGATAAAACAGAACAAGAAATGTTAACAACCTTTAAAGGAGGAAATAAGTAATGTCATTATTATATGAAGGAAAAGCAAAACGTATTTTTTCAACAGATGAAGATGGCGTATTAAGAGTTGAATACAAAGATGAAGTGACAGCAGGAAATGGTGCTAAAAAAGACCATATTGACGGCAAAGGGCGTCTAAACAACCAAATTACTTCAATTATTTTTGAACACCTGAAAAAACATGGTATTAAAAGCCACTTTATAGAACAAACATCAGAAACTGAACAGCTTGTGCGTTCAGTAGAAATTATACCTTTAGAAGTTGTTGTAAGAAATATTGCAGCAGGTTCAATTACAAAACGTTTAGGTTTTGAAAAAGGACATGAATTTGAAACACCGCTTGTTGAATTCTTCTATAAAAATGATGACTTGAATGACCCCCTTATCACAGATGACCATGTGAAATTATTAAATATTGCAAATGACGAAGAAATTGCAAAATTGAAAAAAATGGCATTAGAAATTAATAAAGCATTAGTTGAAATGTTAGACAGCATTAACCTTCGCTTAGTAGATTTTAAAATTGAATTCGGTCGTACAGAAGATGGCGATATCTTATTAGCTGATGAAATTTCTCCGGATACTTGCCGTATTTGGGAAAAAGACAGCGACACAAATTTTGATAAAGATGTATACCGTGAAGATCGCGGTTCAATTATCGACACATACCAAACTTTCTTAAATAAACTGGAGGCACTTAAATAATGAAAACAATCGAATTGCACATCACACTACAACCGCAAGTATTAGATACACAAGGACAAGCACTTAACCGTGCAGTACATGACTTAGGTTATAACCAAGTTAATGATATTCGCGTAGGTAAATTATTGTACTTTACTGTAGATGAAGCAACAGATGAAGCAGTACACAATATTGTAAATACATTAAGTGAAAAATTGTTTGCGAATACAGTTATCGAAGAGTACAGCTATAAAGTTGTCGAAGACGATGAAAAGGAGAATGCATAATGAAATTCGCAGTATTAGTATTTCCTGGCTCTAACTGTGATAGAGATATGCTGAATGCAGCATTGAAAACAGGTGCAGAGGCAGAATATGTAGATTATCGCGAAACTTCATTAGAAGGCTTCGACGGTGTATTGATTCCAGGCGGTTTCTCATTCGGAGATTATTTACGTTCTGGCGCTATGGCAAGTGTTGCTCCGATTATTTCTGAAGTTAAACGTTTTGCTGAAGAAGGCAAACCTGTTCTTGGTGTATGTAACGGATTCCAAGTTTTAACAGAAGTAGGATTATTGCCAGGTGCTTTATTGCATAATGATATGCATTTATTCGTAAGTCGTAATGAGTCTTTAAAAGTTGTAAATAATCAAACACCTTTCACAAATGAATATGCTGAAAATGAAACAGTAGTTTATCCAGTAGCACATGGTGAAGGGAATTATTATTGTACTGAAGAAATGTATAAAGCATTAGAAGCAAACAATCAAATCATTTTAAAATATACAGATAATCCTAATGGTTCTTACGATGATATTGCAGGTATCGTGAATGAACGTGGTAACGTGTGCGGTATGATGCCTCACCCTGAACGTGCATTAGAATCAATTTTAGGAACAGAAGATGGCGTGAAATTATTTGAGTCAATGGTAAATAGTTGGAGGGAACAAAATGCCTAAGTTTATTGAACCAAGTATTGAAGAAATCAAAGCTGAAAAATTATACAGCGACATGGGATTAACTGACGCAGAATATGATAAAGTAGTCGACATTTTAGGAAGAGAGCCAAACTTTACTGAAGTAGGGATTTTTTCTGTAATGTGGAGTGAACATTGTTCATATAAACATTCAAAACCATTTTTAAAACAGTTCCCGACAACAAGCGAACATGTATTAATGGGACCTGGTGAAGGTGCTGGTGTTGTTGATATCGGCGATGACCAAGCTGTGGTATTTAAAGTTGAATCACATAACCACCCATCAGCAATTGAACCTTATCAAGGTGCAGCAACTGGTGTCGGCGGTATTATTCGTGACATCGTTTCTATTGGTGCCCGTCCAATCAATTTATTAAATAGTTTACGTTTTGGTGAATTAGACGAAATTCAAAACCGTACATTAACACGCGGTGTCGTTGCTGGTATCGGCGGTTACGGCAACTGTATCGGTATTCCGACAACTGCAGGCGAAATTGAATTTGATGAACGTTATGACGGTAACCCATTAGTAAATGCAATGTGTGTTGGTATCATTGATCACGATATGATTCAAAAAGGTACTGCTAAAGGTGTTGGCAACTCTGTAATTTATGTTGGTTTGAAAACAGGTCGTGATGGCATCCATGGTGCAACTTTTGCTTCTGAAGAATTAAGCGAAGAAAGTGAAAGCAAACGTCCTTCTGTTCAAATCGGCGACCCATTTGTAGGTAAAAAATTAATGGAAGCAACACTTGAAGCTATCACATTCCCTGAATTAGTAGGTATTCAAGATATGGGTGCTGCTGGTTTAACATCTTCATCTTCAGAAATGGCAGCTAAAGGCGGAAGCGGTATGCATATGCGTTTAGATCAAGTGCCTGTTCGTGAAGAAGGTATTTCACCTTATGAAATGATGCTTTCAGAAACACAAGAACGTATGTTATTAGTTGTTGAAAAAGGTACAGAACAAAAATTCTTAGATTTATTCGATAAACATGAATTAGATAGTGCGGTAATCGGTGAAGTTACGGATACAAATCGCTTTGTATTGACTTACGAAGATGAAGTTTATGCTGATATTCCGGTAGAACCATTAGCAGATGAAGCACCTGTTTATATTTTAGAAGGCGAAGAAAAAGCTCATAACACTTCTAAAAATGATTACAGCAATGTAGATGTGAATGATGTATTCAAGAAATTATTAGCACATCCGACAATTGCTTCTAAACGTTATTTATACGAACAATACGATCAACAAGTAGGTGCTAATACTGTTGTAAAACCAGGATTGCAAGCATCAGTAGTTCGTGTTGAAGGTACAAATAAAGCAATTGCTTCTACAATTGATGGTGAAGCACGTTATGTATATAACCAACCGTATGAAGGCGGTAAAATGGTCGTAGCAGAAGCTTATCGCAACTTAATTGCAGTAGGTGCTACACCACTCGCTATGACTGACTGCTTGAATTATGGATCACCAGAGAAAAAAGAAATCTATCAACAATTAATCGATTCTACAAAAGGTATGGCAGAAGCATGTGAAGTACTTAAAACACCAGTTGTATCTGGTAACGTTTCTTTATATAACGAAACTAAAGGTACTTCAATTTTCCCAACACCAGTAGTAGGTATGGTCGGTTTAATTGAAGATATTGATTACTTAAATGATTTCCATCCTCATGCGGGGGATAAATTATATCTTGTAGGCGAAACTCGTAATGATTTCGGCGGCAGCCAACTTGAGAAATTATTATATGGCAAAGTCAACCATGAATCAGAAGCTTTAGATTTATCTGAAGAAGTAGAAAAAGGCGAACAAATTAAAAAAGCTATCAGAGATGGAAAAGCTTCTCATGTACAAACTGTCGGCAAAGGCGGCTTATTGATTACACTTGCACGTTTCAGCGCCTTCTATGGTTTAGGTGTTGATGCGAAATTAGATGTAACTGATGCTCAATTATTCAGTGAATCTCAAGGTCGTTATATTGTCGCAGTTAAAGAAGGACAAACATTAGATATTCCGAATGCACAAGAAATCGGAACAGTAAAAGATAATGGTCAATTTAAAGTCACAAACGGTCAAACAACAGTAGAAGAAAACGTGTCGACGTTAAACGAAATTTGGGAAGGAGCAATTCCTCAATGTATGACATCCGCGGATTAAATGAAGAATGTGGAGTCTTTGGAATATGGAATCATCCTCATGCAGCTACACTAACTTACATGGCGTTGCACAGCTTGCAGCATCGTGGGCAAGAAGGTGCTGGTATCGTGTGTTCAAACGGCGAATCGCTGTTTGGCGCACGTGGCATGGGTTTGTTAACTGAAGCAATTTCAGATGCACAATTAGAATCATTGCAAGGTTTTCAAAATGCAATTGGACATGTGCGTTATGCGACAACAGGAGCTAGCGAGATTGCCAACGTACAACCATTCTTATTCAAACATTCAAAAGGTGATTTAGGATTAGCGCATAATGGTAATTTGACGAATGCAGTTCAAATTCGCCATGCCTTAGAATCAGAAGGCAGTGTATTCCAAACAACAAGTGATTCAGAAGTGCTGGCACATTTGTTGATTAGAGGGAAATCACCAAACATTAAAACCAATCAAAAAGCGGCATTAAATCAAGTTAAAGGTGCATTCAGCTGTGTCATGCTGAATACGAACCAATTAGCAGCAGTAAGAGACAACAATGGTGTACGTCCTTTGATGTTAGGTGAAGTAGACGGTGCATATTGTGTCGCAAGTGAAACTTGTGCGTTTCAAGCAATCGGTGCTACTTATATTCGAGATATCGAACCAGGTGAATTGATTACTTTCAGTGGTGAAAATGATATCGATTATGATTATTATTCAACAAATATCAATCATAATATGTGTTCGATGGAATATGTTTACTTTGCACGTCCCGATTCAGAATTCCATAAACACTCTATATACAATGTACGTAAAGCTTTAGGGAAAAAACTTGCGAGTGAAATGGGTATTGAAGCTGACATCGTCATCGGTGTCCCTGATTCTTCTTTACAAGCAGCTAAAGGCTTTTCAGAGTATACAGGTATTCCGAATGAGCAAGGACTATTAAAGAACCGTTATATCGGACGTACGTTTATTACACCAGATCAAAGTGTGCGTGAAAAACAAGTACGCATGAAACATTCACCAATCAGAGACGTGATTGAAGGAAAACGCGTTGTTGTAATCGATGACTCTATTGTACGTGGTACAACAAGTAAGTACATTGTAAAAGCTTTAAAATCAGCAGGTGCAAAAGAAGTACACATGGGTATTTCATCACCACCTTTAGTAGATCCATGCTATTACGGTATCGACGTTTCTACGCATGCTGAATTAATGGCAGCACAACATACAGTTGAAGAAATGAAAGAAATGATTGGTGCGGATTCTCTAACGTATCTTTCAGTAGAAGGCATGCATGAAGTATTTCGTGAGTTTGATTCAAAAGGCGAATGTGATGCTTGCTTTACAGGAAATTATCCAATCGAAATTGTCGATCATCAATTACCAGAAGTAAAAGAACTTAAGAGAAGAGGAGTGTAAATCTGTGGCAGAGTCATATAAAAATGCAGGTGTAGATATTCATGCAGGTTACGAAGCGGTAGAACGTATGAAAAGTCATGTACAACGTACAATGCGCAAAGAAGTTCTAGGCGGTTTAGGAGGTTTCGGCGCAGCGTTTGATTTATCACAATTAAACATGCAGAAACCTGTTTTAGTTTCAGGTACAGATGGTGTCGGAACTAAATTAAAACTTGCGATTGATCATGATAAACATGACACAATCGGTATCGATGCTGTTGCAATGTGTGTGAATGATATTTTAACAACAGGAGCTGAACCGCTTTATTTCTTAGACTATATTGCAACGAATAAAGTGGTACCTGAAGTGATTGAACAAATCGTTAAAGGTGTCAGCGATGGCTGTGAAGAAACTAACACGGCTTTAATCGGCGGTGAAACTGCTGAAATGGGCGAAATGTATCATGAAGGTGAATATGATTTAGCAGGCTTTGCGGTTGGTGCAGTTGAAAAAGACGATTATATCGATGGATCAACTGTAAAACCAGGACAAGTGATTATTGGACTTGCTTCAAGCGGTATTCACTCAAATGGTTACAGTCTTGTACGTCATTTGATTAAAGCCTCTGAAGTTGATCTTAATGCAGAGTTTGAAAATGGTAAATCTTATTTAGACACATTCTTAGAACCGACACGTCTTTATGTTAAACCTGTTTTAGCAGTGAAAGAACAAGTGAAATTGTATGCGATGACTCATATCACTGGCGGCGGATTCTATGAAAATATTCCACGTGCATTGCCTGAAGGTGTTACAGCTGAAATCGATGTTCAATCCTTCCCGACACCAGCTGTTTTTGATTGGTTGCAAAAAGAAGGCAACATTGAAACTGAAGAAATGTATAACATTTTCAATATGGGTATCGGCTTTACATTAGTAGTTGATGAAGCAGAAGCTGAAAAAACATTGAGTATTTTAAAAGAACAAAATGTTGATGCTTACCAAATTGGTAAAATTACTGAAGCGAGCGACGAACCGATTGTATTAACGGGGGTTAAAGCGTGACTAAAGTAGCAGTTTTTGCCTCAGGTTCTGGAAGCAACTTTGAAAATATCGCACAACGTGTACAAGACGGTCGATTGAATAATATCGAAATAACTGCATTATATGTAGATCATGATGATGCTTATGCAATTCAACGTGCTGAAAAATTAGATATTCCGGTTCATATCACATTACCTAAAACTTTCAATTCTAAAAAAGAATATGAGCAGCAATTGCTTAAACTTTTAAAAGAAGAAGATGTGGAATGGATTGTACTTGCAGGATATATGCGTTTAATCGGTGCGGATTTATTAGATGCATACGAAAGACGTATTTTAAATATTCATCCTGCGCTATTGCCGAAATACAAAGGCATTGATGCTATTGGACAAGCATATGAAAGTGGAGATAAAGTCACAGGTACAACAGTGCATTTTGTTGATAGCGGTATGGATACTGGCGAAATTATCGAGCAAAGCCAATGTGACATCTACCCAGATGATACAAAAGAACAACTTGAAGACCGCATTAAGCATTTAGAATATGAATTATATCCTAAAGTAATTGCGAACATTATTCGATAAGAGGGGCTATTTTTAAAATGAAAAAAGTTATTTTAAGTGTTTCAGATAAAAGTGGAATTGTAGACTTTGCCAAATCATTAGTTGGTTTAGATTATGAATTATACTCAACTGGTGGTACAAAACGTGCGCTAGACGAAGCAGGGGTGCCAGTTAAATCAGTATCAGATTTAACACAATTTGATGAAATCATGGATGGACGCGTTAAAACATTACATCCTGCAGTGCACGGAGGTATTTTAGCGGATAGAGATAAACCAGAACATTTACAACAGTTGAAAGATAAAGGGATTGATTTAATTGATATAGTTGTTGTAAATTTATATCCTTTTAAAGAAACAGTTGCTAATCCAGATGTAACAGAAATGGATGCGATTGAAAACATCGATATCGGCGGACCTACTATGTTGCGTGCAGCTGCTAAAAACTTCAAACATGTCACAACTATTGTTGATCCTTCCGACTATGATGAAGTGATTGAACATATTAAAAATGACTCTTTAGATGAAACATTCCGCAAATCATTAATGATTAAAGTGTTTGAACATACAAATGACTATGACAATGCGATTGTGAACTTCTTTAAAGAAAATAAAGAACCTTTACGTTATGGTGAAAATCCACAGCAAGATGCTTACTTTGTACGTACTTCTGATGCACCGAATACGATTGCAGGTGCAAAACAATTACATGGTAAACAATTAAGCTTTAATAATATTAAAGATGCTGATGCAACACTAGCTTTAGCTAAGAAGTTTGAAGAACCTGCTGCTGTTGCAGTAAAACATATGAACCCTTGCGGTGTAGGTGTAGGGTCTTCTATCGAAGAAGCATTCCAAAATGCATATGATGCAGACAGCCAATCTATCTTCGGCGGTATTGTAGCAGTGAATCGACCTGTTACAAAAGAACTTGCTGAAAAGTTACATTCAATCTTTTTAGAAGTAGTTATTGCTCCTTCATTTACTGAAGAAGCTTTAGAAGTATTGACTAAAAAGAAAAATATTCGTTTGCTAGAAGTTGAAATGACAGTAGACCACGATGAGAAAGAATATGTATCTGTATCTGGCGGTTATTTAGTACAAGACAAAGATACAAAAACAATTTCTCGTGACGATATGAAAGTAGTGACTAAAGCAGAACCGACTGAAGAACAATGGAAAGCTATGGAATTAGGCTGGAAAGTAGTTCCTTCAGTAAAAAGTAATGCCATCATTTTAAGTAATGATCATCAAACAGTTGGTATTGGTGCAGGTCAAATGAATCGCGTAGGTTCAGCTGAAATCGCAATTGAACGTGCGATTGAAATTAATGACAATGTAGCACTTGTTTCTGATGGTTTCTTCCCAATGGACGATACTGTAGAACTTGCAGCTAAAGCAGGTATTAAAGCAATTATCCAACCAGGCGGATCTATTAAAGACCAAGACTCTATTGATATGGCAGACAAACATGGCATTGCAATGGTAATGACAGGTGTACGCCACTTCAAACATTAAGGTATCAGGAGGTTTAAGCTTAAGATGAAAGTATTAGTAATCGGCGGCGGGGGCAGAGAACATGTCCTTGCGCATAAATTAAATCAATCTGAACTCGTAGATCAAGTGTTCGCAATTCCAGGTAATGCGGCGATGGAAAATGTGGCAGAAGTGCATAGTGAAATTGCTGAAACAGCCCATGATGAAATTGTTGAATTTGCAAAAGCCCATGATGTTGAATGGACGGTAGTAGGACCAGAACAACCATTAACTGAAGGTTTAGGAGATAAATTACGCCAAGCAGGTGTTAAAGTCTTCGGACCAGGTGAAAAAGCAGCGCAAATTGAAGGTTCTAAATCATTTGCAAAACGTATTATGGAAAAATATGGTATTCCAACTGCAGAATATGTAGAAGTAGATTCTAAGTCTGAAGCTTTAAAATATGTTGAAGACTGTAAGATTCCTGTTGTCTTGAAAAAAGACGGCTTAGCTGCCGGTAAAGGTGTTATTATTGCGATGACACGTGAAGAAGCTAAAGAAGCGGTTGAAACACTATATCCAGAAGAGAATGGAAAAGTTGTTTTTGAAGAGTTTTTAGAAGGTGAAGAGTACTCTGTAATGACATTTGTTAATGGTGATTACGCTGTACCTTTTGATACGATTGCACAAGACCACAAGCGTGCATTTGATGGCGACAAAGGACCTAATACAGGAGGTATGGGTGCATATTGTCCTGTACCGCACATTTCTGAAGATGTATTAGAACGTACGAATGCTGAAATTGCACAACCTATTGCGAAAGCGATGCAAGAAGAAGGTTATCCATTCTTCGGTGTGTTATATATAGGTGCAATTTTAACTGACGAAGGACCTAAAGTCATTGAATTTAATGCGCGTTTCGGTGATCCGGAAGCACAAGTGTTATTGACACGCTTAGAGAGTGATTTGATGCAGCATATCTTAGACTTAGAAGAACGTAAGCCAATTGAGTACAAATGGAAAGATGAAGCGGTTGTAGGAGTTATGCTTGCATCTAAAGGCTATCCTGGATCTTATGAAAAAGGTGTTAAAGTCAGTGGCTTTGATTTAGACGGTCAAACATTTGTCAGCGGCTTGAAAAAAGAAGACGATGATTATGTTACTTCCGGAGGACGTGTTATCTTAGTTATCGGCGAAGGCAAAACTGTTAGTGAAGCTAAATCGAATGCTTATAAAAAGGCTGATGGAATTGATAGCGAAGGTTTATTCTACCGTCGTGATATCAGCGATAAAGCGATCAAACATGAAGCATAAATAAAAATGAGATGCCTTTTAAGGTATCTCATTTTTTATTAAACAGAATTATATGTTGATATAAGAAAATGACAACAATATAGAAAAGTGCTCTATTAATTCTAAATACAATTGTTTAGATAATAGGGCACTTTTTCATTTAGTTTTAAGAATGTAGATTTTAAAATTCTATAGAAAGCATGTTTTAAGTTATTCTTCGGGAATAGATTTAGCCATGTCGATATAAGCTTGTTTATACCCCGCGATAAAACGAGAGCTATGTTTATTGAATAATTGACGCCATTTCCATGCTCTTTTACGTTTTTCAATATAACGATTTAAGCGTCTCTTTTTATTTTTTAATTTTGCCATAGTGTCAATTTCTTTAGCGGCTTGCTGATAGCCCTTATCATATGCGTCGTTTCTCTTTTTCATAATGAAATCCTCCAGTTTATGTGCGAATATTCAGTATATATTTATTATAGCATTAATTGCATGATACTTTTAATTATTTTAAGGTAAAAAATTAGCAGTAAACGGCTGAATCGGTAACCGCTCACTGCTGGAAAAGATATGGATGAATGAAAATGTAAAATTGGTTGGGTTGCAGCTCGACTACCACAACCCAGATATGCATTGTAAGGAAAAGTTTTGAATACGTCAACCACGCACGTCTGTTATTCCTGTAATAGGTAAATAATGTGCTAATAATACAGCAATAATTAAGATTGCCGCAAACAGCAGGATAAAGAGGATATCGCGATAACTGAATGGTGCATAATAATAGTAAGTTCTCGGTCCATCTTTAAATCCTTTTTTCTCCATAGCAACTGAGAGCTGATGCGCTTTACGAATATTTTGGCTTAGTAGCGGAATAATTAAGTGTTTCATTCGCGCAAATCCACGATAATTCGATTTATCCACCATTTGATAACGCATTTTTAAAGACTTACGTAATTGAACGAATGATGAAATAATAAGCGGTACCATACGAATCGCTGCCATAAATGCATAAGCTACTTTTGGTTTAACTTTTAAATGCTGCATTAAGCTATAAAAAATCATAACAATCTGAGAAGTAAAAGCCATAACGATTCCAAAGAATGTAACCGTATCTGTACGCATTGATAAATGCAGACCACGGACTAAACTTTCAGTTGTGATGTTGATAATACCTAATTTGAAAAGTGTGTGTGTTCCATCTCCATAGAAAATCATGAAGAGGGCAGAGATAATGCTGAATATTACAGTATATACAACAAATAAAGCTGTAACTTTGAATTTCATTCCTCCGAAAATGAGTAAGAATATCAACATTAATGATGTTAAGTAAATCATAACATCAAAATTGTGTACGAAAATAACGAAGAAGAATAGGAATACACCCAAACCTAATTTCGTGATGATATTGACATTATCAACGAAGGTGAAATATCGTTTCCATGCTTCATACATTGCGTTCACCTTCCGTTTCAAAAAGTTGTTCTTCACTTAGTAAATGATCCCGCAATTCAATACGTCTTGTCGGATAGCGTTCAATGATATGAGGGTCGTGTGTAACCATTACAATAGTCTGGCCTTGTGCGACACGTTTTTGAAACAATGACAGCAAGTTGAAAGTATTATGACTGTCTAAACCAAAAGTCGGTTCGTCTAACAAGATGATGTCCGCACGAGAACTTAATGCAGTTGCAACACTTAAACGACGTTTTTGACCCATTGAAAGTTCAAACGGATGATGATTACGTACAGCTTCTAAATTCAGCATTTTAATGAGTTTCTCAGTTTCTTCTTTTGCATGATCGCCACTAAAGTTAATGAAAATTTCTTCATAGACAGAGTTTGTTATGAATTGTAATTCTGGGTTTTGATAAACCAAATACATATGCTGAGCAGCTTCTTTAATTTTGTGTAAACGCTGACCACGATAAGACATTTTGCCGTGATATTTAATCAACTGCATCATAGACTCTAATAAAGTTGTTTTACCAGAGCCATTTTTTCCAGTTATAGTAATCCATTCGCCAGCTCCAATTTCCAATTCTGGTATCTGAATTAATGATTTTTTGCCACGAATAATTTCACCATCACGAAATTGAAAATTAGTTTGGATTTCAGTATCGGAACTTAAAGTGCTCTTAGGTGCATAATCCCAAGCATGTGGGTGCCATACACCGTACTCAGTCAGTAACGCTTCATGTTGGCTCAAGATGACTTCAGGCGTATCATCAGCAATAATTTCGCCATTGTAATTCATTAAAATTACTCGGTCGATATGTTCCCAAATATGTTCAACTTTGTGTTCGACAATCAATACAGTTTGATCTTGCCACATATCTTTAATGTGATTCCATAAATCTTCTGTAGCATCTACATCTAACATTGCTGTCGGTTCATCTAAGAAGAGAGTATGTGCTTCTTGCAATACAGTTTCGGCAATCGCCAGTTTTTGTTTCATACCGCCGCTTAGCTTTTGCACAGTTTGTTTAGGTCCCACATCTAAATCGACTGAAGCTAGGGCATTTAAAATTAATTGGTCCATTTCTTTACGAGGAACTTGTTTATTTTCTAATACAAAAGCAAGTTCTTCATAAACTTTAGGCATACAAAATTGAGTGTCAGGATCTTGGAAAATAACACCACTATTTAAATCAACTTCCAAATCATCGTATTTCATTGGTAATTCTATTAAATTAGGAACGATTCCGCTTAGTACATTTAATAATGTACTTTTTCCGCATCCTGATGGTCCCAATAATAAGACTTTTTGTTTATCCTTTATTTCTATATTTAAGCCATCAAATATTTTATCAGGTGCATTTGGATATTTGAGTCGTAAGTTTTTTGCGCGTAACAAAGTAATATCTCCTTACAAATTATCGTAATCTTTTTGAGAAGCTGGTCTAAATAATTTCGTAACACCAGTTTTATCGAGTGCTTTAACTAAGTAATAAGGGAAAAGACCTGCAAGTACAATACCGCTGATACAACGGAAGAATACATATAGGAACAAGTTCCATCCTGCAACTTCACCTAGATAACCATAGTAGTAGTCAATAGGGAAAGTAACTAATGCAGCAGCTAAACCAGCAAGCATTGCAACCATTATAGTACGTGATTTATAACGGAAAATCGCAAAAATAATTTCACAAGCTAAACCTTGCAATAATCCATAAACTATTGTTGCAATATCAAATCGTCCCATAACAATTGTTTCACCCGCACCAGCTGCAAATTCAGCGAGTAGTGCAATACCAGGTTTAGGGATAATCAAGTAAGCTACGACTGCAGCAGCAAACCACATACCATAAGAAAGTTCTTCAAGATGTAATCCAGTCACTTGCATCGCTTTGTACACTAAATTCCAAATGTTATAAATGATAGCGAAAACAACTGCAATTAATACAGTTACCAAGATGTCTGAAAGTTTAAGTCCTTTTGACACAAGTAATAATTCCTCCTATAAAATAAAAAAACACACAAACTTGTCTAGCAAGCTGCGTGAAATAGGCATCGGAACAAACCGGCATAGCCCTTATTATATTGCCGGCAGACATCCTACACTTTCCTACGCTAGTCTAAGCTAGATCAGGTTCGAAGGGTTTGAAGCAAAACTGCTTCATCTCAGTTACGAAACACCCCTAGTGCTTTCTATATTGATTTATAATAAATGTATGCTTTTTATACAGGATTGTCAAGATGATTTCAGGTACGTTCAATCTTTGTATTGCAATATCTTCAAACGATTTTACTTAAAAAGCATTTTCAGTATTAAATAGGGTATTAACCGATTGAGAGTAGACATCAATTCCTTTATACTATGTACTACCATAGAATGATTTATTACATTCACTAAAGACACAACACTTATGTTCCTATATAATAACTATGAGGTGAAAAACATGTCGTATTTAAAGAAGCACGCTGAGATCATTTTTAGTTTGATTATTGGCATTGTTTCACTTTTCATTGGAATCATAATTTTATTGAATTTATCATTTATTCATAAGCTTGCTAAGGGGAGCAAAGTCGATATACATATTTATAATGTGTGGGATTTTATCAATGCATTCTTCGGAGAAATCATCCGGATAATGAGTCGATTTATCGGGCAGTTCCCAGTATTTAGTGCCATATTCATTATTGTATTTGGTATCGCATTATTATGGATTGGTTATTTGTTGTTCATGACAACAAAATACGATTATGATATTTCAATATTCTTCCTGATTATAGGGATTTTATTCTTTATTATTACAATTATCTTAATGACACAAGTATATGGCTTTGCAGCAATTATTTTTGTTGTACCATTTATAGTGCATACAGGATATATTGTCTATAAAGATGAACTTAACCATAATCATAGAAAAGAACATTATTTGTGGATAATTTCTGCATATGGAGTCAGTTATTTAATCACACAAATTGCATTGTATGGACGTATTGAAAGTCATGAAATTGCGATGATAGATATTTTAAGTGTAAATGCATTCTTTATTGTAATGTGGATTCTTGCACAAATATCAATATGGAATTTCCTTTTCCTTAGAAGATCTTTACCGCTTACGAAAGCAGAATTAGGCGAAGAAATGGAATATTCTCGTACGGATAAAAATGGTGCAATGAGTCAAACGAAAGAACAATTCCGTGAATTTCAAGAACGTACTCAAGAATTCACTTATCGCACAAGACGCAGCATTGATTTAGAAAAAATGAGAAACAAGCGCGATAAATTTAAAAACTCAATAAAAGAAAAAATTGATATACAAGACGATGATATTCCTAACTGGATGAAACGTCCGAAATGGATTAAGCCAGGAATCGTTGAATTGATTTGCGGTATCATTTTATTTCTATTTACACTGTTAGAATTAAATAACAGAAATGCATTATTTGCTTCTGGTGAATGGGAATTATCTCAAACTTCTTATGTTATTGAATGGATTACCTTATTCTTATTATTAGTTGTAATTATCATTTATATCATTACAACATTGACACATTTCTTACGTGGTAAATTCTACTATGTACAAATGTTTATGATCAGCATTTTATTCTTTAAATTGTTGACTGAATTTGTGAATATCATGATCCATGGATTGTTATTATCTATTTTTATCACACCAATTTTATTAATCATGCTGGTTGCAGTCATCATTGCATTTGTAATTCAAATGCGCACACCTGTTGATAATCAGTAAAATTCAAAGCTGGGGAACGCTTAGTAGTTTCTCAGCTTTTTTAAACTTTCTCTTTAGAAAGGGAAGTTATGATACGTTAACATGAAATAAAATACTAACAAAAGGCGGAATTTAATATGAAGACAGCAGTTATTAACAAAGGTAAAGAACAAAAATATTTAAATCATTACCCTTTAGTAGATGAAGAAGACATTTATGAACATAGTCATTTAGAAGATGGAGATGTTTTTCACATCGTCACTGATAATGGACGTTATATAGCAACTGCTTATGTTGGACGTCAGCATAAAGGTTTAGGTTGGGTATTAAGTTATGACTCAGAGCAAACAATCGATACGTCATTTTTCACAACATTATTCCAAGAAGCATTAGATTATCGTCAATATTTCTTTAATATCGATGGCACAAATGCATTCCGTCTTTTTAATGCAGAAGGAGACGGTGTCGGAGGATTAACTGTAGATAACTATGATGGCCACTTACTTATTCAATGGTATTCAAAAGGTATTTATGCATTTAGAGATACAATACTTAATGCGATTCAAGATGTTTTTCCTTACACTTCAATTTTTGAAAAAACGCGTTTTAAAGATGATGCAGTTGAAAGTGGATATGTCACAGGTGAAGCTCCAGAATTTCCAATTATAATAGAAGAGAACTTTTCATTTTATAATGTTGATTTAGATGATGGGCCAATGACTGGTATCTTCTTAGACCAAAAAGAAGTGCGTAAAAAATTACGAGATGTTTATGCTCCTGAACGCCACGTATTGAATTTTTTCAGTTATACTGGAGCTTTTTCGGTGATTGCTGCTGAAACAGCGATAGATACTACGAGTGTTGATTTAGCGAATCGTTCAAGAAGTTTGACAGAGGAGAATTTCGGGGTAAATGGTATTGACCCGAAAACACAATTTATTTACGTAATGGATACTTTTGATTTCTATCATTATGCTGCAAGACATAATCGCGTGTATGACACAATTGTGATTGATCCGCCTAGTTTTGCGCGTAATAAGAAGAAGGTATTTACAGTCCAAAAAGATTATCATAAGTTGATTGAAGAAGCATTACCAATCTTAAATGAAGATGGTGTATTAATTTTAAGTACAAATTCAAGTGCACTCTCATCTAAAGCATTTAAAAATATGATTAAAAAAACATTAAGTGAAGCTAATGTGGATTTTGAAATTGAAGAGGTTATGGGATTACCGAAAGATTTCAAAACTAATCCGCATTACAAGCCTTCTAAGTATCTAAAAGTAATCTTCGTTCGGGTATCAAGCAAAGAAGAAATCTTATAATGGAGGTTTTAGTTATGGGAATTAAAGATAAATTGATTAAAAATACAAGTGATAAATTAGGAAACAAAGTAATGGATTTAGAACCGGTTACTGGCAAATCAGCTTTGCCAGTTAATGATAGTGATTTAGAACGCAGAAAAGAAAGAGCAGAAGAACTTGTGCGCAAAAAGTCACTTTGGTCTTCAGCAGCAAGTGTTGTACCAATTCCAGGACTTGATTTCGGCGTAGATTTAAAGTTGATGAAAGATATTATTGAAGATATTAATAAAATTTACGGTTTGGATCATAAACAAGTGAGCCATATGAGTGATGATCTAAAAGAACGTATTTTAGTGGCAGCATCTATACAAGGCAGTCAATTTATTGGACGCACTGTATCTAAAGCTATTTTAAAAGTAGCAATCAAAGATGTTGCTAAGCGTACAGCTGCTAAACAGACGAAATGGTTCCCATTAGTAGGTCAAGCTATTTCTGCATCAATCAGTTATTACTTCATGAAAAAATTAGGAGATGAACACATCCAGAAATGTGAAAGCGTTGCCAAAAAAATATTAGAAACACCAACTGGTAAATAATTGTTAATTTTTTTCACAAATTCGCAAAAATCTTACGCTCTCAAGGAATTAACAAATTGAATTTAGATGTATATTTTGGTAAAGTTAAGGTGTAATAATGTAAAGGTGAATTATCACTAATTAATTGATGCGAAGGAGAAAGATTATTATGGAACAACAATCATACACTATCATCGACGAAACAGGTATTCATGCTCGTCCAGCAACAATGCTTGTACAAACAGCTTCAAAATTTGATTCAGATATTCAATTAGAATATAACGGCAAAAAAGTCAACTTAAAATCTATTATGGGTGTTATGAGTTTAGGTGTTGGTAAAGATGCAGAAATTACTATCTATGCTGACGGAAGCGATGAAGCAGACGCTATTCAAGCAATCACTGATGTTTTATCTAAAGAAGGATTAACTGAATAATATGGCTAAACAAATTAAAGGCATTGCAGCATCAGATGGTGTTGCAATTGCAAAAGCCTATCTGTTAGTTGAACCTGACCTATCATTTGATAATGAATCAGTGACAGATACGGATGCTGAAGTTGCTAAATTTAATGGCGCTCTTAATAAATCAAAAGTTGAATTGACTAAAATCAGAAATAACGCCGAAAAACAATTGGGTGCGGATAAAGCAGCTATTTTCGATGCACATTTATTAGTGCTTGAAGATCCTGAATTAATTCAACCAATTGAAGATAAAATTAAAAATGAAAGTGTTAATGCTGCACAAGCTTTAACAGACGTTTCAAATCAATTTATCACTATTTTTGAATCAATGGACAATGAATATATGGCAGAACGTGCAGCCGATATTCGTGATGTTTCGAAACGTGTATTAGCACATATCTTAGGTGTAGAATTACCGAACCCGAGTATCGTTGATGAAAGCGTAGTCATTATTGGTAATGACTTAACACCATCTGATACTGCACAATTGAATAAAGAATATGTTCAAGGATTTGTAACTAACATCGGAGGAAGAACATCTCATTCAGCAATTATGAGTCGTTCTTTAGAAATTCCAGCAGTAGTAGGTACTAAATCTATTACTGAAGAAGTTGAGGCTGGAGATACTATTGTTGTAGATGGTATGACTGGTGACGTGCTAATTAATCCAAGTGATGAGGTAATTGCAGAATATCAAGAAAAACGCGAAAACTTCTTTAAAGACAAGCAAGAATTGCAAAAATTACGTGATGCTGAATCAGTAACTGCTGATGGTCATCATGTTGAACTTGCAGCAAATATCGGTACACCTAATGATTTACCGGGTGTTATTGAAAATGGCGCAGAAGGTATTGGTTTATACAGAACTGAATTCTTATACATGGGCAGAGATCAAATGCCTACGGAAGAAGAACAGTTTGAAGCTTATAAAGCAGTATTGGAAGCTATGAAAGGTAAACGCGTAGTTGTACGTACTTTAGATATCGGTGGCGATAAAGAATTGCCTTATCTTGACTTGCCAGAAGAAATGAACCCATTCTTAGGTTATCGTGCAATCCGTTTATGCTTAGATCAACCTGAAATTTTCCGTCCGCAATTACGTGCGTTACTACGCGCTTCTGTGTTTGGAAAATTGAACATTATGTTCCCAATGGTTGCTACAATTCAAGAATTCCGTGATGCTAAAGCATTACTTGAAGAAGAACGTGCTAACCTTAAAAATGAAGGCTATGAAGTAGCAGATGATATTGAATTAGGAATTATGGTAGAGATTCCTTCAACTGCAGCTCTTGCTGATATATTTGCAAAAGAAGTAGACTTCTTCAGTATTGGAACAAACGACTTAATCCAGTACACTATGGCAGCTGACCGTATGTCAGAACGTGTTTCTTATTTATACCAACCATACAATCCAGCAATTTTACGTTTAGTAAAACAAGTGATTGAGGCTTCACATGCCGAAGGTAAATGGACAGGTATGTGTGGTGAAATGGCTGGGGACCAAACAGCAATTCCATTGTTGTTAGGTTTAGGATTAGATGAGTTCTCAATGAGTGCTACATCAATCTTGAAAGCTCGTCGTTTGATTAGATCATTGAACGAAAGCGAAATGAAAGAATTAAGTGAAAGAGCAGTCCAATGTGCGACTTCAGAAGAAGTTGTAGATTTGGTTGAAGAATATACTAAGAACGCTTAGATATTCATAAAATAAACCGTGTATGTATGAAGTGAATTTCATACGTACACGGTTATTTTGTGCGCTATAAATTATGTTGAGCCACAAATAAAATATGCAACTGATATCAACTTTTGATAACAATTTTAATTTTAGTAGCACATCTTTATCTTTTACAAATTTGTGACAAAATATTAGGATAAAAAAACTATATAATGCGAAATTTGATTAGAATAATTGTAATGAGGTCTTAGGAAGCGTAACATAGAATGTACTGTGTCAATGTACTAGGCAAACTATAATTGTTTAAACTATTACACTTCATGGTAATTATAAGAATACAGTGCATTTTTTCTCAGAGGACTAATGATGAATTTGAAGTAGTTGATTGATTTTATCTAAATCTACCTGATACATAGGATGATCGTCAATCAAGATGAAAGGTGTAGAAAATGCATCATAATCAATCATTTCATTTCGAAAAGTTGAGTTTGAAACATTTTTCTCAGTATATGCCACTTTATGTTCATCAAAATAATTTTTTACAAATTGGCATGGTGGACATTCATTTTGTGTATAGATTGTTACTTGAGTCATAATTAAATCTTCCTTTGTATAAATTGATGACTTAACTTTATTAAAAGTGAAAAATAAAATCAAGCTTGGTGCATTAGTGAAGAGAAAGAGTGTATCAGATACCACATGTGTGAAGTTGAAAAAACTAGAATCAGCATCTAGAATCTCATCAAAATTTTTAATACAACTTCTTAGAAACTTGCGGGCATTATACAGTACCAAATATAAAAAGATTAGGGTGATATCATGGGAGCAGTAGAATTAAGCAGATTTTTAACTGCTATGACATTAGCTGTCCACATAGTTTTCGCAACTATCGGCGTGGGGATGCCACTAATGTTTGTAATTGCTGAATTTATCGGCATCAAGAAAAACAGCGCACGCTTTATTACATTAGCTAAAAGATGGGCGAAAGGCTATGCTATTACTGTAGCTGTCGGTGTTGTAACTGGTACGATTATCGAGTTGCAATTATCATTACTTTGGCCGACATTTATGAAAACAGCAGGTCACGTCATTGCCTTGCCATTATTCATGGAAGTATTTGCATTCTTCTTTGAAGCAATTTTCTTAAGTATTTATTTCTATACTTGGAATCGATTTAAAAATAAATGGACACATATGATTATTGGTTTACCAGTTGTTATCGGAGGTATGTTATCAGCATTCTTCATTACATCAGTGAACTCATTTATGAATACACCAGCTGGTTTCCAAATGAAAGACGGACGTATGATTCACGTGGATCCAATTGTGGCAATGTTCAATGCTTCTTTTGGCGTTAGACAATTCCACGTTATTATGACAGCTATTATGACAATGGCTTTCTTATTAGCAGCTATTGCAGCTTACAAATTATTAAGAGACAAAATTCCTCAAGACAGAGACTATCATAAGAGTGCATTAAAATTAACGATGATTGTTGGTTTGATTTTTACACTCGGTTCAATTCTAGCAGGGGATATGTCAGCAAAATTCTTACACAAAGAACAACCTGAAAAATTAGCAGCTTACGAATGGCACTTTGATACTCAAAAACGTGCAGATTTACAAGTCTTTGGTGTATTGGACGAAAAGGATCAGAAAGTTACAGGCGCAATCAAAATTCCTGGTATGCTAAGTTTCTTATCTGATAATAATATCAATACTAAAGTTCAAGGTTTAAATGAATTCCCTAAAGACACACAACCACCATTGATTGTTCATTACTTCTTTGACTTAATGGTAACTGGCGGTATGTTCTGTTTAGCAGTATCAGGTATATATACGTTAACAAGAATCGTTAAAAAATGGCGGAAGTTCTCAGTTAATAAAATATTGTTATATGCAACCTTGATTACTGGACCAGCAGCAATGTTATCTATTGAATTCGGTTGGTTCTTAACAGAAATGGGTCGTCAGCCTTGGATTATCAGAGGTTACATGAAAGTTTCAGATGCAGCAACAAATGCTGCTGGTTTAACTGGCGTAACTATTGCATTCGGATTAGTTTACTTTATTATTCTATTCACATCAGCCTATGTGTTGATTCGTATGTTTAGAAATAAACCGCCGTATAAAGATATAGAGAAATTAGAAGGAAACCGAGGTGAAGCATCATGAGTTTTACAGCATTAGGAATGATCGTACTGTACTTGTTCTTATTCTGTTACATCGTCATAGCTTCAATTGACTTTGGTGCGGGTGTATTCCTTTTACAAGCTAAATTAAGAGGAACACAGAAAACATTGACGCCAGTCATTGCGCGTTATTTAAATCCTATTTGGGAAGTTACGAACGTATTCTTAGTATTCTTTACAGTAGGTATTGTGGGGTTCTTCCCTGATTTCGCTTACTATTATGGTACTGTATTACTAGTACCAGGGTCTATTGGATTGTTATTACTAACAATGCGTGGTAGTTTCTACGCTTTCCAAAACTATGGTCCGGATTCTAAGTTCTCATGGTTATTGATTTATAGTGTGGCTGGTCTATTAATACCGCCATCATTAAGTATGGGACTTGTTATTTCAGAAGGCGGCTATATTACTAAAAAAGGCGGCCATGTTGACTTAAATTGGGCGGATTTATTCTTTAGTCCATTTGCTTGGTCTGTTGTCTTCTTAGCTTTAGTCGCAGTAATGTATATTTCCTCAGGTTTCTTAACATTCTATGCTCGAAAAGCACAAGCAATGAAAGCTTATGCTTTACTTAGAAAATGGTTCATATTCTGGGGACCGCCAATGGCACTTGTGTCATTATTTGCATTCATTACATTACGAAGCCAAAATAAAGAACACTTTGATATTGCTGTTTCACAATACTGGTGGTTATTCTTAATCAGTATTATCTGCTTAATTGCAGCTTGGGTATTAACAATCTTGAAAAAATCTCCAGGTACAGCATTTATGTTAGTGATTTTACAAATGGCTACAGCAATTGGTGGATATGGTGTTAGTAAATGGCCATACATTTTATATCCTTACATTAATGGTAATGTGAATAAAACAGATGACCCAATGGCATTAGCACTTACAATTGCAGCAGTTTGCGGTTTACTTTTATTAATACCATCGTTAATATTATTAATGAGATTATTCATCTTCAGCAAAGATTATGTTGAAGGAAAAAGTGAAGAAGGTCATTATTAATATTTAAAATCAGATGGGGCGAGGCAATCTATACACTTGTGCCAAGCAAGGTATAGTTAAACAATGCCTCGCCTCATTTTTATTTTTCGGAGGTTACTATGGAAAAAGAATTTGTAGTGATTGGATTAGGACGCTTCGGTGGAAGTATTGTCAGAGAATTAAATGCATTGGGCATGGATGTGATGGCAATCGATTTGAGCGAAGCACGTGTTAATGAATATAGTGAAATTGCCACACATGCTGTTGTAGCTGATACAACAGATGAAGCGGTGATGAAAAGTTTAGGTATAAGAAACTTCGACCAAGTTATTGTTGCAATCGGTGAAAATATTCAAACGAGTACTTTGACAACATTGATTTTAAAAGAATTAGGTGTTAAAAAAGTAATCGCGAAAGCGCAAAATGATTATCACGCTAAGATCTTAAATAAAATCGGAGCGGATTTAGTTGTCCATCCAGAACGTGATATGGGCCGAAGAATCGCACATAATATTGCGAGTGCCAGCGTATTAGATTATCTAGAATTAGCAGATGAATACTCAATTGTTGAAGCTAAAGCAAATGAACGTATTGCTGGACAATCAATTGTAGATTTAGATATTCGTGCGCATTATGGTATTAATATTATTGCAATTAAGCGAGATAAAGACGTCATTATTTCCCCAGATCCTAATATGAATATCGAATTAGGGGATATCTTGATTATGATTGGTCACGATAATGACCTTAATAGATTTGAGAAAAAATTAGTCCACTAAATATATGTATTGTAATTAAATAACGTAATAAAAATCACGTCTTCCTTAAAAAGGATGGCGTGATTTTTTGAAATTGGATCTAATTTTTAAAAATAAAAAACTCCATATCCAAAAAATGAATGGATGTGGAGCTATTTTCATACATATTTATTCTAAATTTGCATGATTTTGCTGCATAGCTGTTTCGTCGATATTGAAAATTTCCATCAAATCAAGGACAACAGCATCTAAGAAAATTTGTGCAGATTGTTCGAATAAACTGCCGAGTGGTTGTTCTGAACCTTCAGCATCAAATTTTGTGCCTGCCGGCAATTCAATAACAGTATCTGCAATTTCACCGATTTTAGAATCAGGCTTTGTAGTGATTAAAACAACTTTTGCATCTTCGCCTTTAGCTTTGTCAGCTAATAGACGTAAATGTTCAGTGCTGCCTGAGCCGGAAATGACGATAAACAAATCACCTTTATGGATAGAAGGTGTTGATGCACCGCCAATTACATGTGATGCTTTACCGAGCTGGTTCAAACGCATCGCAAAACTGTTTGAAACGTAACCCGAACGGCCTTTACTTGCGGTAAAAATGTTTTTGGCATCACGTACTTCATTTTCGAATTGTTCCACTTCTTCGCTTTTAACGTGACCAAGTGTATTTTTCAATTCATCTAAAATGAGCTGATAACGTAATTCAGTCATATTATTCACCCTTAACTGCGTCACGGCAAGCTTTGGCAGCTTCTACAGGATCGTCAGCATTTGCGATACCGCCACCAACGATGACTAAGTCTGGACCTTCAGCTACGATATCTTTGATAGTGTCTGGTTTAATACCGCCAGCAACCGCAACTTTAGAATTTTTGATAACAGATTTAACTTTGTGCAAGTCTTCTAAAGGAGATTTACCTTCTGCTTGCAAGTCATAACCGATGTGTACTGCAATATAATCAGCACCCATTTCATCTAATTCTTTCGCACGTTTTTCAATATCTTGCACAGCAATCATATCTACTAATAATTGTTTGTCATTTTTGTGTGCTTCTTCGATAGCAGCTTTGATTGAAGCATCTTCAGCTACACCTAAGATTGTTACAACATCAGCGCCGAATTTAACAGCTTGGCTGACTTCATAATCTGCTGCATCCATGATTTTCATGTCTGCAAGGACTTTTACACCATCAATATGCTCATCCATATATTGAACTGATGGTAAGCCTTCGTTATATATGATAGGAGTACCGATTTCTACGATATCGACATAATCTTTCACTTTATTAGCTAATTCTGCAGCTTCTTCTTTATTTAATAAATCAATTGCTAATTGTAATTCCATTATTTTTCCGCCTTTCATATTTAATGTATTAACAGTATCACATAGCATATTATATATGACAATACTGACAAATTTGACATGTACTGATAAAAATACAGTATAAACTATAAATGAACAATTCATTTTGAATTAATTTGAACCATTTCACTTTGTTTTATAGAGTTTAAAAAGTTCAAGTAAAGATAAAATTGAATCTAAATATTATGATTGTAAGGAGGGTCAACAATGTTAATTGAATATGATAATAAAGAATTTTTTACATCTAAAGATTTGGCGCTTTCTGTAATAGGGGGCAAGTGGAAAATTCCTATTATTTTTCATTTATTAGAATCCGACATATTAAGATTAAGTGAATTTGAGAAAAAATTACCGGATATAAATCAAAGAATGCTGATAAGACAATTGAGAGAATTGGAGAAGGATCAAATTATTGAGAGAGTAGTTTATCCAGTAGTTCCCCCAAAAGTAGAATATAAGTTGACTGATATTGGAAAATCTTTGGATACTGTAGTATATGCAATTTGTGATTGGGGAGATGAATTTTTAGAGTTTATCTCTCAAGGAAAATAAGAAAATCCCGTACTACCAAACTGGTAGTACAGGATTTTCTTAATATATAAATATACTATTCTTTATTTTCTTTTTTAGAATCAGGTTTATTTTTAGGTTTTGAATGTGATTTTTGTGTACTGTTAGAACCTGACTTAGAACTTGATTCTTTTTTATTAGCGGGTTTATTGTTTTTAGATTGATTGTTGCGTCCATTATTATTGCGTTTAGGTGGACGACCGCCTTGGTTATTTTTTGATTCATTATTTTGGTTCGAACCATTACCTATTTTGTTGTTTTTCTTAGGTTTAGAATTTGATTTCGGTTTAGATGGTTTAGTAATTTGCTCACCATCTTCATTTACTTTCATAATTACCGGTAAAATCATTGGTTTACGTGCTGTTTTTTCATAAAGATAAGGTTGCAATGTTTCTATAATAGATGACTTGATTTGATGCCATTGTATATCTTTGTTTTGGTTTAATTTACTGATGACATCTGTTTTAATTTTACGTTGTGCATCATAAATTAAATGACCTGATTCACGCATATAAACAAAACCGCGAGAAATAATATCAGGACCTGAAAGTAGAGTGTTTGTATTGAAGTCGATACTTACTACAACAATCACTAAACCTTCTTCAGATAACAATTTACGGTCACGGATAACAACATTACCGATGTCTCCAATACCGCTTCCATCCACCAACACATCTCCTGAAGGAATACGTCCTGCTTTACGTGCAGAATCTCTTGTTAATGCCAACACATCACCATTATCAAAGATAAACACATTATCTTCTTCAACTCCGCATTGCACACCAGTTTGAGAATGTGCTTTCAACATACGGTATTCACCATGAATCGGCATAAAGAATTTCGGACGAATCAAACGAAGCATCAATTGCTGATCGCCTTGAGAGCCGTGACCAGATGTGTGGATGTTAGAAATCTTACTATGAATTACATCTGCACCCGCACGATACAACGCATTGATTGTACGATTAATACTCTTTGTATTACCTGGGATAGGTGAAGAACTGAATACAACAGTATCTTCTGGAATAATTTTAATTTGTTTATGTGTACCATTTGCAATTCTAGAAAGTGCAGCCATTGGCTCACCTTGAGAACCGGTACATAAAATTAACAATTCATGTTTTGGTACTGAATTGATTTTATTTGGTTCGATAAATGTTTCAGGTGGTGCTTTAATGTAACCAAGCTCCATACCGATTTTAATATTGTTTTCCATTGAACGACCAAAAACAACAATTTTTCGGTTATATTTAACAGCTGCTTCAACAGCTTGCTGTACGCGGTAAATGTTAGAAGCGAATGTAGCAAAAATAATTCTGCCTGTACATTTACGGAAAATTTTGTCAACGTTTTGTCCAACTTCGCGTTCACTTAAAGTGAAATTCGGTACCAATGCATTGGTAGAGTCAGAAAGGAGACATAAAACGCCTTCTTCTCCGATTTTTGCCATTTTTGCAATATTCGCAAGTGTGCCGACAGGAGTGAAGTCAAATTTGAAATCACCTGTATGCACAATTTTACCTTCTGGAGTATCCACAACTACACCGTAAGCTTCCGGAATACTGTGAGTAGTCAGATAAAATGAGATATTGAAATATTTAGAATTAATTTCTGTATCTTCATTGATTTCATTCAACTCAGCAGTTCTCAACAAATGATGTTCTTCCAATTTGTTACGGATAAGTCCAAGAGCTAAAGGACCGCCATATATCGGTATATTAAGTTCTTTTAATAAGAAGGGCACACCGCCGATATGGTCTTCATGTCCATGTGTGATGAAAAGCCCGATAATCTTATCTTTATTTTGTACAAGATAAGAATAATCAGGGATGACATAGTCAATCCCTAATAAATTGTCATCAGGGAATTTAATCCCTGCATCAATCAGGACAATTTCATCTTTATATTCGACAGCATACGTATTCTTGCCGACTTCACCGAGTCCGCCGAGTGCGTATACGCCGACTTCATTATTTTTTAATTGTTTCATTATTGGATATGCTCCACTTTATAATCTTCCGATTGTTGTTCATATTCTAAATGTGCGCCCTCTAATTTAGTTATAAACTCAATATTATAGTCTCTGTTTTTCAAATATTTTCTTACTTCTTCTTCAGAATTTCCTTCAACGTAGATAGTATGTGTGTTTTCACGCACGATCACTTCTGATTTATCATCTTGAAAAAATACTTTGTAAATTGCCATAGTTTATTTCTTCCTCCTATTGTTTGTGTTCTTTTCATATATAGTATTAATTAAAATCCTAGTAATTATTGGGTGTATATTTCATCATAAATGATGTTTAAGCTTATTCTTATAAATAAATACAACATACCAGCTTAACTGCCCAGTATGTTTGCTAGGATGATTATTTAAATGACGTTCTAATTTGAAATGGTGCAAAGTAGAAATCAATATACACTCAAACTACTTTTTACTCATTTTCAGTTACCTCTTATTTTACATGATGTAAACCAATAAATAAAGCGGTTTTACTTGTGCATCGATAATATGACTGACAGTTAGTAGAAAAGGGTGTTTTAAGAATGAACTGTGCTAAAATGAAAGGGCATTCACAACATTTAAAAATATACCTTGAATTAACTATCTGCTAGTTGCTTGTTGGGAGAAATGCATTTATTCAAGAAAGGAAAGGGATGTATGGGAGAAATTGAGGATTATATCATGAAAGTTGATGAAAAGAGGCGCCCAGCCTTCAGAAAGTTATTCGAAACGATTGCTGAACATTTGCCGAATGGATTTCAGGCTGTTATGCAATATGGGATGCCAAGCTTTGTAGTGCCTTTAGCAACATATCCTGATGGTTATTTAAAACGTAAAGATGAACCGTTGCCTTATATCAGTATTGCCGCTCAAAAGAATTCTATTAATCTTTATCATATGGGGATATACGGAGATGAAAACTTAAAAGAATGGTTTATATCTCGTTATCAAAAAGAAGTACCGACAAAGTTGGACATGGGGAAGAGTTGTATCCGTATGCGCAATATCAATTATATTCCGTATGAATTAATTGGTGATTTGAGTGAGAAAATGACAGTAGACGAATGGATTCGATTTTATGAAAACCGTAATCATAACATTTGTTGAATTCATAATTTGAATCAGCTCAATTAATAAGCACAAAAAAAGTGCTGACTTTAACATCAGCACTTCATGAGATTACGTAAGAAGCAATCTTTATGATTTTATTGTTTTCATACTTATTTAAAACAGACGGATAGCATCTTCGTGTGGTTGTAATGGGTTTTCTTTATCGATATGGTCATAAAACATAATGCCGTCCAAATGATCAATTTCATGTTGAACTACAATTGCAATATAACCTTTAAGACGTAAGTTGATGTCGTTGCCATCGATATCTTTCGCTTTAACTGTTACGCGATTATGGCGATGAACAAGTCCTGGAATATCTTCATCTACACTTAAGCAACCTTCGCCAGTCGGCAGATACGCTTCTTGAACACTGTAGCTGACAATTTTAGGGTTGATTAACATCAACTCATAAGATTTGCCTTCTCCATCATCGGGAAGATGAACAGCAAGCATACGTTTAGAAATGTTTAATTGCGGTGCTGCAATGCCGACACCTGAACGTAAGCCGTATTTTTTTGCGATTTCATCATCTTGGCTGTTGACTAAAAACTCATGCATTTCTTGGATTTTATTACGATCTTCATTTGATAAAGGAAACTCAACTTCTTTTGCTTTTTCACGAAGTGTAGGGTGTCCGTCTCTAATTATATCTTTCATAGTAATCATGTCATACACCGTCCTTATTATAAAATATAACAAAAAAATTAAGGATAGAACAGAAAAGTATTTGCGAAATGAGTGGAAATTAATTAACATCATTATTGAAATACCCAAGGAGGCTAATCAAAGTATGAAATTTAATAAGACACTCGGTTTGGTGGTTGCATCATCACTCGTATTAGGTGCCTGTTCAACGGATACGCACGAGATTAAAGAGTACAATAAGCAACTTAAAGAAGCCGTCAACAAAGAAAATGCAGCAGTTAAAGTCGGAGAAAAACTTAACAAACTTACGAATGAGAAAAATGATTTAGCTAAGAAGATAAACGGGAAAGATACCAATAAAGTCGTCGATACTTCTAAGAAAATCATCGATAATGTCGATCAGCGCAAGAAAGAATTCAAAAAAGAAGAAAATGCTTTCGATGCATCTGAGAAGAAATTTGATGAAGCCAAAAAACGCACTAGTAAAATTCGTAATGATAAACGTAAGAGCGGCATAGAAAAAACAAACAAAGCAATGGAAGACAATTATAAAGCACATGATGCTTATGCTAAGGCTTATACAAACAGTTTAGATAAAGAAAAAGATTTGTTCCAATATATTGTTGATACAAAAGGTAAGGCGGAACAATCTAAAATTGATGAAAAAACAAAAGCAATTGATAATTCATATAAAGATGTAAACAAAAAAATCAAAGATTACAGCAAAACACGTAACGAACGCGGTAAACAAATGGAAGCGGCTGAACAAATTAAATAAACAACACTAGTACAGTTTCATAATTTTGACTAATACAGGTCTTCAAACTGTACTTTGTATCAGTGATACAGAACTTTTTATAATCGTTTAACAGTTTCAGAAATGTATGTTATAATACTCATTGGATGAAATGAATTTTAATTATACGGGAAAGGTATGGTGAATTGAATGGCTCCGAAGTTACAAGCCCAATTCGACGCTGAGAAAGTATTGAAAGATACTGAAGCACAATTTAAGATGGTTCAAGTATTGGACCAAGATGGGAACGTAGTTAACGAAGACTTATTACCAGACTTAACTGATGATCAATTAGTTGAATTAATGGAAAGAATGGTTTGGACACGTGTTTTAGACCAACGTTCTGTTTCATTAAACAGACAAGGACGTTTAGGTTTCTATGCGCCGACAGCTGGTCAAGAAGCTTCACAACTTGCTTCTCAATATGCTCTTGAAAAAGGAGACTGGATTCTTCCAGGTTACCGTGATGTTCCGCAATTAATTTGGCACGGTTTACCATTAACAGAAGCTTTCTTATTCTCTAGAGGACATTTTAAAGGTAATCAAATGCCTGAAGGTGTAAACGCATTCAGTCCTCAAATTATTATCGGTGCGCAATATGTGCAAACTGCTGGTGTAGCGCTTGGTATTAAAAAGCGCGGTAAAAAAGCAGTAGCAATTACTTATACTGGTGATGGTGGGTCATCACAAGGTGATTTCTACGAAGGTATCAACTTCGCTTCTGCATATAAAGTGCCGGCTATCTTTGTAATTCAAAATAACAACTACGCTATTTCAACACCAAGAAGCAAACAAACTGCTGCTCAAACTTTAGCTCAAAAAGCAATTGCAGTAGGTATCCCTGGTATTCAAGTAGATGGAATGGATCCATTAGCTGTATATCAAGCGACTAAAGAAGCACGCGATCGTGCAGTAAATGGAGAAGGACCAACTTTAATCGAAACAATGACTTACCGTTATGGTCCGCATACAATGGCTGGTGACGATCCAACTCGTTACAGAACTTCTGATGAAGATTCAGAATGGGAGAAAAAAGACCCATTAGTTCGTTTCAGAAAATTCTTAGAAGGAAAAGGGTTATGGTCTGAAGAGAAAGAAACAGAAGTTATGGATCAAGCTAAAGATGACATTAAGAAAGCAATCAAAGAAGCTGACAAAGTTGAAAAACAAACAGTGACTGACTTAATGGATATCATGTATGAAGAAATGCCATCTAACTTGGCAGAACAATATGAAAATTACAAAGAGAAGGAGTCGAAGTAAACCATGGCACAAATGACAATGGTACAAGCGATTAACAACGCACTTAAAACTGAACTGCAAAATGATGAAAATGTGTTAGTTTTTGGTGAAGACGTTGGTGTTAACGGTGGCGTATTCCGTGTAACGGAAGGTTTACAAAAAGAATTCGGTGAAGATCGTGTATTTGATACTCCATTAGCTGAATCAGGAATCGGCGGATTAGCTTTAGGTTTATCTGCGGAAGGTTACCGTCCAGTAATGGAAATCCAATTCTTAGGTTTCGTATTCGAAGTATTCGACTCTGTAGCTGGACAAATTGCACGTACACGTTTCCGTTCTGGCAACACTAAAGCAGCACCTGTAACAATCCGTACACCATTCGGTGGCGGTGTGCATACACCAGAACTTCACGCTGATAACTTAGAAGGTATTTTAGCGCAATCTCCAGGATTGACTGTAGTTATTCCTTCTAACCCTTACGATGCAAAAGGTTTATTAATCTCTGCAATTAAAAGTAACGACCCAGTCGTTTATTTAGAGCATATGAAATTATATCGTTCATTCCGTGAAGAAGTTCCGGAAGAAGAATATGAAATTGAACTTGGAAAAGCTAAAGTGAAAAAAGAAGGTACAGACCTTACTGTTATCGCTTACGGCGCAATGGTTCAAGAATCATTGAAAGCAGCTGAAGAACTTGAAAAAGACGGTGTTTCTGTAGAAGTAATCGACTTGCGTACAGTTCAACCAGTTGATTATGAAACATTAGTTGCTTCTGTTGAAAAAACAGGCCGCGCAGTTGTAGTTCAAGAAGCACAACGCCAAGCTGGTGTAGGTGCACAAGTTGCAGCTGAATTATCTGAACGCGCAATTCTTTCATTAGAAGCTCCGATTGCACGTGTTGCAGCAGCAGACACTGTTTATCCGTTCACTGAAGCTGAAAACGTTTGGTTACCTAACAAAAACGATATCATTGAACGCGCTAACGCAACTTTAAACTTCTAATCGCTTTATAATTAGAAAGTTGATCGGCATATTAACAATAACTTTCGGGTAGATAACAATTAACTGCAACTATCTGAAGGTTTGACAAAACATTTCTGTCCTTGCAGCTTTTAAGTAGTGCAAGGGCAAATGGTTTGTCCGAGAAGTAAAATGAAAAATTGAAGATAGATTTCGTTGAAACGGAATCAAGTTTTATGTCAAAATATAAACTAGAACAATATATTGATTTGATTTCAGTATGACTGTCGTCTCAAGGGTTATAGCTTGAATGAATGACACTTTGTTTCAAATTTTGTTCTTTGTACTAGTTTATATGACTTAAATTGACTTTTAGGAGGACAAGAACGTGGCATTTGAATTTAAATTACCCGATATTGGTGAAGGTATCCACGAAGGTGAAATTGTAAAGTGGTTTGTTAAAGCTGGAGACGAAATTGAAGAAGATGATATCTTAGCTGAGGTTCAAAATGATAAATCAGTTGTAGAAATCCCTTCTCCAGTTTCAGGTACAATTGAAGAAGTTGTAGTTGACGAAGGTACAGTAGCAGTTGTAGGTGACACAATCGTTAAAATTGATGCACCTGATGCAGAAGAAATGTCATTCAAAGGCGGACACAGTCACGATGACAGTAAAGAAGAAGCAGCAGAACAACAAGAGACTAAACAACAAGCAGCAACAGTTTCAGAAGAAGGAACTGAATCAGCTTCTGGTGATGCACCGCAAACACCAACTCAAGATGAAGAAATTGATGAAAATCGTGTTGTTAAAGCAATGCCTTCAGTACGTAAATTTGCACGTGATAACGATGTTAATATCAAAGCTGTTAAAGGTTCTGGTAAAAACGGACGTATCACTAAAGCAGACGTTGAAGCTTACTTAAGCGGCGATACAAGTTCTAGCGTTGATGAAAGCGCTGCATCAAGCGAATCAGCTCCTGCAGAAACTTCATCAGCACAATCAGCACCTGTATCAGCTG
This sequence comes from Staphylococcus carnosus, assembly GCF_900458435.1. Taxonomy (NCBI): domain Bacteria; kingdom Bacillati; phylum Bacillota; class Bacilli; order Caryophanales; family Staphylococcaceae; genus Staphylococcus; species Staphylococcus carnosus. Next base: position 1,841,698 of record NZ_UHCT01000001.1, on the reverse strand, counting down.
AAGGTGAATTCCCAGAAACACGCGAAAAAATCCCAGCAATGCGTAAAGCAATTGCAAAAGCTATGGTAAACTCTAAACATACTGCGCCTCATGTAACATTAATGGACGAAGTAGAAGTACAAGCTTTATGGGATCACCGTAAAAAATTCAAAGAAATTGCTGCGGAACAAGGTACTAAATTAACATTCTTACCTTATGTTGTTAAAGCATTAGTTTCAGCGCTTAAAAAATACCCAGCATTAAACTCTGAATTTGATGAAGAAAACGGTGAAGTAGTTAACAAACACTACTGGAACATCGGTATTGCTGCAGATACAGAACGCGGTCTATTGGTACCAGTTGTTAAACACGCTGATCGCAAATCAATGTTCGAAATTTCAGATGAAATTAATGAACTTGCTGTTAAAGCTCGTGATGGTAAATTGACTTCTGACGAAATGAAAGGTGCTTCATGCACAATCAGTAACATCGGTTCTGCAGGCGGTCAATGGTTCACTCCTGTAATTAACTACCCTGAGGTAGCAATTTTAGGAATCGGCCGTATTGCTCAAAAACCTATTGTTAAGGATGGGGAAATTGTAGCAGCACCTGTATTAGCATTATCATTAAGCTTTGACCATAGACAAATTGATGGTGCTACTGGTCAAAACGCAATGAATCACATCAAACGTTTATTAAATAATCCAGAATTATTATTAATGGAGGGGTAAAACATGGTAGTTGGTGATTTTCCAATTGAAACAGATACTATTGTAATCGGAGCAGGTCCTGGGGGTTATGTTGCAGCAATCCGCGCAGCACAATTAGGACAAAAAGTTACAATCGTTGAGAAAGGCGAATTAGGCGGTGTATGTCTTAACGTAGGATGTATCCCATCTAAAGCATTATTGCACGTTTCACACGTATTCCAAGAAGCACAACATTCAGATAATTTAGGTATTATCGCTAAAGATGTTGAACTTAAATTTGACAAAGTTCAAGACTTCAAAAAATCTGTTGTTAATAAATTAACTGGCGGTGTTGAAGGATTATTAAAAGGAAACAAAGTTGAAATTGTAAAAGGTGAAGCTTACTTCCACGACAGCAACAGCTTACGTGTTATGGATGAAAAAAGTGCTCAAACTTACAACTTCAAAAATGCAATCATTGCTACAGGTTCTAGACCAATTGAAATTCCTAATTTCAAATTCGGCGAACGTGTTATCGACTCAACAGGTGCTTTAAACTTACAAGAAGCTCCTAAAAAATTAGTCGTAGTAGGCGGCGGTTACATTGGTTCTGAATTAGGTACAGCATTTGCGAACTTCGGTACAGAAGTTACTATTTTGGAAGGTGCCAAAGATATCTTAGGCGGTTTCGAAAAACAAATGACACAACCTGTTAAGAAAAAAATGAAAGAAAAAGGTATCGAAATCGTTACTGAAGCAATGGCTAAATCTGCTGAAGAAACTGCAGACGGTGTTAAAGTAACTTACGAAGCTAAAGGCGAAGAAAAATCAATCGAAGCTGATTACGTTTTAGTTACAGTTGGACGTCGTCCAAACACTGATGAAATGGGTCTTGAAGAATTAGGACTTAAATTTGCAGACCGCGGATTATTAGAAGTTGACGATCAAAGCCGTACTTCTATTAAAAACATTTTTGCTATCGGCGATATCGTTCCTGGTTTACCACTTGCACATAAAGCAAGTTATGAAGGTAAAGTTGCTGCTGAAGCAATTTCAGGTGAAAAATCTGCAGTAGATTACATTGGTATGCCTGCTGTATGTTTCACTGAACCAGAATTAGCAACTGTAGGTTATAACGAAGCTCAAGCTAAAGAAGAAGGCTTGGATTACAAAGCTTCTAAATTCCCTTACGCTGCTAATGGTCGTGCCTTATCATTAGATGATACTACTGGATTTGTTAAATTGTTAACACTTAAAGAAGATGGTACTTTAATCGGCGCACAAGTTGTAGGTACTGGTGCTTCTGATATCATCGCTGAATTAGGTTTAGCTATCGAATCTGGTATGAACGCTGAAGATATCGCATTAACAGTACATGCTCACCCAACTTTAGGTGAAATGAGCATGGAAGCTGCTGAAAAAGCAATCGGATTACCAATCCACACTATGTAATAAAACCCAACATTAGATTAAGCATATTATTGAAACCGCCGAGCATTTGCTTGGCGGTTTTTCTTATATTTGAAACAGTTTAATGCGTGGTATAATACAAAAGAAATCAACACCAATAAAAGGAGGAATTCTCTATGGAATATCAATATCCGATCGATGTTGATTGGTCACAAGATGAAATGCTTGCGGTCATTAATTTCTTTAATAAAATTGAAGATTATTATGAAAGAAAAGTAGAAGGATCTGCTTTGAAAAATGCATATAGCGACTTTAAAAAAGTAGTTCCTGGAAAAGCGGATGAAAAGAATATCTTTGATGAATTTGAAAAAGGCAGCGGATATAACAGCTACAAAGTTGTGAAATTAGTTAAAGATAACCCTGATGAAAAATATTTCAGTGCAAATGAATAATTTAGTATTGTAAATTCACCTGGATTTTGGTATTTTTATTAAGCATTAAACTTAATGTTTAGTAAAAGTAAACAAATCCAGGTTTTTTCTTTTGGAAATTGGATTGGAAAGTTATAGGTGAACAGTTTGAATATTGGTCAGAAACTGCGTAACTTACGTAAAATAAAAGATTTAACACAAGAGGAATTAGCTGAACGTACAGATTTATCTAAAGGATATATTTCACAGATTGAAAGTGGTCAATCTTCTCCAAGTATGGAAAGCTTTTTACATATATTAGAAGTACTCGGCACTTCTCCAGAATTATTTTTTAAAGAAAAGCCGAAGGAAAAAGTATTATATCCAAAAGCAGAACAAGCTATTTATGATGAATATGATGAAGGTTATATTTTGAATTGGCCTATTAACCGCTCTAATGACTTTGAAATGGAACCACTGTTAATTACACTTCGCCCAAATACTGCGTACAAATCATTCAAACCATCTGAATCAGACACTTTTATTTATTGTTTAGAAGGAACGCTGACTTTAACTTTAGGTGAAGCGACATATATCGCACATGAAGGTGACGCCCTTTACTTTAAAGCAGAGGAAAAGCATCAACTTTCAAATACAACAGAACTTTACGCAAAGGCAATGATTGTTGCGACTGCGTCATATTTATAGGAGGAAGAAAGATGACACCATTATTATCATTAAAATCAGTCAGCAAACAATTTGATGGTCAGCAAGTTTTAAATGATATTGATTTAGAGTTTGAATCTGGCCATTTTTATACGCTTTTAGGTCCATCAGGTTGCGGAAAAACAACTATTTTAAAATTAATTGCAGGATTTGAACAAGCTGATTCTGGATCAATTATTTATCAAGGGAAGACAATTAATAAAATACCAGCAAATAAACGTACAGTGAATACTGTTTTCCAAGACTATGCACTGTTTCCGCATTTAAATGTGTATGACAATATTGCATTTGGTTTAAAACTAAAGAAAAAGAAAGATGCTGAAATTAAAGAAAAAGTAAAAGAAGCGTTGAAGCTGGTTAAATTAGAAGGATATGAATACCGTAATATTGATGAAATGAGCGGGGGACAAAAACAACGTGTAGCGATTGCCCGTGCTATTGTGAATGAACCTGAAGTTTTATTATTAGATGAATCTCTTTCAGCACTTGATTTGAAATTGCGTACTGAAATGCAGTATGAGCTGCGTGCATTACAATCACGACTCGGCATAACATTTATTTTTGTCACACATGACCAAGAAGAAGCGCTAGCTTTAAGTGATTATATTGTTGTATTAAAAGATGGTAAAATTCAGCAATTTGGAACACCGTTAGATATTTATGATGAACCAGTGAACCGTTTCGTAGCCGATTTTATTGGAGAGTCTAATATTATTGAAGGCACAATGGTCGAAGATTATCTAGTGAATATCTATGACAAAAATATTGAATGTGTAGATATGGGGATACCATCAGGCCAAAAAATTGAAGTAGTTATTCGTCCGGAAGATATAACAATTACACAGCAAGGTCAAGGATTGTTTCAGGCTAAAGTGGAGGCAATGCTTTTCAGAGGTGTGCATTATGAAATCACTTGTATTGACCAAGAAGGATATGAATGGATGATTCAAACGACTAAAAAAGCAGAAGTCGGCAGTACAGTAGGTCTTTATTTTGAACCTGAAGCGATTCACATTATGGTACCAGGTGAAACAGAAGAAGAATTTGATAAACGTATAGAAAGTTATGAGGAAACAGACAATGAGCAAGATGAATAAGTGGTTGTTTATTCCTTATATCATTTGGATGATCGGGTTCATTATTATTCCAGTAATTTTGCTTGTTTACTTTTCTTTTATCGACATACACGGACATTTTAGTTTTGCGAATTATGAACAGATATTTTCGATGCGCTATTTTAAAATGATGGCTTACTCAATTTTATATGCAGCTATTATTACACTTGTTACTTTAATCATCAGTTATCCAGCAGCGTATTTTATTCGCAATTCTGTAAATCAAAACTTATGGATTTTGGTTCTCATTATACCGACATGGATTAATTTACTTCTCAAGACGTATGCATTTATCGGGATTTTCAGTCATGATGGTATTATCAATCAAATTCTAGGTTGGTTGCATCTTCCGAAAGCGGAATTGCTGTTTACGGCACCTGCTTTTGTTATTGTAGCAAGTTATATTTATATTCCATTCATGATTTTGCCTATCTTCAACAGTATGAAAACAATTCCGGAAAATTTATTTCAAGCTGCGAGTGATCTTGGAGCGGGGAAATGGACGACTTTCAGAAAAATTATTTTGCCGCTAACTAAAGAAGGCGTGTTATCAGGAATTCAAGTCACTTTTATTCCTGCTTTGTCACTCTTCATGATTACGAGATTAATCGCTGGAAACAAAGTGATGAATATCGGGACATCCATAGAAGAACAATTTTTAACCATTCAAAACTATGGCATGGGCTCTACCATTGCGATTGCTTTGATTGTCTTTATGGCAGTAGTTCTGATTATTACAAAGTCCGGTAATGAAGGAGGCAGACGTTCATGAAATGGTATGGTAAATTATATCTTGGCTTATTAATTATCGGATTATATATACCAATCATTTTCTTGATGGTATATTCATTTAACTCAGCCGGAAATATGATTCATTTTGAAGGATTTACATTAGAGCACTACCAAACACTTTTCCAAGATGATCGTTTGATGTCGATTCTCTTTAATACGATAGCAGTAGCATTGTTGGCTGCTTCTATCTCAACAGTTATCGGTACACTTGGTGCGATTGCCTTGTATCAATTACGTCAAAAGAAATTACGTTTAACTTTCTTGACGTTGAATAATGTGTTGCTTGTTTCATCTGATGTCGTGATTGGTGCATCATTTTTAATTATGTTTACAGCAATCGGTCATTTTACAGGATTAGGACTTGGCTTTTGGACAGTTTTAATTTCGCATATTGCTTTTTGTATCCCGATTGTAGTGATTATTATCTTGCCGCAACTTTATGATATGAATCAGCATATGTTTGATGCTGCGCGAGATTTAGGTGCGAGTGAGTGGCAGATTTTAAATCGAGTGATGCTGCCTAACTTAATGCCTGCTGTGATTGCTGGATTTTTCATGGCGCTTACTTATTCGTTAGATGACTTTACTGTGAGCTTTTTCGTGACGGGTAATGGTTTTAGTGTCTTGTCAGTAGAAGTGTATGCTATGGCCCGTAAAGGTATCAGTATGGAAATCAATGCAATTTCAACATTGATCTTTATGGTGATTATTATCGGTATTTTAGGTTATTATCTTGTTCAACGATTTACTAAGCGCAGACTAACAATGAAACGAGGTATCATGCGATGAAAAAATTTGTTCAATTAATTATCGGTGCATTGATACTCGGTCTTATATTTCTCGGTCTCAGTAAATGGTATAGTTCAGAGGATAATCAAAAAACAGGTAAAAAGATTTATGTTTATAACTGGGGAGAATATATCGATCCTGATTTGATTAAGAAATTTGAAAAAGAAAGTGGCATCAAAGTCGTTTATGAAACATTTGATTCAAACGAAGCAATGGAAGCAAAAATCCGAAATGGCGGGACGCATTATGATGTGGCATTCCCAAGTGAATACACTGTTCAAAAGATGAAAAAAGGTCATTTGTTATTACCGCTGAATCATCAAAAGCTGCCGAATATGAAGAATTTGGATCCGAACTATTTGAACATGGATTATGATCGACACAATCGTTATTCAGTGCCTTACTTTTTCGGAACGGTAGGTATTATTTATAATAAAAATGCTTATCCAAAAGAAGATTTTACAAGTTGGCGTAGTTTATATAATCCTAAGTTTAAAAATGATATTATATTAGTGGACGGTGCCCGAGAAATTATGGGCATGAGTTTAAATAAATTAGGATATAGTCTTAATGATACGAATCCGAAACATCTGCAAGAAGCGGAAAATGATTTGAACCACCTTGCTCCGCAAGTAAAAGGTGTAGTCGGAGATGAAGTTACCATGATGCTCGAACAACATGAAGCAAATATTGCTGTTGTTTGGAGTGGTACTGCAGCACCGATTGTGCAAGAGCATCCTGAATTCAATTATGTAGTACCGAAAGAAGGTTCTAATTTATGGTTTGATAATATGGTAATCCCTAAAACAGCTCAAAATAAAGAAGGGGCATATCAATTTATCAATTTCTTATTGGATGCGCAAAACAGCAAGCAGAATACAGAATGGGTCGGTTATGCGACACCAAATAAAGCAGCTGCGCAAAAATTACCAGCTGAAATTCGGAATGATCATCGATTTTATCCAACAAAAGATACCCAAAATAGGCTTGAAGTATATAAAGATTTGGGTAAAGATATTCTAAGTGATTATAACGAGCATTTTTTGAATTTTAAAATGACGTTACAATAGATAAGTAAAATGTAATAGGGAGTGTTAGTGATGTCTGGAGAACCACAATACACACAAATCAAACGGCCAGTGAGCAGAGTGGCTGAAAAAGTACTGGGGTGGCTGAACTGGATAGGTTTATTGCTGCTTACAGTAGCAACGATGTTTATTGCACTTGTTTCATTCAGCAATGACACATCCATTCAAAAATTAGAACAAACATTAACCAATAATGAATTTGCACAACAAATTTTGACAAATAATGGACTCAATACAACACAATTTGTTATCTGGCTTCAAAATGGAATTTGGGCAGTTATTGTATATTTAATTGTATGCTTATTAATATCATTCTTAGCACTTATTTCTATGAATATCAGAGTGCTGTCAGGAATTTTATTCTTAATCGCATCAATCATTACATTACCGCTTGTTTTATTACTTGCAACAGTAATAATTCCAGTGCTCTTCTTTATCGTAGCAATCATGATGTTTGCACGTAAGGATCGTGTAGAAACGGTGCCGTATTATCCTGGCGGTTACGGTCCTTATGATCGTGATTATGATTATGGACGAGACGATTATTATAATCACGGTGAACACGATAGAGGAAGCAGACGCCATGAAGACTTTGTTGATGATGAAACCGGCAGACGTCCACGTCACGAACCTGCTTATGAAAAACGTGACAGAGAACTTGCTGAAGAGGAAGATGATACGCGCGTTTATCAACCTAGAAGAGATGGTGAAGGAGCTGCTTATACAGCTTCTGAGTTTAAGGATGAACCAGAAAGTGAACATGCAGATGCACAAGCATCTGATAACCTTGAAGAAGAGCCGCAATTTCTTTCACGCCAAGCTAAATACAAACAAAAATCACCAGATGAAGTCAAAGAACAGCAAGAAATGGATCGATATGAACGTGAACAAGCGCGTATTGATGAAATTGAAGGGAACAATGAGCCGGAAGAAATTCAAAACCGTGTGAATGAACCACGTAAAGGTGAAACACCTGAAGAAAAGGCTGCACGCAAACGTGAAAAGAAAGAACGTAAAAAGCGTGCGAAAGAATTACGAAAACAACGTCCAAGTGCTATAAACCAACGTCGTATGAATTTTGAAGAGCGTCGTTCATTCAGTCAAAGTAAACCTGAGGATACAGAACAACCATCAAATGATAAAACACCTCAAGAAAGCGTTGAAGAAAAAACGGATGAAAATAAGGAAGAAAAATAAATAATAATTAAGTAACGGTTATGTAGACACTTTTTAAGAGTGTAACATAACCGTTATTTTTAAATTTCAACAATCCAAAGAATTATAAAGTAATTAATTAAATAATTAGTTGTAATTTGAAACAATACATGCTTAATCAGAAGTTGACAGGGTATGTACGATTATAAGACCAGTTTTAAATGGCCTTAATTTAACGGCTGAGGTTAGCGAAACAGCTAAAATTTAATAATGCAACCTCGATCTTGCCTAATCAGGAGGGTAAATCCATGAATAGAAAATTAGAGAGAGTGATAGGTTGGATTGGTGTAGGATTAACACTACTTTACACATTGTTATTCCTAATCGGTTTAACATTAGGTAAAGGTACTTTATCTAAAATATTATTAAAACAAGGCGATACAAGTATGTCTAGTTCATACTTACAAGAATCAATGATTTTTGAAGCAGTAGCATTGATTGTTGTAGCACTTATTGCGGCAGTAGGTATTGTACTAAGTAAAAAGAACCGCATTATAGGTGGTATTTTACTTGTTATTGCAGCAATCGTCGGCATATTCTTATCAAACTTTATTGCTACAATTCTATTCTTCATTGCAGGTATTATGTTATTTGTTAGAAGAAGCCAGAAAAAGCATATTGAAAACCAAGAATATGATAGAGAACATGGTTATTTCGATGCGACGACAAGTAAGTATGATGATTTAGATGAAGCACAGAAAAAAGGTAAAGTAGATCCTAACTTAGAAGACCCTGAACATTTTTCTGAAGCAGAACATGCAGAACACAATCGTAAAGAAAGAGAAAGACGTGAAAGTGGTATTTTAGGCGGCAAAAAACATGATGAAAGTCATCAAAAAGATGACAATCAAGAGCCTAAAGAAAAACGTATTTATACAGAGGCTCATGGATATGATAAAAATGGAACTGAATTCTCTGAAGAAAGAGAAGAAACTTTCTATGAAGATAAAAAAGATGACATCAGCAACAATGATTTAACTAGTCAACGCAGACGTAATGATGATGAAAAACCAAGCCGTCATGATTTAGACGATGACAATAAAAATTAGACAAAAAAATAATCCTCGACTCTTAAATGAATCGAGGATTATTTTTTGAGATTAAAGCTCTTGGAACGTTTGAATAATCAAGTGAATATTCAAAGCGCTAAGTATGACGATTAAAGTCCAAGATACGATGTTAATCCATAATTTATTTTTAAAACGTCCCATTAAATCTGAGTTGTTTGTAGCGAGTTGTAATGGGATTAATGAGAATGGCAAAGCAATACTTAAAAATACTTGAGAAAATACAAGTAATTGTTCCATCATTGCTTCGTTGCCATGGAAAATAATTAAACAAACAATGACAGGGATTACAGCAATTGCACGTGTGATTAAACGATTCAACCAGTTAGGAATTTTTAAATTGATAAATCCTTCCATTACTATTTGACCGGCTAACGTACCTGTAATTGTAGAGTTTTGTCCTGAAGCTAATAATGCAACAGCAAACAATGTACTCATCAGGCCGCCTAATGATGCCCCTAAAAGAGGTTGTGTTTTCAATGCATGGTATAAATCATAAAATCCGCCTAAGCTTTCAGAATTGCCGCCAAAGAACAATGCAGCACCAAGTACAAGCAGTAGACAGTTTATAACAAATGCGATACTCAATTGAATATTTGAGTCAATTGTTGCGTATTTGATTGCTTGTGCTTTTGAGTCTTCATCTTTTCTGTCATAAGTACGTGATTGTACGATGGATGAATGTAAATATAAGTTATGCGGCATGATTGTAGCGCCCACAATACCTAATGCGATATATAAAGCGCCGTGTTCTGTAATGATTTTACTGCTTGGTATAAACCCATTCAAAATACGTGTCACATCAGGAGAGGCGATATAAACTTCAAAAATGAAGATTGCCAACACTGTAAAAATGAGTGCACCGACAATGGCTTCGATTTTTCTAAAGCCGAATTTCATAATGAATAAAAGTATAAATACATCTAAGACAGTAATAATTGCGCCTACAATTAATGGAATTCCGAATAATAGGTCAAGTGCAATTGCACTCCCGATGACTTCAGCGATATCGGTTGCGATAATTGCGAGTTCAGCTATAATCCAGAATACATAACCTAATGGTTTGTTTAAGTAATGTTTCGTGACTTGGGCTAAGTCATAACCGGAAGCAATACCTAATCTTACCGTCATACTTTGTAAGAGCATTGCAGACAAACTGGAAACAAGGATAATGAATAGCAAGATATATCCGTATTTCGCGCCGCCTTGCATGGATGTAATCCAGTTTCCCGGATCCATATAGCCAACAGCGACAAGCAACCCTGGTCCTAAGAAAGACAAGAATTTTTGTTTAATGCTGCTGTTGGAATTAAAGCTGACAGAATTGTTTACTTCATCTAAACTGTCAGTATCATATTTGACCTGTCTTTTGCTCAAGAAGGTCACCTCCGCTTCTAATACTTCTAATATTGTTCCATAATAAAGTAAAAATAAAGTTAGGTCAACCTAAAAATTTAATGTGAATGCTTTTTTAGCGGAGAACGACACAATTTCAAACAATAAAAAAGCACCTCATCTGTTGTTCATACAGAAAAGGCACTAAAATAATCCTGAGTGTAGTTATAAGCATTTAAATATGCTATTATGAGTAAAACTTAAGTAAATGATCAAAAGTATCTTCTAGATAACTTTTAAAAGCTTTATCAGTTTTAAGTTCAGGTGCTTTAGGAGATAATGTACGTGCAATGAAAAATTCGCCTTTTTTCAACTGATGTGCCCGATGCAAAGCTTCTTTTAATTCATCGGTCGAAAGATCTTTGATAAGCGGTTTTTCCATCTTAACGTGATCTGTACAAATCCGATAATCATCCGGCAAGTTTTCAATTTCGTCAAAGTGTTTTTCAAAAACCTCAATATAATGGTTTTTGTTTTTAGCTTCATGCATAACACCGAACATCACAAAGACCTGGTCTTCATATAAGCCGATTTGAAAATGAGGCAGCATTTTATAACCGCGTTTATTGGTAGAAAAAGCGACCCAAGTATCTTTAGGCGGATTGACTGTACGACGTGCATGTTTCGCAATATGTGCATAGAATTCGTCAGGTGTGTGTGTATTTAAGAAATCTGTAAAGTATGTGCCAAGTGCCGCAAGTTTAGGTTGAATTTCAGATTCAATGGCTGACATGCGTCCTTCTAAGCCTGGCACTTCAAAGACTTTAAAGTTTTTTTGAGTAAAAGTATATTTAGACATGGTTTACCTCCTGTGTAGGTGTATTGAAAACATTGTAGCATAGTTTTAATATCCAATCAGAGCAGATGCAATTGCAGACAGTATAGTTTTATGTGTTTGATAGAGAAAATGTTATGTTAGTAACAATAAAGTTCATAATATCAATAAAGGGGTGTTCGCAAGTGGCAGTATATGATTATGCAAAAGGACTCGTGATTGAAGCGGGTAATAATATTCGAAAAATGATGCAAGAAGACATTGATATTGAAACTAAATCCAATCCTAATGACTTAGTGACAAACGTCGACAAAGCGACAGAGGATTTTATCTATAATAATATCATCGACAATTATCCAGATGCACAGGTGATAGGGGAAGAAGGACACGGCATGCCGATGTCTGAATTAAAACCTGAAGGTATTGTATGGGTGATTGATCCGATTGATGGCACATTAAATTTTGTGCATCAGCAAGAAAATTTTGCAATCTCGATTGGTATATATAATGACGGCAAACCTTATGCAGGATTTGTATATGATGTAATGAATGACAAATTATATCATGCCAAAGTTGGTGAGGGTGCTTTTGTCAATGAACATCCATTGAAACCGATTGCAGGCAGTGAATTGAAGAAAAGTTTAATTGGAATTAATCCAAACTGGTTAACAAAGCCGCAAATAGGTGTTATATTCAAAAAGGTAGTAGATGATGCGAGAAGCGCACGGGCATACGGTTCAGCAGCTTTAGAAATCGTAAATGTTGCGCGAGGCAAACTCGCTGCATATATGACTCCAAGACTGCAACCTTGGGATTTTGCAGGCGGTTTGATTATTTTAAATGAAGTCGGCGGTGTAGGTTCAGATTTATTAGGCAGACCTTTAGAACTGACACAACCGCATTCAGTACTTGTCGGCAATGCAGCAGTGCATGAAGAAATTTTGAATAAGCATATGCTTTCTGAAAGAGAGACACTTGAAGCACTGCACGCAAGATACAAACAATAAAAGGGTCGGGACCATGTATGCATTAAGCAAATGAGCAATAATCTGCTCATCTGCTGCATGGCATGAACCCAACCTTTTTCTTTTGACTGAAATTTATGAGTAATCTCCATTATGCAGGGTACTGCAATAAATGGATACCTTTGTTACAAATGTGTCGAATCGCTTAAAGCCAGCCATTTTCTCGGTATTTCTTTTTCGTAGCAAATCCTGCGCCGAAGATACCAATCATGATTACAAATGTAATGATTGAGAATGGTAAACTCTTAGCTCCAATACTGAAACTGAACAGTAAAAGGAACAGAACTGCTAGAACAGTGTATACCCAAAAAATCGCATGTGATTTTTTTTTCTGCATTCAAACCCCACCTTATTATTCTTTGCTCAATAATATGATATAATAAAAAAGTTGCAAATTGAAGTGGGAATTTACTCAAGAAAGGAAATTTAGTATGACAAATTTAAGAAATGACGTTCGTAATATTGCTATTATCGCTCACGTTGACCATGGTAAAACAACTTTAGTAGATGAATTATTAAAACAATCTGGTATTTTCCGTGAGAATGAACACGTTGACGAACGTGCAATGGATTCAAATGATTTAGAAAGAGAACGCGGTATTACAATTTTAGCTAAAAATACTGCGGTTGATTATAAAGGCACTAGAATTAATATCTTAGATACACCAGGACATGCTGACTTCGGCGGCGAAGTTGAACGTATTATGAAAATGGTAGATGGTGTTGTATTAGTTGTTGATGCCTACGAAGGTACAATGCCTCAAACACGTTTCGTGTTGAAAAAAGCGTTAGAACAAAATTTAAAACCAGTTGTGGTTGTAAATAAAATCGATAAACCTTCAGCGCGTCCTGAAGCGGTTGTAGATGAAGTATTAGACTTATTTATCGAATTAGAAGCTAATGATGAACAATTAGAATTCCCTGTTGTTTATGCTTCAGCAGTAAATGGTACAGCAAGCTTGGACCCTGAAACTCAAGATGATAACATGCAATCATTATATGAAACAATTCTTGAAGAAATTCCAGCACCAAAAGATAACAGAGACGAACCATTACAATTCCAAGTTGCTTTATTAGACTACAATGACTACTTAGGACGTATCGGTATCGGCCGTGTGTTCAGAGGAACAATTAAAGTCGGCGACCAAGTATCATTATTGAAATTAGACGGCAGTGTCAAAAACTTCCGTGTCACTAAATTATTCGGTTTCTTCGGATTAAAACGTGAAGAAATTCAAGAAGCGCATGCTGGTGACTTAATTGCAGTATCTGGTATGGAAGACATCAACGTAGGTGAAACTGTAACACCGCATGACCACCAAGAAGCATTGCCAGTATTACGTATTGATGAACCGACATTGGAAATGACATTCCGTGTTAATAACTCACCATTTGCTGGTCGTGAAGGTCAATATGTTACTGCACGTCAAATTCAAGACCGTTTAGATCAACAACTTGAAACAGACGTATCATTGAAAGTAACTCCGACAGATTCACCAGATGCTTGGACAGTAGCTGGTCGTGGTGAATTGCACTTATCTATCTTAATCGAGAACATGCGTCGTGAAGGATACGAATTGCAAGTTTCTAAACCACAAGTTATCTTAAAAGAAATTGACGGTAAATTATGTGAACCATTCGAACGTGTACAATGTGAAGTACCGCAAGAAAATGCTGGTGCTGTCATTGAATCATTAGGTCAACGTAAAGGTGAAATGTTAGACATGGTTACAACTGATAATGGTTTAACTCGTTTAATCTTTATGGTACCTGCACGTGGATTAATTGGTTACACTACTGAATTTATGTCTATGACAAGCGGTTATGGTATTATCAACCATACTTTCGAAGAATTCCGTCCACGTGTTAAAGGACGTATCGGCGGCCGCCGTAATGGTGTGTTAGTATCTATGGACCAAGGTAAAGCAAGTGCTTATGCGATTATTGGTCTTGAAGACCGCGGCACAAACTTCATGGAACCTGGTACTGAAGTGTACGAAGGTATGATTGTTGGTGAAAACAACCGTGATAATGACTTAACAGTTAATATTACAAAAACTAAAAACCAAACCAATGTACGTTCAGCAACTAAAGACCAAACTGAAACAATGAAACGTCCACGTATTTTAACACTTGAAGAAGCGTTAGAATTTATCGATGATGATGAATTGTTAGAAGTAACACCTGAAAACATTCGTCTAAGAAAGAAAGTCTTAAATAAAGCACAACGTGAAAAAGAAGCAAAACGTGTAAAACAAATGATGCAAGAAGACGAATAATGAATTGAAAGAAGCTGTACAGCAGACCTTTTTGATAGGGTTAGCTGTACAGCTTTTTTATTTAGAATGATATTAGGTTCACTCAACTCAAAAAAGAAATACCAGAAACTCAAAGTCTCCGGCATTTCTTTTATTCTTCAATATGAAATTCGTCTTTTTCTTTATATAGATTGTGACGTTGTTTCGGCACATCTAAACGACTTTTACATTCACCGCACATAAAAGTGCGGATCGGATTGTTGTTCAGTTGTTTTGCTTCTAAAGTGTTTTCATCTATGAGTACTTCGGTATCGCAAATGATACACTGTACTTTTTTCAAATTATACCACCTCGATATATATCACATGTTTAAATTCATGTGAGTAACCTTCATCAGGTATGTAAATGAAACTATCTACGCCGCTATCTTCGTATAATCTTTTACCATGATCAGCAAATTTAAAGAATAGGTATGGTAATAAGCTGATTGGAATTTCGATAGAGTCTTCGTCGTTTGATAGGCGGATTGCTGTAGCATTTTCACTCGGTTCGGCATTTTTGAAGAAAGGTGTCATGTTAATGACGAAAGTATCTTCAATCATTGCACGTTTTTTATATTTTGTTTCTGAGTTTAAAGTAGGAGGATTCGTTTGCCCTTCTAAAATTGCACGATTCCATGCACGGTTATTTTGAAACTCAATTGGTTTCGTACCCTCAAATACACCATTTTCTAAGTCTTCAATTTTGACTTTACGATCATCAAAAATCCAAGTTGTACTATCTAATGTAATTGGAAATTTGACGTTACCCTTGATTTGTATCATTTTTATGCGCTCCCCTTTATCATATCTGAGTATATGATAACACAGATTGGATTCTGTGGACTGAAATTTACTTGCAATTTAGTATCGAGTAGGCTAAAATTTTTAATATGACGACAAATGATAGGGGGAGTATGTCATGGCTAAAACGAACAGTATAAATAACGCGGCATATGACCAATTAAATAAAGATGCAGACCGCATCCTACAATTGATTAAAGTACAAATGGATAATCTTACATTGCCGCAATGTCCATTATACGAAGAAGTTTTAGATACACAAATGTTTGGTTTACAAAAGGAAGTAGACTTTGCAGCTAATTTAGGCCTTATTGATATTGAAATGGGTAAAGAAATTATGTTGCGTCTTGAAAAAGAATTGTCTAAACTTCACGAAGCATTTACAAACGTTTGATAATTTAACATAACAGCACCAGTTTAAGACATATCATCGGCTGTACATCCATCATTTTTGTGATTGGATACAGCCGATTTTTCTTTTTGAACCAGATAGAAATCACTTGCATAATTTTGTCTATCTATGGTTTTATAAAGAGAGATTGTAAATTTATTTTACATAAATTTGAAGTTTGTCCATCAAGAATTTAGAGAAAATGATTGGATTTCTTCAAATATTAGAATTGGATGATTAATTAAAATGAATAATTTAAAAGCAATACTTCGACATGTGGCAAAATACTCGAAATTTATCGATTATCCACTTGTTGTTACTTACATAACACTATGTTTAATCGGCTTGGTTATGGTATATAGCGCAAGTATGGTAGCTGCAACAAAAGGTACCTTAACAGGCGGCGTACCAGTTTCAGGTACGTACTTTTATACGCGCCAGTTAATGTATGTCATTATGAGTTTTGTCATCGTATTTTTTATGGCATTTTTCATGAATGTAAAATTCCTGCAGCAAAAAAGAGTGCAGCAAGGTATGATGATCATTATATTCTTACTTTTGCTTGCGACATTAGTTATCGGTAAAAATATAAATGGTTCAAAAAGTTGGATTAACTTAGGCTTTATGAACTTACAAGCATCGGAACTATTAAAAATTGCCATTATTTTATATTTACCTTACATGATCAATAAAAAACGACCGCAAGTATTCACAAATTCTAAATTGATTAGAGGACCGATTGTGTTTATTCTACTTTGTGTCGGATTGGTATTCCTGCAAAAAGACGTTGGTCAAACGATGTTGATTTTAATCATATTCTTTTCTATTTTATTTTATGCAGGTATTTGGGTAAAACAATTGCTGAAATATGGCATAGGTATTTTTATACTAGGAGCAGTTGTATTTGGCGCCGCAGCATTGTTTGGTTGGTTGCCTTCTTATCTTGTTGCACGTTTCAGCATTGTGACTAATCCATTTAAATATGAATCAGGTACAGGTTACCATGTAGCAAACTCTCTTATGGCCATTGGTAATGGCGGATTATTTGGTAAGGGACTTGGAAACAGTGTTTTAAAACTTGGTTACTTGCCTGAACCGCACACCGACTTTATCTTTGCGGTGATTTGCGAGGAATTAGGATTAATTGGCGGTATGCTTGTACTCGGACTATTATTCTTTATTGTATACCGTGCTTTCCAATTAGCTTCACAAACGACTTCTTATTTTTATAAGCTTGTTTGTGTCGGGATTGCTAGTTACATCGGAAGTCAGACTTTCGTTAACTTAGGCGGTATCTCAGCGCTGATTCCATTAACAGGTGTACCATTACCATTTATTAGTTTTGGTGGTTCTTCTATGATTGCATTAAGTATAGCGCTCGGACTCTTGTTAATCACAGCTAAACAGATTAAGTTAGATAAAAAAAGAGCGAAACAGCAGCATGTGGATATTCCAAGAAAATATTAAGTTCAAACAGAGATTAAAGACGTATTCCATAACGTGTTTAATCTCTGTTTTTTGTTTTAAATGTAAACTTAAAAATAAATAAAATTAACAATATACAAACGTTTTCTTTGATATTCAACGAATTGTTAAGGTTTTTAAATTAAGTAATCATGATTGGAGTGGTGAAAAGGTATAACTAAAAATTATGAATAATGATAACTGAATATGATATAATGAATTTATGCTGTTTATTATACTAGTAGGTAAAAGGAATATAAAACAAGTGTCATATAAACAGAGAAATTATAATACAGGAAAAAGAAGTTCCTACTATCTTTATTAAAAAAAGCAATCAATAAATACGACAGTAATGTTCGTGTTTTGATTAGAATTATTGCACAACAAAGGTTTTGAAAATTCAAATAATTCAGATGGGGGTAAGTGTAATTGAAGAAGATTAATAAGTTAATGGTAGCCAATCGAGGAGAAATTGCAATTCGTATTTTTCGTGCAGCAACAGAGTTGAATATTAAAACTGTAGCGATTTATTCAAATGAAGATAAAGGTTCATTACATAGAAACAAAGCAGATGAATCCTATTTAGTAGGTGAAGATTTAGGTCCAGCAGATAGTTATTTGAATATTGAACGTATTATTCAAGTGGCGAAAAATGCTGGTGTAGATGCTATTCATCCTGGTTATGGTTTCTTGAGTGAAAATGAAACATTTGCACGCCGATGTGCTGAAGAAGGTATTATTTTCATCGGACCAGAGCTCAAACATTTAGATATGTTCGGTGATAAAGTTAAAGCACGTGCAACAGCGATCAAAGCAGATTTACCAGTTATTCCAGGTACAGACGGACCGATTGAAGATTATCATAAGGCTGCAGAGTTTGCTGAAGAAGCGGGTTATCCGCTGATGATTAAAGCAACAAGTGGCGGTGGCGGTAAAGGTATGCGTATCGTCAACAGCGAAGGGGAACTTGAAGAAGCGTTTTCTCGCGCGAAATCTGAAGCTGAAAAATCTTTTGGAAATAGTGAAGTTTATATTGAAAAATATATTAATGAGCCTAAACATATTGAAGTACAAATTATGGGGGATTCAGAAGGTAATATTGTACATTTATATGAACGTGATTGTTCTGTTCAACGTCGCCATCAAAAGGTTGTAGAAGTGGCACCTTCAGTTGGGTTGGATGAAAGTTTACGTGAACGTATTTGTGATGCAGCGTTGCAATTGATGAATAACGTTGGTTACGTGAATGCCGGAACTGTAGAATTTTTAGTTTCTGGCGATGATTTTTATTTCATCGAAGTCAATCCGCGTGTTCAAGTGGAACATACGATTACAGAAATGCTTACAGGTGTTGATATTGTCAAAACTCAAATTTTAGTCGCTGATGGCGAATCTTTATTTGGTGAAGAAATTGGCATGCCGCATCAAGAAGATATTCAAACTTTAGGTTATGCAATTCAATGCCGTATTACAACTGAAGATCCTGAAAATGATTTTATGCCTGATACGGGTCATATCATTGCTTATCGTTCTAGTGGCGGTTTCGGGGTACGTTTGGATGCGGGTGATGGTTTCCAAGGTGCAGAAATTTCACCATATTACGATTCATTGTTAGTAAAATTATCAACACATGCGATGACTTTCAAACAAACAATTGAAAAAATGGATCGTTCTCTACGCGAGATGCGTATCCGCGGTGTTAAAACGAATATTCCGTTCTTAATTAATGTGATCCGCAATAAGCATTTCCAAAATGGTGATTATACAACTAAATTTATCGAAGAAACACCAGAATTATTTGATATTCAAGCAACACAAGACCGTGGTACTAAAACACTTGAATATATCGGTAATGTTACTATTAATGGTTTTCCTAGTGTCGAAAAACGTTCTAAACCAGATTTTGAACGTCCGCATATTGCACAAGTTCCACAATCAAAAATTGATCAATTACATGGCACAAAGCAGTTGTTAGATGAACAAGGCCCGAAAGCTGTAGCGGATTGGTTGTTAAAACAAGATGATGTGCTGATTACAGATACAACATTCAGAGATGCGCATCAATCTTTACTTGCGACACGTGTACGTACAAATGATATTTTAGCAATTGCTTCTGAAACAGCTGATATTTTGAAAGATGCATTCTCACTTGAAATGTGGGGGGGTGCAACATTTGATGTAGCGTATAATTTCTTAAAAGAAAATCCTTGGGAAAGATTGGAAAAGTTACGCACAGCGATTCCGAATGTTTTATTCCAAATGTTATTGCGTGCATCTAATGCGGTCGGTTATAAAAATTATCCGGATAATGTTATTAAGAAATTCGTTAAGGAAAGTGCAGAAGCAGGTATTGATGTCTTCCGTATTTTCGATTCATTGAACTGGTTAGATCAAATGAAAGTAGCGAATGAAGCGGTACAAGAAGCCGGTAAAATTTCTGAAGGTGCAATTTGTTATACAGGTGATATTTTAGACACTTCACGTTCTAATGTTTTCACTTTAGAATACTATGTTAATTTAGCAAAAGAATTAGAAAAAGAAGGGTTCCATATTTTAGCAATTAAAGATATGGCCGGATTATTAAAACCAAAAGCAGCCTTTGAATTAGTTGGTGAATTGAAAGCAGCAACTAACTTGCCGATTCATTTGCATACACATGATACAAGCGGTAATGGTATTTTAGTTTATAAACAAGCAGCAGACGCCGGAGTAGATGTGATTGATACAGCAGTTTCATCTATGAGCGGATTAACAAGTCAGCCAAGTGCCAACTCACTCTATTATGCACTCAATGGTTTTGGCAGAGATGCACGTGCAGATATCAATGGTTTAGAAAGATTAGGACAATATTGGGATACAGTACGTCATTATTACAGTGACTTTGAAAGTGATTTCAAATCGCCGAATACTGAAATTTATCAATATGAAATGCCTGGCGGACAATATTCTAACTTGAATCAACAAGCGAAAAGTTTAGGTTTAGGCAATAGATTCCATGAAGTCAAAGATATGTACCGCCGTGTCAATTTCTTGTTCGGTGATATCGTTAAAGTTACACCTTCTTCAAAAGTTGTGGGTGATATGGCTTTATATATGGTTCAAAATGATTTGAATGAAGAAGATGTAATCAGAGATGGTTATAAATTAGACTTCCCTGAATCTGTAGTATCATTCTTTAAAGGTGAAATTGGACAACCGACAAGCGGATTCAATAAAGAATTGCAAAAAGTTGTGTTAAAAGGTCAAAAACCATTAACTGAACGTCCAGGGGAATATCTACAAGCAATTGATTTTGAGGCGTTGCGTGAAGAATTACAAGCAAAACAAGATAAGCCTGTAACTGATCAAGATTTAATCAGTTATGCGATTTATCCAAAAGTTTATGAGCAGTACATTAATACAAAAGAACAATTCGGTAATGTTTCTTTGCTTGATACACCAACATTTTTCTTTGGTATGAATGTAGGAGAAACAGTTGAAGTTGAGATTGATAAAGGTAAAACTTTAATTATTACTTTAGAGGCGATTACTGAACCGGATGATAAAGGTATCAGAACGATTTTCTTCATCATGAACGGTCAGACACGTCAAATTAAGATTCAAGATGAAAATGTGAAAACGGATGCGACTATTAAACCAAAAGCGGATAAATCAAATCCAAACCACATCGGAGCACAAATGCCTGGTACAGTTTCTGAAGTGAAAGTAGCAGTAGGGGATCATGTAGATGCTGGACAAGCATTATTGATTACTGAAGCAATGAAGATGGAAACAACAGTACAAGCACCATTTGCAGGAACAGTTAAAAAAGTAACAGTGACTGATGGTGAAGGTATTCAAACAGGTGATTTATTAGTAGAATTAGAAAAAGATGAATAAATAGAAAAGTATAATAATAGGCTCCCTTTAAAGCAAACACTGAAAAGTGAAAGTATTAAAGGGAGCATTCTGGTTTTTTGATAAAAAAATCCGTTGGTCAACTTTCCTAAGTTGACCAACGGATTATACTTAATATGCATTTTGTTTTACTTTTTCAACACGTTGTGAACGTAACAACAATACGATGAGGTATGCAATCAGTCCGAATTCGAAAGTAATGATTAATGCATGTAATAAAGCGATTATCAAATTGACGTGAGTGAAAATAGATAATGCGCCTGTTACAATCTGTAAGATAATCAATAACAAGGCTGCTGTATAACCGTAACGGATGGTACGATTATTTTGATAATGTTTGATTGCATAATTAAATGCTAGGAAAACACTGATACTTGCAATTAATGCTAAAGTTCTATGTGCAAGTTGTACCCAGTCTTGTTCAGTATGCGGAATCAGGTCATTAAACGGCAATGGCCAAGAACCGTATGCCAATGAAGATTTAGTATGTCGCACTAAAGCGCCGGTATAAATACCAACGTATAAGCAGATGGCCATTGTCCATGTATATATACGTAATTTACGATCGATATGAACTTTGTTTGCTTCATATTTTTGGTCAACATCAAAAATAATTAATGTTAAAACAAATACAGAAGAAAAACTGATAAGTGAAATACCGAAATGTAAAGCTAATACATAATCATTTTGCTGCCAAAGTACTGCAGCTGCACCAACAAGTGCTTGAATTAATAAGAAAGCTACACTGATAATACATAATGGTTTTACTTCTTTAATATACCCGATGTTTTTCCAAGCTGTTATAACTAACCATAATACAACGATTAAAGATAAAGCAGAAGTTGCTCTGTGACTGAGTTCTATAATAGTAGCGATAGGCAGATTCTGTGGTAAAAGAGCACCATGGCATAATGGCCATGAAGCGCCGCATCCATTTTCAGAACCTGTTTTAGTAACTAAAGCGCCACCTAATTGTACCCATGCCATAATAACCGTTGCTAAAATTGATAACCATTTAAGGTTACGTTTTTTAAACAATT
Organism: Staphylococcus carnosus; assembly: GCF_900458435.1. Lineage (NCBI taxonomy): Bacteria > Bacillati > Bacillota > Bacilli > Caryophanales > Staphylococcaceae > Staphylococcus > Staphylococcus carnosus. Next base: position 1,819,331 of record NZ_UHCT01000001.1, on the reverse strand, counting down.
TTAAACACCCCACTGATTATTGACATAATTAAAGGCAGGACATAAGTGAAGATGCCCTCGCCTGTGTTGTCATTCAAATAAATTGTAAAGATTTATAAACATTATATCAATAATTGTAATGGATTTTAATAGCTGACACTTTGAATTTGTGTCACAAAATTGACGATTTATAATGTCGTTAAAGTGTCACAAATTTGTCTTATTTAATCTAGTCAATAGTTACCTTTTGCTATATCATAGTATTATATGAATATTTTAAGGAGGGGCATTATGGATAAAGGACAAACTTTGTCGCAAACTTCTGGACGCGTTACCTTCAAAGAATTAAAGGCGATTATTAAAATGGGACTCGTCCAAGGTAACCTGATTCCTGCATTTGCGGGTTCATGGCTTGCAATTGTATTGGCGAATCATTCCTTCCTATCATCTATACCGCAAATTTTGTTAATGCTGATTGGGTCAACACTTATCATGGGAGGCGCATGTGCACTCAATAACTATTATGACCAAGATATTGACCGCATTATGCCTAGTAAACAAGCTAGACCAACAGTAAATGACAGAATTTCAAATAAAAATTTATTGATTTTAAGTTTTGGAATGATGGTAATTGGAGAAATTGCATTATTTATTCTTAACATACCATCAGGCGTAATCGGTTTAATGGGGATTATCGGTTATGTATCATTTTACTCAATCTGGTCTAAACGACACACAACTTGGAATACTGTAATCGGAGCTTTCCCAGGAGCAGTACCGCCAGTTATTGGATGGACAGCAATCGAGGGACAACTAAGCATGACGGCAATTGCCTTATTCTTAGTTATTTTCTGCTGGCAACCGATTCATTTCTATGCTCTAGCGATTAAACGCCAAGATGAATATTCAGCAGCGAATATTCCAATGTTACCATCTGTAAAAGGATTTAATCGTACAAGAATAGGTATGTTCGTTTGGTTGATTTTATTATTGCCATTACCATTCTTGTTAAGTGATTTAGGTCCTGTATTTATTGGATTGGCAACACTTTTAAACTTAGGTTGGATTTATTTAGGACTTACAAGTTATAAAAAGAAATCTGATCATATGAAATGGGCAACGCTGATGTTTGTTTATTCACTAAATTATTTAGTGCTGTTTTTCGCATTAGTTGTTATAATTTCTTTAATCAATATGATTTAAATAAAATTGAGATAGGATGAGATTAATGAGCCTACCTATATTACCGACTATCAGCACAAGTTGTATCCAAATCTGTGCCGTTTTGGTAGCAATCGGCTGGTATTTGATTAGAAAAGGTAAAATCGAAGCGCATAAAAAAGTAATGTTAACTGCTGCATTCTTTGCACTGACATTCTTTATTATTTATGCAAGCCGAACTTTCTTTATCGGCAACACTGCTTTCGGCGGACCCGACTGGTTGAAAGGACCGTACACTTTCTTCCTAGTTTTCCATATTATATTATCTACAGTTGGCGGTTTGCTTGGTTTAACTCAAATCATTACAGCTTTTAAAGACAAATTCAACATCCATAGAAAAATGGGACCTATTGCAGCGATTGTATGGTTCTGTACTGCTTTCACAGGTATCATCGTATATATTTTATTATATGTTATGTACCCAGGTGGAGAAACAACTTCATTATTTAAAGCTACATTTGGTTTTTAATAGCGCGGTAATCGACTGATGACAAAATGTTGTTAGTCGGTTTTTCTTTTATTTTTAATAATAAAAGACATTCCTTGCGGGTTGTTTATATAAACATGTACAATAATAATACTTAATATTGAGGTGGGCGGAGAATGAGGAATTTACTTATTAAAGTTATCGGTGTGCTATTACTCATAACTTTTCTTATTTATTTATTTTATTCGCCTCGGCTGAAATTTGATGTTTTGGAAAATCCAAATAAGAAAGCGCCGACGAAAATAGAGCAGACTCAGAAGAACAACAATCAAACAGAAAACCCTAAGCCGAAAGCAGGTATAGGTACTTGGATTAATAATGATATTAGTATGTTAACGAAGAAATTCGGACAAGCTGACCGTGTTTATGAATACCATGATAATTTTAAAAATTATGTATTCAGAGAGAATAATCAATATTATATTGTAACGGCTAAACATAATAAAATTAAATCTGTTTATGCAACAGGCAGCAAAGCTGAGATCTCACCAGTTAAAATAAATGAAAATGCATCGCATATTTTTGAAAATACAAGTATTAACCCTGAGCCTCGTTTAAAGGCAAACGGCAAAGAATATGATTTAGAATTATCTGATGAAGATATGAAAACACAGATGCTTATTAAATATGGAGATGAGTACGCACAAGTCTACATAGACCAGCAAAATAATAAGGTGGTTGGAGTCCGATTCTTAGATGCTGAAGCACTTGTATTATTCAATCCATACCAAATGACGAAAGTATCAAATGGGAAAACGGTTGAAAATGATCACAAAGAAGAACCGTACGAGCAAAATGTAAATCAATTGATGACATTGTATGAAGTTACAAATCAAATTAGAAACTTAAAAGGACTTAAACCATTTAAAGTTAATAATGATTTAGGTCATATTGCTTCTGTAAACTTGTATGAAAGCACGAACAATAAAAGTGTTGGATTTACAGAAGGTGCTTTGAAACAACAACTTGATGAAAGAGGAATCGATTTTAAATCTATGGGTCAAAACGTTGGTTATGATTTTAATGATGTGCCGACATTATTACACAGTTGGTTGAACTCTGATACCCACCGTTCTCGTTTATTGAATACCCAATATAACGAAATGGGCGGAGATGTAATGGATGGCTATTATACATTGATATTTATTGAAAAATAAGAGATAGAAGGGTGACTTGAATGATAAATACTGAAGTAATTGATGTATTGGACCAAGTAGATAAAGTAAGTGATATGATTTTGAACTCAGATATTTACCAGTCATATACAAAAGCGGGTTCAGTAATGAATGATGATCCTGAAGCTGCTGCACGTTATAATGAGTTTATGAAAAATAAAGTCAAATATGATGAAGTTATGCGTTTTGGAAAATATCATCCAGATTATCAGCAAGTGACTAGAGCAACACGCAAGTCTAAACGTGATTATGAAATGGTACCGACAGTAATGGCATATAAGCAAATGGAAGTGGAATTGCAGAATCTAGTAGATGAAGTTCTTACGATTATAGCAACTTCGATTTCAGACCATGTGAAAGTTGAAGTAGGCAATCCATTCTTCAGAACAGACATGCACGGCTGTAGCACTGGCGGTACTTGCCAATGTAAAATTCATGCATAACAATAACACCATCCAAGTTGAAAGATAATATCTTTTGATTTGGATGTTTTTTTAATGGCTTAAAAGAAATAAAAAGCAAGCCTCAGAATGAGACTTGCTGGATAAACTATTATTTTTGAACTTGATTTTGACGATATTGGAATGCCAAATCAGGACGGTCTGTCACTACTGTATGAACACCTTTATTAAAGAGATCGCTCATTAAATCTATACTGTTTACACCATAATAACCAGGTACGATGTTGCGTGAATTCAACCAACTAATTAAGCGTTGTGATGTCAATGGTATATTGTGATAAGTTGTAGGCATTTGGAAAGTATTGGCTTGTACTTCAAACATATTGCCAAGACCAGTGAAGAATTTAGTAAGACCTACTGTAACTTCTTCTTCGCTGGCACCTATTGCAACGGTACCTAAACTGATTTCATTGAAACAACGGATTTGTTCTTGATAAAAGCTTGTTACGAGCACACGATTTTGAGCGTTATGACTTACGATTGATTCATAAATTAATTCTGGTGCAATTTGTCCTTCCATAGAATCAGGATGGTCTTTTAAGTCGACGTTAATTAACATTTCAGGATAAGTTTCCAATAATTCGTCAAATGTCATCACTTTTGCATCTGGGTTGTTGCGGTAAGGTGTATCGTTATTAATATCTTTAAAATGATAACCGGCATCTAAGCGTTGGATTTCATCTAAACGATGTTCGCTGACTTTACCTGAACCGTTAGTTGTACGATCAACTTCAGCATCGTGAAAGACTATCAATTGTTCATCGCGCGTAACACGCACGTCAGTTTCAAAACCATCGACTTCATAGTCTTGCGCTGTATCAAAAGCTAGTTTAGTTAATTCAGGACGTAACGCCATTCCACCGCGATGTGCAAAAATGTACTGTTTTTTGCGCGTGAAGAATGGGGGAATAGGGTGTGATTCTGGTTGACCTTTGAATTTAGAATATAAGATAAGACCGCTGATAATACCGGCAGCTCCCGCTGCACTGTTTCTAAGTAATCTACTTATTTTTACCATATATAAAGCCTCCTATTGAGTTTGGATTTAATAGCATAAGTAAAATGGTTTCAACACGTTTGACATCGGCTTGTTGGTTATTTCCAATTTAGTCAACTCGTGATACTATAGATTAAAGTAATGGAGTGATGATAATGACAGAAATCATACCAAGAACAAGTTTGATAATCTATCTTAAACATATGAAACATGAACGTCATATACGCAAATATGGTCATATTATTTACAGTAATCGTCAACGTAAATATGTCATCATGTATATTAATGAAAATGATGCTGATCGTATTGTAAACCGACTCATGAAATTAAAATATGTGCGCCAAATTGATGGCTCACCTTATAAATATTTAAAGAAAACGTATGAAAAAGAAAAATACGAAATCAATTAATATTAGTTGTGTTATATCCTGGATTATAGCCTTTCTTACTATTGTTCAAACCTTATTGTAAAGGTGGAATCCAACGATAAAGTCGCAAGACACCAATTAAGTAATTGAAATACAGTTCTAAATCATGGAAATCATCTGTAGATTTAACGTCTAATTCATTGAGTGTTAAATCGTATTGATTTGCCCAAGTGCGAATCATTTCAGATTTTTTGTTGTCTTCTGGATGTGGATTTTTGAAGGCATTCACCATGATGTACATAGCTTGGAAATAATTGCCTTCTGTCGGGTTCATAATAATAGCTGCAGAGCTGAGCCCTTTTTTTGAATCAGGACTGTTAAAGAATACAATACGATTGATTCTTTTGTGGTCATATTCGATTAGTGTTTTGAATTCGAATAAGTCGGTGAGTCCTTCACCTAAAACGATAAATGATTGTTTCAATTGTGAAACCTCCTTGTTATCCAAATTATATTATAGAATGAGTTAGGAAGTGAAGTATAAGATGAGAGTCATTGCTGGTAAGCATAAGAGTAAAGCTTTAGAGAGCCTAGAAGGCAGAAACACACGTCCGACAATGGATAAAGTCAAAGAAGGTATTTTTAATAGTTTGCATGAGGTATCGGGTATTGGCTTGGATTTGTTTGCGGGAAGCGGTGGGTTAGGAATTGAAGCTCTTTCTCGCGGTATGGATGAAATGATTTTTGTGGATCAGAATTTTAAAGCAGTTAAAATCATAAAAAATAATTTGAAAAATTTAGATTTAACGAAGCAATCTGAAGTATACAAAAATAATGCGGATCGCGCTTTAAAGGCATTAGCTAAACGTGAAATTCAATTTGATATTATCTTTTTAGATCCTCCTTATCAAAAAGGGTTGATAGATGATGCATTAGCCAAAATTGAGGAGTTTAACTTATTGAAAAAAAGTGGTATCATCGTTTGTGAGTTTAACCATAAAGAAAATATTGATACACAATCATTTGAGGTTATTAAGCGTTATCATTATGGGTTAACAGATACTATGCTATTAGAAAAAGGAGAACGTGATGACTGAATCTAAAGCAGTAATACCAGGGAGTTTTGATCCGATTACATACGGACATATGGATATTATCGAGAGAGTCGCACAGCGTTTTGATGAAATTCATATTTGTGTGTTGAAAAACAGTAATAAGGAAGGGACATTTACTGTTGAAGAACGTATGGCTTTAATCGAAGCATCGGTCGCAGATATTCCAAATGTTGAAGTCCATCAATTTAATGGATTATTAGTTGATTTTTGTGACGAAGTGGGTGCAAAAACGATTATTAGAGGCTTACGTGCAGTTAGTGATTTTGAATATGAGTTGCGTTTGACATCAATGAATAAGAAATTAAATAGTGATGTTGAGACATTATATATGATGACAAGCACGAATTATTCATTTATCAGTTCAAGTGTGGTTAAAGAGGTTGCACAATACAAAGCTGATATTTCAGAGTTTGTACCTGAACCTGTGGAAAAGGCATTAAAAGAAAAATTCGGTAAGTAAATAAAACTCGTTTCAAAGCAATCATTGTGGGTGGCTTTGAAACGAGTTTTTTATTGTGAGAAAAAGGATCTTAGTATTTAAATAAGGCCCTTTTCAATTTCTGATATGATTATTTTCTAAACATTTTTATGCCTTTTGAAATCTAGTCTAGTCATTCAATTTCTGATACGCTCCAACAGCAACTGCTAAATCAAAATAAGCAGCACCTACACATTTAAATACAGTAATCGCATCTTCGTTTTCGCGTTTTTGATTATTAATAGACAGTGTTTTTAATTCGTCATCAATTTCTTCAAATGTAAAAGTTCCATTTTCATTTGCCTTAATTAATTCACCAGATTCTTCCTTAACACCTTCTAAGTCATCGACTACTACCCAATCTGCTTTAGGGAAGATTTTATAATCTATTTCTTTCATAGAAGGTTGATAAGAACCGATCCCATTGATATGTGTCCCAGGTTGAATATCTTCTGCATTAAATACAGGTTCATTAGAAGGCGTTTGACAGTTAATGATATCGGATTTTTTAACTAGCTCTACGACATCATCTGTCACTGTTACTTCCAAATTCGGATACGCTTTTAAAATACGTTGCTTAAAAGATTCAGCTTTTTTTGTTGTCCGGTTATAAAGTATAACTTTATCTATAGGACGAACTTCCAAGTTGCCTAAAAATTGTTCATAAGCCATACCGCCCGTGCCGATCATACCTAGAATTCTGGCATCTGGTTTACTCATATATTTAGAAGCGATACCACTTAAAGCGCCTGTACGCAATCTAGTAAGATAACTGCCGTCTATAATCGCTTCATGCTCGCCATTTTTGAGATTGGAGATGACAATTTGAGCTTGAGTTGTCGGTTTGCCTGATTTTGGATTGTCAGGTGTGATTGATGTGATTTTGACTGTACCAAGTTGTTGTTTTAAATCAACACAAGGCATATAAAGCATAGCTTTGGCACCTTCGCCTGTAGGTATTACTGTCCGCGGTGCTTGCTGGATATCTTCTAAATGAGAAAATGCTTTTTCGATATCTCGTATCGCATCTGACATTTTATAATTTTCTTCAACAAGTGCTTCTGAAAATACTTGCATCATGTGTTAATCCTCCTTATCACTTTTCCTTATTCTTTACCCTAATAACGGGTGTATTGAAATCCGTTTGTGTTTGACCAGAAATTAAGTTGTAAATTTCAGTGGCTTTAATTTCGGGTTTGAAGTATGGAGCGGTTGTTTTGTTTACATTTGTTATAAAACGACGTTCTGGGAAATCTTGTTTTAATTGTTTCAAGTAACGCTGACCTGTTTCGTTCATCCCCAAAATGCGAACGGCATTAAGGGTTGTCGGCTTATCTTGTTGTTTGAAATTTAATAAAACATTCATTAGCATTCTTTGAATTCGGGTATAAGTATAACGCTTGGTTTTGAGTTGATTCATTAACTGCTCAAAGTTATCAGATGTACTGATGCTTGATTTTAAGCGGTGTTCAAAACCTTCACTAATTGTATGAATAGCACGCAAATCATCTGATGAAGTACTCAATATTTTATATTTTAAATAAGGAAAAAGTTGATTCGTATTCATGTGCGGTTTTGCATAGAGTTCGTGAATGGAATTCGGTACAACTTGTTCCCACATTTTATCTTCTGTATTGAGTGCGTGTCTGATTGCTGTACCACTTGCGAAATGGTTATCGCTGATTGCTTGATTATGATGTTCTGTTTTATGTCTTTGTATAGAAAAAGGTTGAATAGTGGGTGCTGATTTTAAAATAGCTTGTACATAAGACAGACCTAAAATATTATTTGGTGTTTGCAGGAGGGGAGGTTCTCCTAATAGCTCACTGATAATTCTTGGATAACTTTTGCCTTCTCGCAACTTTATTTGAAATTCTGGATGTTCTTCGATATGGTTGATTTGTAAGGCAAGTTCTTCGAATGCTTGTATACTGCCTGATTCGCTTCCGAATACAAGTGCATCAGCATTCATGTAATCAGCAACTTTAACACCGAATTCTGCAAAATATTCGCCAGCTGATAATGCTGCATAAGCTGGTAGTTCGACAACTAAGTCACAAGTTGAAAGTGCCATTTGCGTGCGTATAAATTTGTTGTAAACTGCAGGTTCACCGCGCATAACAAATTGGCCGCTCATAATTGCTATCGTCACATCTGCATCTGCGATTTGACGGGCTTGTTGTGCATGATAAACATGTCCGTTATGGAAGGGATTGTATTCAGTAATTAATGCAGCGCATTTCATTTGCAATCTATCCTTTCAGAATTCATTATAATTATTGTATCAAAAAGTCAAGATGTTAAGAAAAAATCTTGACAACTTTACGCTAGAAAGTTAAAATAAATTTTGTGCTTGTTAGAGGTGAAGCCATATGAAATGGTCAATAACGCAATTAAGAAAATATCAAGGTAAGCCTTTTGAATTTGATCAAACTGTAAATTTTAATCATTTAATTGATAAATTAGGACTCATTGATTTGTCCGATATCCGAGTTAAGGGTCAGCTTGATGTCAAATCAAATGAAGTTGTTGCAGACATGCATATCACTGGTGAATATACGATGGAAGATGCTCGTGCACTAGAACCGGTCAAAGTACCGATTGACGTTGAAACAACTGAAATTTTTGATTTAGAAGGTCATGAATACAGTGACGATGAAGATGATGAAAATGAAAATTATCATCTCGCGTTAAGCGGAATGATTGATTTACGTGATATTGCAGAAGAGCTTGTCATCATAGAAAAGCCTATCCGAGCAGTGGCTGACGATAGCAGTATCGATGATATGCTGCAAGAAGGTCAAGGTTGGGAAGTTATTGACGAAGACCAATTAGAACAAAATGAACAAGCAGATGAAGGTTCTAAGAAAGTCGATCCAAGGCTTCAAAAATTACAACAATTTTATGATGAAAAGCAATAGAATTTGATGTACAATAGAGAGTATTGTAATCATTATTTTCCAAACAGTAACAAAGATTTTGTGTTTGAATTTTAAGGAGGATTAAATCATGGCAGTTCCAAAAAGAAGAACATCTAAAACTAGAAAAAATAAACGTCGTACGCACATCAAATTAGCAGTGCCTGGTATGACTGAATGCCCTAACTGCGGTGAATACAAATTATCTCACCGTGTATGTAAAAACTGTGGTTCTTACAATGGCGAAGAAGTCGTTTCAAAATAATTAATTTTTAAAGACCAATTGCTTAAATGCGCAATAGGTCTTTTTTTTAATACTTAAATTATGATTCATCTATATAATAGACGGGTGTATTAAGAATGGCTTCGTCAGTCTTTCTTTTCGCGGTTTCAAGAATCATGATAAAATAAAGAAAAAGTAGTAAATGAGGGAACGTAGCTATGGAGCAAATTACATCTGCACAAAATGCGAAGATAAAGCATGCGAATAAATTAAAAAAGAAAAAAGAACGTGACAAATCTGGGTTGGTTTTAGTAGAAGGTACACATCTTATTGATGAAGCTGTTAAAAGCCGTTTAACTATTAAGCAATTATTTATCGTTGAACCTGAAAGATTTGATATTGAGTTGATTGAAGCTGCTGAAGAACAATATCAAATTAATTTCAAAGTAGCAGAAGCATTATCTGGAACGGTGACACCGCAAGGTATCTTTGCGATTATCGAAAAACCAGACGTTTCTAAACAAGTAGAAGTTGCGAAGCAAGTACTTTTACTTGATCGTATTCAAGACCCTGGTAATTTAGGCACACTTATTAGAACAGCAGATGCGGCAGCATTAGATTTAATCGTGATGTCACCTGGTTCAGCAGATCCTTTCCAAGATAAAGTGCTAAGAGCGAGCCAAGGCAGCGTGTTTCATTTACCAATCATTTCACAAGATATTAAAGAATTTGTGCAGGATTTTGATGGTCCAGTCTACGGCACAGCATTGGATAATGCGATTAATTTTAATGAGGTAGAATCTCAAGAAAAATTTGGTTTGTTGCTCGGTAATGAAGGTCAAGGTGTTGATCCAGAATTACTTGAATATACAACACAGCGTTTGACAATCCCAATGTATGGTGAAGCTGAGAGTTTAAATGTTGCAATAGCAGGCAGTATTTTAATTTATAAATTAAAAGGTTGACCGGTAATTTTTGATTACTTATAATGAAGTATGATTACAAATGCATATATGCTGATAAAAAGACGTAAACTATAAAAATGCGTTGAACAGGGAGAATGACCGTGACTGTAAGTTATTCCAACGATATATAGTTTTTTTCACCTTTTTGGCAACTTAAAGAGATTTAAGTCGGTTAAAGACCGTTATAAATTATATAAACAAGTGTATGCGTATGCATAAATTTGGGTGGTACCACGGAAGACTTCGTCCCATATATTCGGGGAGAAGTCTTTTTTTATTGTAAAAATTTCCGCTTGAGACCGCAATATCATTAGGAGGGCTAACATGATCCAAACTGAAGAAATGAATCAGTTAAAAGCAGACGCACTTGCGGATATTTCGCAAGCAGCAGATGAAAAAGCATTACAAGATGTAAAAGTGAAGTATTTAGGTAAAAAAGGTTCTGTATCAGGACTTATGAAACAAATGAAAGATTTATCAAATGAAGAAAAACCGAAATTCGGTCAAGCTGTCAATGAAGTAAGACAAGCAATTGAAAGTGCGATTGCTGACCGTAAAAGTGTATTAGAGCAAGATCGTTTGAATAAACAACTTGAAGAAGAAACAATTGATGTTACACTTCCAAGTCGTTCTATCAAATTAGGTGCGACACATCCTTTAACACGTACAATTCAAGAAATTGAAGATTTATTCTTAGGTTTAGGTTTTGAAATCGTGAATGGATATGAAGTAGAACAAGATTACTATAACTTTGAAGCTTTAAACTTGCCGAAATCACACCCGGCACGTGATATGCAAGATACGTTCTATATCACAGAAGAAACATTATTACGTACTCATACTTCTCCAGTACAAGCAAGAACTTTAGAAAAACGCAATGGACAAGGTCCAGTTAAAATTATTTGTCCTGGTAAAGTGTATCGTCGTGATTCTGATGATGCGACACATAGTCATCAATTTACACAAATTGAAGGACTTGTTGTAGCAGAAAATATTAAAATGAGTGATTTAAAAGGGACTTTAGAATTAGTCGCTAAAAAACTCTTCGGTGAAGAGCGTGAAATACGTTTACGCCCTAGTTACTTCCCATTTACAGAACCATCAGTTGAAGTTGATGTATCTTGTTTCAAATGTGGAGGCAAAGGTTGCAACGTATGTAAGCAAACAGGTTGGATAGAAATTTTAGGTGCAGGTATGGTTCATCCGAATGTACTTGAAATGGCAGGTTTTGACTCTTCTAAATATACTGGATTTGCATTCGGTATGGGACCTGATCGTATCGCAATGTTGAAATACGGTATAGAAGATATTCGTTATTTCTATACAAATGACGTTCGATTCCTAGACCAATTCAAAGCTGTTGAAGATAGAGGTGAAGCATAATGTTAATATCAAAAGAATGGTTAGAATCATTAGTTGCAGTCAATGAACCCGTTAACGATTTAGCAGAACGAATTACACGTACGGGAATTGAAGTTGACGATATTATTGATTATAGTGCAGAGATTAAAAAATTAGTTGTCGGTTATATTGAGAGTAAAACGCAACATCCAAATGCAGATAAATTAAATATTTGTAAAGTAGACATCGGTGAAGAAGAACCTGTACAAATTGTATGCGGTGCACCGAATGTAGATGCTGGACAATATGTTATCGTTGCTACTGTCGGTGGTCGTTTGCCAGGCGGCATTAAAATCAAACGTGCGAAATTACGTGGTGAACGTTCTGAAGGTATGATTTGTTCATTACAAGAAATTGGACTTTCAAGCAATGTAGTACCTAAAGCATTTGAAGAAGGAATTTATAATTTCCCAACAGAAGTGAAACCGGGTACAAATGCATTAGAGGCATTATATTTAAACGACCAAGTAATGGAGTTTGATTTAACACCAAACCGTGCAGACGCATTGAGCATGGTAGGTACAGCTTATGAAACTTCAGCATTATATGGTGCACCTTTAACATTACCTGAAACTCAACCAGATACAATCAGTACTTCAGCTGGAGAAGAACTATCTGTTAAAGTAGATAATCCAGAAAAAGTACCTTATTATAGTGCACGTGTTGTTAAGAATGTGAAAATTGCACCATCACCTGTATGGATGCAAGCACGTTTAATGAAAGCAGGCATCCGTCCAATTAATAATGTTGTAGATATATCAAACTATGTATTATTAGAATACGGTCAACCACTTCATATGTTTGACCAAGATCATATCGGATCAAAAGAAATTGTTGTTCGCCAAGCTGAAGCAGGCGAAAAAATGACAACACTTGATGATACAGAACGAGAATTAAAAGCTTCTGATATTGTTATTTCAAATGGTAAAGAACCTATCGCGCTTGGCGGTGTAATGGGCGGAGATTTTTCTGAAGTTACAGATCAAACACAAAATGTCGTTGTTGAAGGTGCGATCTTCGATCCAGTAAGCATTCGCCATACATCACGCAGATTAAACTTGCGCAGCGAAGCATCAAGTCGTTTTGAAAAAGGTATTGCTACAGAATTTGTGGATCAAGCAGTAGACCGTGCTTGCTATTTATTAGAACATTATGCAAGTGGTGAAGTACTAGAAAATCGCGTGGCAGCAGGTGATTTAGGTGAATTTATTACACCAATTCAAATTACTGTAGATAAAATCAATGGCACAATCGGTTCAGAAATGTCTGTTGAAGATATCGTGAAATCATTTGAACAACTTGGCTTTAACACTGAAAATAATGATGGCAATTTAACAGTACAAGTTCCTTCACGTCGTAAGGACATTAAAATTAAAGAAGATTTAATTGAAGAAGTTGCACGTATCTATGGATATGATGAAATACCTTCAACTTTACCAGTTTTTGAAGACGTGACAAGCGGACATTTAACAGACCGTCAATCAAAAACACGTATCGTGAAAAACACGATTGAAGGCGCAGGCTTAAGTGAAGCGATTACGTATTCATTGATTTCTAAAGACCGTGCAAAAGAATTCTCAGTCAGCGACCGTCCGAATATCGAACTATTAATGCCGATGAGTGAAGCACACGCAGTATTGCGTCAAAGTTTATTACCACACTTAATTGATGCAGCAGCTTATAATGTTGCACGTAAAAATGACAATGTATTCCTATATGAAATCGGCCGTGTCTTCTTTGCTAACGGTGAAGGAGAATTACCAGATGAAGTGGAATATTTAAGTGGTATTATGACTGGCGAATATAGCGGTAATGCTTGGCAAGGTAAAAAAGAAAATGTTGATTTCTATCTTGCGAAAGGTATCATCGATGCTATTGCAGAAAAATTAGATATCACATTTGAATATGAAGCAGCTAAGATGGATGGATTGCATCCAGGACGTACAGCTAATGTGTTATTAAATGGAGATGTCATTGGTTTCATCGGAGAATTGCATCCGCAACTTGCTGAACAAAATGATTTGAGACAACGTACGTATGTATTTGAATTGAACTACGATAAAATCATGAATGTTTCTGTAGGTTATATTAATTATGAAGCAATTCCTAAATATCCGGGTGTAACAAGAGATATTGCTTTAGAAGTAGATAAAGACATGACTGCTGCTGAATTGATTCATACAATCAAAGCACATGGTCATGATATTTTACAAGATGCACAAGTATTTGATGTCTATGAAGGTGAACATATGGAAGCAGGTAAAAAATCAGTTGCCATTCGTATTGCTTACTTAGATAGAGAAAATACATTGACTGATGAACGTGTAACTGCTGTTCATGACGAAATTGTTGAAGCATTAACAGCACAAGGCGCTGTAATCAGATAATAAAAATATAAAGCCGTTTCCCAAAGTTGAATGTTGGAATCATCAACAGGGGAAGCGGCTTTTTCTATGAATTAGTGTTTTTTATTATATAAAGCTAATGCTTTGTCACGGTTTTTAAAGTGAGCTTTTGATATAGAATCTAATTTTGAAACACCATATTTCTCAATGACTTTTGCAGCAAATAAATCAACTTTATTACTAGCACCTTTTGGTACAGTTGTATGTAATTCACTACCGATTTGGTCCATATGCTTTACAAAAGCATAACGTGAAATAATACTTGCGGCAGCAATTGCGATAGACTTAGATTCACCTTTAGTTTCGAAATGCGTTTTATCAGGATAAGGCATTTGAGATAATGCATAATTTTGATAAACACCGCGCACAGCAAACTGATCAATCACAATATAATCTAAAGGTTCATGGCTTTTTGAAATCTTATCAACTACATTTTGAATGGCTTGGTTATGCAAAACAGCTTTCATTTTGACTTGTGACCAGCCTTTACGTTGTTGTTCGTTATATTTATCATTTTTCATTGTCAGCAATGAATGGGGAATAAAGGTAATAATTTGTTCAGCAATTTCTACAATTTTAGCATCCGTTAATTTTTTAGAATCATCTACACCGAGTGTTTTTAAAATTTCTGCGTTTTTCTTTGAAACATATGCAGCACAGACTGTTAAAGGACCGAAATAATCGCCACTTCCAGCCTCATCACTGCCGATACAGTCGGCTTTGTTGAAAGGGTAAGTTTGATTGGATGATTTTGTATTTTTCTTTGAAGATGATTTTCCAGAAACTGCAGCTTCTTTTTTACCAAGTAGTTGTTGAGCTATTTTTTCAGCTTGATTGCCTTGAAACATCACTTTGCCAGAATTGTAAATATTGATAGTTGTACCTTGGTATTTTGTTCGTGCACGCATACCAAGAGGCAAATTATCTGTTGAAAAATTAGTTTTATTCATTAATTGTTGAATCTCTGATTCTGTTAATTTATATACGGCATTTGCCATGACTAAACTCCTTGCTTTTAAAAAATAATTTAAATCTATTTTACTATATTGAAACTCTAAAACAAATTGACTTATTTTACATTTACTTTAAGTTATGTTGTAAAAAGGCAGTCACTACTTACATATTAAATATGACTCGTGTATAATGGTTCGTGATGAAGAGCAGAAACATTTCTTGTATAAGAAGTCAAATTTTAAGTTAAGAAATCATCTGCTGAAAAATGATAAATGGATTGGCAATAAGAAGATTGGGCTTATTGTCATGAGTAAATATTCATAATTTACGCGAGATAGGAGTTATCATATGGGTGAATTTAAAAATAGAATCAATGTAACGATTAATAATAAAAATTATACAATAGTCGGTGAAGATAATCCTGAACATATTCGTTATGTCGCACATTTAGTGGACGAAAAGATACAAGAATTGGGACGTAAAAGCGCTGGGTTAGATACGACACGCAAAGCAGTGCTGACTGCTGTAAATATCATGCATGAAAAAGTGATTTTAGAAGAAGAAAATCGTCGTTTAACTCATGAATTGAATCGTTTAAAAAATCAAGACCATTAGGTTCTGCCTATGATATTGAATTTTCTTATATTTTGTGTGTTTATAATCATTGCAGCAATGGGATTTCGCAGGGGAATATGGCTGAGCGTATTGCATTTTGCCACTACCATTGCATCATTTATGATCGCTGCACAATTTTATCAACCAATTGCTGAAAGATTAGAATTATTTCTGCCATTTCCAAAAACGCAAGCCGCTTTAACGAAGTACTATATCGATTATTCCGATACACATTTGCGATTTGAAGCTATTGTGGCATTTATTTCAATCTTTATTCTCAGCAAGTTTATTTTATATCTTATTTTAACCGTGTTTGATAAAATGACGTATATCAATCGCCTCACATTACTAAGCAGAGGTGCGGGTGTAGTTTTAAGCTTTTTAAGTTCAATTATTGTCTTATTACCTGTATTATATATGTGCAGTTTATATCCGAGCGAATGGATACAAAGCCAATTCTCACATTCTATCATTGCACAATTAATTTTGTTTCATACCCCGTATTTATCATCTTTTGTGATGGCACTATAATTTCATTTTTAAAAGAAGAAACGATGAAGAGGCGCCGCTTTTCGTACATCAAAAACTTTGATAGCCGAACTGCTTTATGTCTCTCTTTTTATTGGAGGGGAAAAAAATGAGTCAAAAGATAACGAAAAAAGATGTTGTTCGTTTACTGGAAAAGATCGCAACTTATATGGAACTTAAAGGAGAAAATGCATTTAAAGTTTCTGCATACCGCAAAGCAGCACAAAGTTTAGAAACGGATGAGCGAACTTTGGATGAAATTGATGACGTTACCGAATTAAAAGGTATTGGCAAAGGTGTTGGTGAAGTGATTAATGAGTATCTGTCAACAGGCCAATCAGAAACATTAGAAGCGTTAGAAAAAGAAGTGCCTGAAGGTTTGGTACCGTTATTGAAAATCCAAGGATTAGGCAGCAAAAAAATTGCGAAATTATATAAAGAATTAGGTATTACAAATAAAGAAACATTGCAAAAAGCATGTGAAAACAATGAAGTCAGTGCATTGAGCGGTTTCGGCAAAAAAACAGAAGAAAATATTCTAGCAGGGGTAAAAGCCTTAAGTGAAAGAAAAACACATTTTCCAATTAACCTACTTATTAAATTGAATAATGAAATTGAAGAATATTTAACGACCATTGAAGGTATTGATAAATTTCATGTGGCAGGAAGTTTCCGTCGTGTTAAAGAAATGAGTAAAGATTTAGATTATATCATCAGTTCAACGCAACCGGAAAATGTGCAAAAAGCTTTATTAGAGATACCGCATAAAGTAAAAGATGTTGCTGTGGGTTTAACAAAAGTATCTGTAGAAGTCGAGTTTGATGATGAAGTGATTGAAATTGACTTCAGAATTATTGAACCAGCAGCGTACTATCATACTTTACAGCATTTTACAGGCTCAAAAGATCATAATATCCGTATTCGCCAGTTAGCAAAAGAACGTGATGAAAAAGTAAGTGAATACGGTATTGAACAAGCAGATGGTACATTATTGCAATTTGATAGTGAAGCTGCAATATATGAACACTTCGGCAGACCATGGATTGCACCGCCGATGCGTGTTGATGGTTCTGAATTTGATCGTGATTTATCTGATATTGTGACATTAGATGATATCAAAGGCGATGTGCACATGCATACGACAATGAGCGATGGTGCTTTCAGTTTACAAGAAATGATAGAAGCGAATATCGCAAAAGGGTATGAGTATATGGTCATAACAGACCATTCACGTAGTTTAAGAGTTGCGCATGGTTTAGAAATTGAACGTTTATTGCGTCAAAATGAAGAGATTAAGAAATTGAATGAAGCATATGACGAAATTGATATTTATTCTGGAACTGAAATGGACATCTTGCCGGATGGTACGATGGACTATCCAGATGAAGTATTAGCACAATTGGATTACGTTATTGCTTCTATTCATCAAAGTTTCGGTCAAACTGAAGAAGAAATTATGCATCGCTTAGCATCGGCATGCCGTAATCCGTATGTCCGTCATATTGCGCATCCAACTAGACGTATTATCGGACGTCGAGATGGATATAAAGTTAATTTACAGCAATTATTTGATTTGGCGCGTGAAACGGGTACAATCTTAGAAATTAATGCTAACCCGCAACGTCTTGACTTAAGTGCTGAAGTGTTAAGACCTGTGCACGATATTATGGTAACCATTAATACAGATGCACATCATATTGAAAACTTAGAATTGATGAAATATGGTGTCGCAACGGCACAAAAAGCATTTATTAATAAAGAACGTGTTTTAAATACAATGAGTCGAAAAGACTTTAAATCGTTTATTGAAAATAATAAAAAATTACAGAAATAGGGGAATGACATGAGACAGAAAACATTAGATGTGCTTGATTTTGATAAAATCAAAGCACAAGTTGAAAATGAAGCAGTCAGCGATTTAGGCAGAGTTAAAGCTGCTGCGATGACTCCTGCATCTGATTATGAAACTGTCGTTTTTCAAATGAATGAGACAGATGAACTTTCCCAAATTTATAATAAGCATCGATTACCAAGCTTGAGCGGTTTAACAGAAGTTAAACCGTTAATTCATCGTGCTAAAATCGGCAGTATTTTGAATGTAAGAGAATTAAACCAAATTAAGCGTTTAATTCAAGTTCAAAATCAATATAAAACTTTTTATAGTCAATTACTAGAAGAAGAGGAAGCTATTAACTATCCTATTTTAGATGAGAGAATGGCACAGTTGCCGATTTTAACTGATTTATATCAAGAAATTCATCAAAAATGTGATGCTTATGATTTATTTGATGATGCAAGTCATGAATTGCAAAGTATCAGAAGCCGTATTCACAGTACATCACAACGTATTAAACAAAATTTAGACAGAATCGTTAAAAGCCAATCTAATCAGAAAAAATTATCAGATGCGATTATTACAGTAAGAAATGACCGACATGTAATCCCGGTTAAAGCAGAATATCGTCAAGATTTTAATGGTATTGTACATGACCAATCTTCTTCAGGCCAAACACTCTATATTGAACCTTCTGCTGTAGTAGAAATGAATAATAAAATTAGCCGTTTGCGTAATGATGAGAAGGTAGAAGTTGAGCGTATTTTAAGTGTGCTTTCTGGTGAAGTGGCAGCGGAAGCGGATGCATGTTTAATTGCAGAATCTGTAATGGGGCAAATTGACTTTTTAACAGCAAAAGCACGTTATGGACAATCCATTAAAGGTACAAAACCTGAATTCACCGAAGAACGCAATGTCTATTTACCTAAGGCGTTCCATCCATTATTAGATCGTGCCACTGTGGTAGCTAATACCATTGAATTTGCAGAAGATATTCAAACTGTCATTATCACAGGACCGAACACAGGTGGTAAAACAGTTACATTAAAAACATTGGGTCTTATTATAGTAATGGCACAATCTGGATTACTTATTCCTGCACTTGACGGCAGCAAGTTAAGTGTCTTTGATAATGTTTATTGTGATATAGGTGATGAACAATCTATTGAACAATCTTTATCAACTTTCTCATCACATATGAAAAATATTGTAGAAATTTTAAAACACGCAGACCATAATAGTTTAATTTTATTTGATGAGTTAGGTGCAGGCACTGATCCTAGTGAAGGTGCAGCCCTTGCGATGAGTATTTTAGACCATGTGCAAAAACTAGGTTCTTTAGTTATGGCTACAACGCATTATCCAGAATTAAAAGCCTATAGTTATAACCGCGAAGGTGTTATGAATGCGAGTGTCGAATTCGATGTTAATATACTCAGTCCAACCTACAAATTGTTGATGGGTGTTCCGGGTCGTTCTAATGCATTTGAAATTTCCAGCAAATTAGGGCTCAGCGGCAACATCATCCGTGAAGCAAAATCTTTAATCGGCCAAGATGAACAAGAAATTAATAATATGATTGCTTCCTTAGAGACAAATGCTAAAAAAGTAGAAGACCAACGTATTGAATTAGATCGACTATTAAGAGAAGCGAAACAAGTCCATGGTGATTTGAATAAAAAATATGAACAATATCAAAATTATGAGAAACAACTCATGGATGATGCTAAAGTCAAAGCCAATCAACGTGTGAAAGCTGCTACAAAAGAAGCAGACGATATTATTAAAGACTTGCGTCACATGCGCGATGAAAAAAATGCTGAAGTTAAAGAACATGAATTGATTGAAAAACGTAAGCATTTGGATGAACAATATGAAGGTACAGATATTAAGCAGAATGTTAAAAAGCAAAAATGGGATGAAATCCAAGCAGGCGATGAAGTTAAAGTCTTAACATATGGTCAAAAAGGTGAAGTACTAGAAATATTGGATGACGATGAAGCGGTCGTACAAATGGGCATTATAAAAATGAAATTGCCGATTGCTGATTTAGAAAAGAAAAAGAAAGCACAAGAAAAACCAGCAAAAACAGTTTCTCGAACAAATCGTTCTGCAGTGAAAATGGAATTAGATTTGAGAGGATATAGATACGAAGAAGCCATCACTGCACTCGATCAATATCTTGACCAAGCTATGCTCAGCAACTACGAAAACGTTTATATTATTCACGGAAAGGGAACAGGTGCATTACAGAAAGCTGTACAGCAGCATTTGAAAAAACATAAAAATGTTGCTTCTTTCCGAACAGGTATGCCAAGTGAAGGCGGATTTGGTGTAACAGTTGCTGAATTGAAATAACTTTTAAATAATAAGAATATAACGGAAAAAAACACAAGTATTATACTAATATTCATGAGCAAAGCCAGTGCATTTTCAAAATGTATCTGATATACTTTGTTCATCATTAAATTCCTAAGGAGGAACGATATTTATGGCATTAGTTAAAGTAACTGACTCAAACTTTGATGAAAAAGTTCAAGACGGTGTTAAATTAGTAGATTTCTGGGCAACTTGGTGCGGACCATGTAAAATGATCGCTCCAGTACTAGAAGAATTAGCGCAAGACTTTGAAGGTAAAGCAGACATCTTAAAATTAGATGTTGACGAAAACCCTAACACTGCTGCTAAATTCGAAGTTATGAGTATTCCAACTCTAATCGTATTCAAAGATGGCAAACCAGTAGATAAAGTTGTTGGTTTCCAACCAAAAGAAAACTTAGCAGAAGTTTTAAACAAACACCTATAAGTTGCATTGAATAATGTCTTGTTTCGGCGTTTAAAGTTGAAACTTTCAAGAATATCGTCGGATATAATAGGTTAGTCAAGAAGGCTGGATTCACTTTTGAGGTGGTCCAGTTTTTTTGTGCGTTGTAAATGCCGACTGCAAGCACGCAACTAGGTAACCCAGATATATAGATGCTATAATGACAGTCGAATCAATCATTAAATCTGCAGAACTATTAATCTGAAAGAAAGGAGGAAAATAATGGAGGCTTACAAAGAGAAAATTAAAGAAAAGTTGTCAGTGGTTCCTTTTGAACCAGGTTGCTATTTAATGAAAGATCGTAATAATCAAGTGATTTATGTAGGTAAAGCAAAACGCCTACGCAATCGTCTGCGTTCATACTTTACGGGTGCACATGATGCGAAGACGACACGTTTGGTTGGAGAAATACGCAACTTTGAGTTTATTGTTACAGATAGCGAAACTGAATCTTTGTTATTAGAATTGAATCTCATCAAGCAATATCAGCCACGTTATAATATTCTGCTTAAAGATGATAAAAGTTACCCGTTTATCAAAATTACAAAAGAAAAATATCCTAGATTATTAGTAACACGAACTGTCAAAAAAGGATCTGGCAAATATTTTGGACCATATCCAAATGCGTATGCAGCTGTTGAAACAAAAAAACTGTTAGATCGGATTTATCCATTTCGTAAATGTGATAAGATGCCGAATAAATTATGTTTGTATTATCATATTGGTCAATGTTTAGGTCCATGTGTTTACGATGTAGACCAAAAAGAATATGATGATATGACTCAAGAAGTAAGCGACTTTTTGAATGGTGAGGACAAGACTATTATTAAAAATTTAGAATCACGTATGCAAGCAGCAAGTGAAAATTTAGAATTTGAACAAGCAAAAGAATATCGTGATTTAATACAAAATATCCATAATTTAACTAAAAAGCAGAACATTATGTCTGCAGATAATACAGCGCGTGATGTATTTGGTTATTATATTTCAAAAGGATGGATGTGTATCCAAGTTTTCTTTGTTCGTAATGGGAATATGATTCAACGTGATACGACTATGATTCCATTACAGCAAACACCTGAAGAAGAATTTTATACATTCATTGGACAGTTTTATCGATTAAATCAGCATTTATTACCTAAAGAAGTCCATGTACCTAAAAATTTAGATAAAAAAATGATTGAATCTGTTGTAGATACGAAGATTTTACAACCTGTTCGCGGTCAAAAGAAAGATTTAGTGAATATGGCTAATCATAATGCTGAAGTATCACTTCAAAATAAATTTGAATTGATTGCGCGAGATGAATCAAGAACTGTAAAAGCCATTGAAGAATTAGGTGAACAAATGGGCATTCAAACACCGATTCGAATTGAAGCATTTGATAACTCAAATATTCAAGGTGTCGATGCTGTATCGGCCATGGTTACTTTTGTAGATGGTAAACCGGATAAAAAAGGCTATCGTAAATATAAAATTAAAACAGTCGAAGGACCAGATGATTATAAATCGATGCAAGAAGTCATACGCAGACGATATACGCGTGTGTTGAATGATGGTCTCCCGTTACCGGACTTGATTATCGTCGATGGTGGTAAAGGTCAAATGTCGGTGGCAATCGATGTATTAGAAAATGAATTAGGGTTAGATATTCCTGTAGCCGGTTTAAGAAAAAATGATAAACACAGAACATCTGAGCTGTTATATGGACCAGCTGCAGAAGTAGTGCCTTTGAAAAAGAACAGCCAAGCTTTCTATTTATTGCAACGAATTCAAGATGAAGTCCATCGCTTCGCAATTACATTTCACCGTAAAACAAGACAAAAACATAGCTTTACTTCAGCATTAGATGAAATTGAAGGAATTGGTCCGAAACGTAAAACAACATTATTACGCACATTTGGTTCAATTAAGAAAATGAGAGAAGCAACACTAGAAGATCTTAAAGAGGCAGGCTTACCTGAAAAAGTTGCAGAAAGTTTACAAAAAGAATTGAATAAAGAAGATTAATATGCGTGAAACTGCAAGTGCGGGATGCACATCGGAGCAGTTCACGCGTTTTTTGTTAAAAAAAGTGTAATATTATTTGAATTAAATGCAAATTAGAAAAAAGTGCAATGAGAATAATTCTCATGCCCAAAAACCCACAAAAAATGTTACAATATCGTTAACGAGGTTTTATATTTTTTTAGGACTGTTTGTAAACGCTTTCTAAATGAAAACAGTTCTCAATTACCTTTATATCAAAGTTTTGCAGGTTAAGAAATTGTGATTGAGCAGAGTTCAGAAAGACAGCTTAGAGTGGGGTCAAATACATAAAAACGTATGATGTTCTGAGCTTGTGGGTTGCTTACGCACAGCACAACTTTTATTTAGTTGCTTTAAAAATTTTGATTAGGGTAAATTGTGGGACAATTTAGAGCTTTTCCAGATCATTTCCTTTAAATAAAACCAATAAATACTATTTGTTTCACAGGGGGGACTTCCTTTTGGGTTATACTAAGAATCAATTCTACTTGCGACGTATTCACTCGTTACTAGGGGTTATTCCGATCGGAGCATTTTTACTTGTGCATTTGACGGTTAACCATCAGGCAACAAAAGGAGCTAGCGCATTCAATAAAGCATCTCAGAATATGGAATCACTACCATTCTTGCTAGCACTTGAGATTTTACTTATTTACTTACCAATTTTATACCATGCATTATACGGTGTTCATATTGCTTTCACTGCGAAAGAGAATGTTGGACATTATTCATGGTTCAGAAACTGGATGTTCTTGTTACAACGTATCACAGGTGTTTTAGCATTTATCTTTATCGCTATCCACTTCTATCAAACTAAAATTGAAATGTGGATGGGTCATAAAACACTTGGCTTCAGCATGATGCATGATTTATTAAGCAATCCTTTGTGGTTGGTTTTCTATATAATCTTGACTGTTGCAGTTATTTTCCACTTCGCTAATGGTTTATGGTCATTTGGCGTAACTTGGGGATTCTTACAATCACCAAAATCACAACGCGTTTTCACATGGGTTTCATTAGTTGTATTCATCGTAGTAGCATATATCGGCGTGAGTGCAATCTTAGCATTTGTTTAACAGAACATAGAATCAGCGTAAATAAAGGTTATATTTTCAGGGAGTGACATTTAATATGGCAGAGAAAAAAGTTATTGTTGTCGGCGGCGGATTAGCCGGAATGATGACAACAATTAAAATAGCAGAACAAGGTGTACATGTTGATTTATTCTCAGTTGTACCCGTAAAACGTTCGCACTCTGTGTGCGCACAAGGGGGTATTAACGGAGCTGTTAATACGAAAGGTGAAGGTGACTCACCTTGGATTCACTTCGATGATACGGTATACGGTGGCGACTTCTTAGCTAACCAACCACCAGTAAAAGCAATGGCGGATGCAGCACCAAAAATCATTCACTTGCTAGACCGTATGGGTGTAATGTTCAACAGAACACCTGAAGGCTTATTAGACTTCCGTCGTTTCGGTGGTACAATGCACCACAGAACAGCTTATGCTGGTGCGACAACAGGTCAACAATTAGTTTATGCACTAGATGAACAAGTTCGTAAATTTGAGGTAGATGGACTTGTAACTAAATATGAAGGATGGGAATTCTTAGGTATTGTTAAAGACCATGATGGTGCTGCACGCGGTATCGTGGCTCAAAACTTAACAGATGCTAAAATTGATTCATTCCGTTCTGATGCAGTTGTTATGGCGACAGGTGGTCCTGGTATCATCTTCGGTAAAACAACAAACTCAATGATTAATACAGGTTCAGCAGCATCTATCGTTTACCAACAAGGTGCGGTATATGCAAATGGTGAATTTATCCAAATCCACCCAACTGCAATTCCTGGTGATGATAAATTACGTTTAATGAGTGAATCAGCACGTGGTGAAGGTGGCCGTATTTGGACTTATAAAGACGGTAAACCTTGGTATTTCTTAGAAGAAAAATATCCTGACTACGGTAACTTAGTTCCACGTGATATCGCAACACGTGAAATCTTCGATGTTTGTGTGAACCAAAAATTAGGTATCAATGGTGAAAACATGGTTTACCTTGACCTTTCACATAAAGATCCGCATGAATTAGATGTTAAATTGGGCGGTATCATCGAAATTTATGAAAAATTCACAGGTGACGACCCACGTAAAGTACCAATGAAAATCTTCCCAGCCGTTCACTATTCAATGGGCGGATTGTATGTAGACTATGATCAAAATACAACAATCAAAGGATTATTTGCAGCTGGTGAATGTGACTTCTCACAACACGGTGGTAACCGTTTAGGTGCGAACTCATTATTATCTGCAATTTACGGCGGTACTGTTGCTGGTCCTAACGCTGTAAAATATATCGATACAGTTGAAAAATCATACACTGAGTTAGATGACAGCTTGTATCAAGACAGAGTTGACGAAGAACAAAAACGTTTTGATGAATTATTAAACATGAAAGGTACTGAAAATGCCTTCAAACTTCACCGTGAACTTGGTGAAATCATGACTAAAAACGTAACTGTAGTACGTGAAAATAAAGCATTGCTTGAAACTGACGAAAAAATTCTTGAATTGATGAGACGTTATAAAGACATCGACATGGAAGATACACAAACTTGGAGTAACCAAGCAGTATTCTTCACTCGCCAATTATGGAATATGTTAGTACTTGCACGTGTTATTACTATCGGTGCATATAACCGTAACGAATCACGCGGTGCCCACTACAAACCAGAATTCCCTAATCGTAATGATGAAGAATGGTTAAAAACTACAATGGCACATTACAATGGTAAATATGAAGCACCAACATTCACATATGAAGATGTTGATATCAGCTTAATTCCACCACGTAAACGTGACTACTCAAGTAAATCTCATACTGCAGAAAATAAGGAAGAAGAAGGGAGCGAATCATAATGGCAGAAGAAGTAAAAGACCAAGCTGTTGAGCAACATCATCAACAACAGCAAGCTTCTAATAAACAAAAAACTGTAACTTTGATCATTAAACGACAAGATACTAGTGACTCTCAGCCATATGAAGAAAAATTCGAGATTCCTTACCGTGAAAACTTGAATGTTATTGCGTGCTTGATGGAAATCAGACGTAATCCAATTAATACTAAAGGTGAAAAAGTTGCGCCTGTAACTTGGGACATGAACTGTTTAGAAGAAGTTTGTGGTGCTTGTTCAATGGTTATCAATGGTCATGCACGTCAAGCATGTTCAGCAATCGTTGACCAATTAGAACAACCGATTCGCTTAGAACCAATGAGCACGTTCCCAATTATCCGTGACTTGCAAGTTGACCGTTCACGTATGTTCGACAACTTGAAACGTATGAAAGCTTGGATTCCAATCGATGGTACATACGATTTAGGTCCTGGACCACGTATGCCTGAGAAAAAACGTCAAACTGCTTATGAATTATCTAAATGTATGACATGCGGTGTATGTTTAGAAGTTTGTCCTAACGTAACTAAAAACAATGGTTTCGTTGGTGCGCAAGCAATTTCACAAGTACGTTTATTCAACTTACACCCAACCGGTTCAATGACAAAAGACGAACGTCTAGATGCATTAATGGGTGCAGGTGGTTTACAAGAATGCGGTAACTCTCAAAACTGTGTAAACGCTTGTCCAAAAGGTATTCCTTTGACAACTTCAATCGCAGCTTTAAACAGAGAAACTTCATTCTACATGTTTAAATCATTCTTTGGTTCAGATCACCAAGTGAACTAATTATAAATATTTTGAGGAGACGGAGCATAGTTTGTTCCGTTTTCTTTATTTAAGAGACGATTTTCAACCTTCAATCTTATTGAAAATCGTCTTTTTGCATATAAAGCACTTAATTTTTGACATAAGGTTGGAAGTGTTATATTATTTGCTTGTGCAAACAAATAAATAGAAAAAGAGGAGTTTTCTTATGTATAACAAAATTTTAGTTTTAGGTGCTGCAGGTCAAATCGGACGAATTTTAACAAAAGACTTATTAGAACAAACAGATTCAGATTTAGTTTTATTCGGTCGCAATATTACAGATCGCTTGAGTATCCAAAATGACCGTGTTGAACTTGTGAATGGTGATTTCAGTGATGAGAAAACATTAGAGAAAGCGATTCAAGATGTGGATTTAGTTTTTGTAAATGCGATGAACAGAGCTCAAGATATTCAAGTGATTGCGAAAGTGCTTGAAAGCAAACCTGGAATTAAAATGCTAGGGGCATCTATGGCTGGATTGCATGATGATGTTCCAAAAGCTTTAGAAGAATTTGCGCAACAAAATCTTCCAAGCTCTTATATTGAGGGTGAAAAAGAATCAGCTCAAATAATTGAAGACTCAAATATTGATTACACTTTATTACACCTTACTTGGTTATATGATGATCCTTCAAATACTAGCTATGAATTAGTGCCAACACCTGAAATACTTAAAGATGCTCAAGTAACACGTGAAGCTGTAGGGCAAGCTGTTATTGACATTATTACAGATGAAGACCAAAATAAATATAAACGTAAAGGATTTGGTGTAGGAGAACCTAACACACATTACGATAAACCTTCATTTTATTAATAAGAAAGGATCAACATGAATATAGAACAATTATTAAATATGCAAAAGTTCCAAAGACAGTTGAATTTGGAATTAAGCGAAGTTTTAAAACAAAGCAACTATGAAATAACATTGAATGAATTTTATGTCCTCTACTTTTTGAAAAAAAGCGAAGGACATAGCTTAAGCATCAGTGAGTTGAGTCAAAAGAATGGCTTAAGTATCAGTGCGACATCTAGAATGCTTGTGAAATTTGAACAAACTTGCGGTGTAATTAAACGTCATCCTGGCGAAGATAAAAGATCGGTAATTATCACATTGACACCTAAAGGCGAAGAATATTTAAACGAAAGCTTAAAATCAGTAGAAGCAGTTCTCCAAAATTATTCTTTTAATTTTGGAATTTTAAACAAACAATTAAACTAATAACGACGATTTTGATTATTAACAACTTAATTTATTGACTCATTTTCAAAGTGCGGGATAGCTAGACCAATTATGGTAGTTATCTCGCGCTTTATGTTTTTAAATGTCTGCTGAACAGAAATTGAAATTCTGATTAATTCAACTAATTTCATGAGTGTGATAAAATATAATTTAAGAATGTTTTGCGCAAGGATGAGAAAAAATGAATAAACCTATTGGAGTGATTGACTCAGGAGTCGGCGGCCTCACTGTAGCCAAAGAAATTATACGTCAGCTGCCGAATGAAACAATTTATTATCTAGGTGACAGTGCACGATGTCCTTATGGTCCGAGAGAAGGCGATGAGGTGCGGAAATTCACTGTACAACTGGCTCAAAAATTAATGGAATTTGATATTAAGATGTTAGTCATTGCGTGTAATACTGCGACTGCCGTAGCACTGGATACTTTAAAAGAATTGTTGCCGATACCTGTTATCGGCGTTATTGAACCGGGTTCACGTACGGCAATTATGACAACTAAAAATAATAATGTGATGGTGTTAGGAACTGAGGGGACTATCAAATCAGAAGCTTATACCAAACATATTAAAGCTATTAATCCTCATGTGGATGTGACAGGTGTTGCATGTCCAGACTTTGTTCCATTAGTAGAACAAATGCGATATCATGATCCGGTTCCAACTAATATTGTGATACATCAAACACTTAAAAATTATCGCACGAATAAAGCAGATACAGTTATTTTAGGATGCACACACTATCCATTATTGTTTGAACCGCTACATGATTATTTTGGAGGTTCAAAAACAGTGATTTCTTCTGGTTTAGAAACAGCACGTGAAGTCAGTGCTTTGTTAACATTCAGTAATGAACATGCGCCGTATACCCCAAATACTAAACATCGTTTCTTTGCGACAGGAGACACAGAACATATTGAATATATTATTTCACAATGGCTGAAAATTGATGATGTTGAAGTAACACAAGTAAAAGTTGATTAAATAGAGGTGGATAAGATGGAAGATTTAGTGATAGCAACAGGAAACAAAGGAAAGATAAATGATTTTAAAGTTATTTTTCCTGAATACAATGTCATTGGCATCGGTGAGTTAATTGAAGGTTTTGATGTTGAAGAAACAGGTTCAACTTTTGAAGAGAACGCTAAATTGAAATCAGAAGCAGCTGCAAAGGCATTAGGCAAACGTATCATTGCGGATGATAGCGGACTTGCTGTGGATGCTTTAAATGGGGAGCCTGGAATTTACTCTGCACGTTATGCAGGTACTGATAAAGATGATGAAGCTAATATCGTGAAGTTACTGAATAATTTAGGTGAGAATGAAAATCGTGATGCGCAATTCGTATGTGTCATCAGTATGAGTGCACCGAATGAAGATACATTGACTTTCAGAGGAACGGTTGATGGTGAAATCACGCATGAAAAAGAAGGGGATAATGGTTTTGGTTATGACCCTATTTTCTATGTTCCTGAAAAAAATAAAACAATGGCACAACTTTCTGCAGAAGAAAAAGGAGAGATTAGTCACAGACGCCGTGCAATTGATAAACTTCGAAATTATTTAAAGGGTGATCAGATTTGAACAGATGGTTAATTTTAAGTGACAATCATACTGAACCGGGTATTTTATTTGAAATATTTAATCATTACGATGAGGTGGATGTTGCGATTCATCTTGGTGACTCAGAATTTCAATTTGATGATACGGAGCTCAGTTTATATCGACGCGTGAAAGGGAATTGTGATTTTTACCCAGAATTTCCTGCAGAAGAAATTGTAGAAGCAGATGGTGTACGTGCCTTTTATACACACGGACACATGTACAGTGTGAATACGACACGTATGCAGCTTGCTGAAAAAGCTAAATCATTAGAATGTCAACTTGCTTTTTAAGGGCATACACATATTGCACGCTATGAGGAAATTGCGAGTGTGCATGTCATCAATCCAGGAAGTATTTCTCAATCCAGAAGTCGCACTGAAGAAACTTATGCGGAGTTATTAATAGATGACAATGAAAAAGATATAACTTTAAATTTCCGTAATCGACAACATGCTATTATAGACACTGTTGAATTTAAAATATAAGAATAAAGCCAGAGTATATCAACACCTATGTAAAAGTGATATACTCTGGCTTTTTTATTGTTGTGCTTTGTGATTGGAAATATCTATGAGTGACAGAAGAAATATAATTGCTGGCGGTATGATGAAAATAAATCCCAAAAAGCCAACGATTAAAAACATATGCACCCCGCTAATAATCCCTGCGATAGATAAAACATTCACTGCTGTAGGATTTTCTGAAAATATAGGTTTCATGTATTCTACTGCTCCTTAAATAATGAGTTAACATTTCATCACTATGAGCAATTTAACATACATCAAACATACATTGAGTGATAATTCTTAAGTGATTGATTGGCTTTCTTAACTGTCTTAAAACTGTGTAATTTATTGATATAAGAAAGTTTTGGAAACTATTTATTTTCTTTGACTGCAAAGTAATTATCTTCGCTGTCAGCAAAATTGAAAACTCTGCCTTGCGGAGATTCAACAAGTTCGCCTACAAAGATACCTTTGCTTTGAAAGTCTTCATAAAGTTTATCGATATCATCTGTTCCAAACATTAGAGAAGGTGTATCTGTACTGATACCAAGAGACATCGCTTCTACTTTTGCTTTGTCATGAAGGACAATTTCAGTTTGTGATGATTTTGTTGGTTTAAGTACAATCGTACGTATGGCTTGGTTGGAAACATCGGAAACTTCTACAAAATTTAATTTTTCAATCCAGAAATTTTTTGCTGCTTCTTGGTCATAAACATATAACATAACTTGATCTAATTGATTTATCATTATTTCACCTCTAATAAGTTTCATTGATTCATACCTTTATTATTATTGTTTGAAACATAGTATAATAAGGTATGTAAAAGTGCAGTATTCTAAAAAAAGGAGCCCAAACTATGACTCAATTATATCCATATTTAGCATTTGATAATACTAAAGAAGCTTTAAAATATTATGAAGAGGTATTTGGTGCAACAGATATCAATCGTTTACCAGTACAACGTGAACAAGCTGAAAGTTTTGGCGTTGATCCAGATAAAGCAGAAGATAGTACGATGCATTCTGAATTTAAGATTGCTGGTGTGACTTTATTTGCTTCAGATGCGTTTGATAAGAATAAAGATAATAAAATCACGGAAGGTATCTCATTATTGATTGATTATGATATTAATGATGAAGAAGATGCGAAACGTGTTGAAGCTTTATATGAAAAAGTAAAAGATGATTCGTCGATTAATGTTGATATGCCGTTGGCAGACCA
The DNA here is from genome assembly GCF_900458435.1 of Staphylococcus carnosus. Classification (NCBI taxonomy): domain Bacteria; kingdom Bacillati; phylum Bacillota; class Bacilli; order Caryophanales; family Staphylococcaceae; genus Staphylococcus; species Staphylococcus carnosus. Next base: position 1,788,015 of record NZ_UHCT01000001.1, on the reverse strand, counting down.
ATTCTGGGGCGGAAAAATGGGTTCGTTCTCAGATAAATACAATGTACGTTGGATGTTGCATGGCCAAGACCATAGTAAGCAGCAATAATCTTATTTTGTTGAAGGAACTGTATGTTTGCAAGTTGATTTCATACGGTTCCTTTGACTTATTAGTCAGTTAATCACATTAGGTTTGAAGTTATTATTTAGCAATACATATAATGTATATTAACCAATATAAGAAGTATTAAAGATACATAGAAAAATGAGGTGTGTTATATGGATAATATTGAAGTCATCGTTAAAAAGACACAAGATTTGTCACCAGAAGAACTCGTTCAAATTATGATTGAACGTGTCAAAGTTTTTGTTGTTGAACAAAACTGTCCTTATCAAGAAATAGATGAAGAAGATTTTAATGCTGAACACGTGATTTTAAAGAAAGATGACCAAATTGCTGCTTATGCCAGATTAATAAAAACTGATGAAGATTTTAGAATCGGGCGTGTCATTGTGGTTAAAGCGTATCGCAAAAATAAATTAGGTTATCAATTAATGAATACGGCAATTGAAGAATTGAGAAAGATCGATGCAAAGCGACCTATTAAGATTTCGGCACAAGAACATTTGCTTAAATTCTATGGTTCATTTGGATTCGAACGGACTTCTGAGACATATTTAGAAGATGGTATTCCTCATGTCGATATGGTGTTAGAAGCGGATTAATATGTATTAAAGACTCCCTTTAAGCATTACTGGAAATTGTAATCGCAGTGAATAAAGGGAGCCTCTTTGAATTAATTTGTTTAAAAAGATTTTCATTTATTGTTCTTGAGCATCAATATATTCTCTGTAGCTTTCACGTTCCATAGATAAGTTCTCCATCACTTTCGCAAATTCTACTGTTTCAGGTTTGTCTTCAAATTTTAATTTTAATTCTTCATTAGAATTACCATATTTAAATTCTACGGAATGGTCGAACATATTATTTTTAAATTTTACTTCATGCAAATTTGCAATAACATAATCATAAACGTCATTATCTAAGACTACATAAAGATTAACACGTCCTACGAAAACAGCACCTTCTCCATGACCCTTACCATTTATTTTAGGATGGACATCAGCTTCAAATTCAAATAATACTTCGATTAAGTCAGGTTTTTCCTTTGTTAAAACATCTACATATTTTTGTTTTGCATTCATTATAAAACCTCCATGTTATAAAGAAATACGAAATACAGTGATGCTAGAGTATAGTTTATAATTACCCTAAATTAAATAGAGTTAATAAGAGTTATAGATAAATGGCTTTGAGATTAGGCATAAATGGTTTATTCTTCATTTATTTTAACAATGCTTACAAAATCGAATTGTGCATCGCTAGGAATTTTCATAATCTCTAAATTTAAAGGATGAATTTGATTTTCAGATTTTAAGTTATAGACGTAGGGTGGCAATTCTTTCTCGAACTCAACTGGATACTTTTCAAGAGAATCTACGAGCAGTCGGAAATAATCTTGAGGTTCATAATCATTAATGCGTTCAGTCAGTAATTTTAAATAAGATTTACCGAATAATGATTGATGTTTTCTAATTGTTTCAAAAGCATTTTCATTTTTTAAACTGATTAAGTTTAAATCGTCATCATCAAAACTTGTGACATCTTTTAAAACTACATTTAGTGATCTGAGTTCAGGAATGAAGTCTCCTTCATATATAAAGTTATTGTATTCGAAGATTAATTTGTATCTATTAGAATAGTTCGATGTGTTATTACCAATGTACTTTAAAAGATAATCTAATTGCTGCATGTATTTAATATCCATTTTGAAAACCCCTTTGTTTGTTTTAATATCCATTTTGAAAACCCCTTTGTTTGTTTTAATATTTATACCCAAAAAACTTAAAATTTTACTGATAATAGGACTTATTTTCGTTTTTCTCAACTTTTTTATTATAAATCCAATTTGTAGTTTTAATTTATCTTTCGATACATTAAAATGATTTATAAATGATATTTACAATGAAAAGGGGACATGTTTAGTGAAAAAGGTTTTATTTTTATTAATGACTAGTTTTTTAGTTTTAGGGGCATGTGGACAAAAAGAAGATAATAAATCTGATGACAAAAAATCCGAAACAACAAAAAAAGAAACTAAAAAAGTTGACAAAGAAAAATCAGATAAAAAGAAAGATAAGCCAAAAGAAAAAAATAATGATAATGAAAATGCAGATAATAATCAACAATCAGATACAGCTATGCAAAATGTTCAACAGGAAAATGATTTACAAAACAATAATCAGCAAAATACACAACAAAATGTTTCAGATCAAAATGGTGTACAGCAACAAAATAATCAATCAAATACAAGTGAACAAACTGAACAACAGCCTGTTCCTCAAACTCAACAAAATGAATCATTAACAAAAGACGAAATGTCTCAAAAATTAAAAAGCGGACAGAATGTAAACGGAATGGTTGATAATGAAGGGGATACTTGGTATCAAGCACCAGGCGGCGGAGATGTAGTTGGATACACGAAACCAGATGGTACAACTTGTACAGTAGGTGGATGTACTTCGGCTGATGGAAAATCAGTTCCAGATGAACATTAATCATTTGGTTTTTAAGATCCTTATAGTATGAGGGTCTTTTTTTATCAATAAAGTTTAGAAAATGATTGATTAAAAATATAGTTGAAGTTGTGACTGTTTGAATGATAAATATAGGAAACTGACTGAGAACCAAAATGCTATGAAAACGATTCGTTTGAAGAAGAAAAAGATAATATAGACAATTAACTTTATTTAAATTATATTTCAACCTAATAATTTAAATCTAATAGTTTTAAAGAAATATATATTTCGATAAGTTGTAATCAGTTATAGAGGCAAACGGAATAGATAAAGAATATTATATTCGAGGTGCTTACTGAAGGTAAAGCATCAATGAATAAGGTTAGTAAAGGATGCGAAAGGTAAAAGGGTAAGGCAAGTTTTTTTAATAAGTTGGGCTTTTTTTAATATATACATATATAAACGCCTATATTTTTTGAGAATGCATTTATTTTATGTGTTAATTAATGTTTTAATAGATTAGAATTGTGTTTAAGAGGATTGAGTTATATGTACCATATTGAAAAGAAATAACATATGGTTGAGTTTAAACAATTGCAAATCTATTATACGAAAGGGATATTGGAATGGAACAATTAGGTTTTAGAGAAACCATGACAGAGGGGAATATTTTAGCTGTGTTAGATAAACGGCAAAAAAGACAATGGAAAGAATTATCGATAGAGGACAAACGGAAGTTAATCATTTTATACAAAGAAATATTTAAAAAAGACAAGGAAAAATTTTTCAATAAATTAAATGAAACTTTCCGTAGAAAAGGAATTTCTGAAGAAAAAACACCAGAACAAAAACAATATGATAAACTGATCGGTTTCTTTCAAACACAAGGTATAAATAATCCTAGCAATACAACAATAGAAGCGTTCAGACATCAACAAATATTTGCAAATTTTGATAACTTTTATCATGCAGTCGGCCAATTCACATTGAATATGGAAAAACAAGCACAATACAATTACTACATGAGCCAACAAAAGCAGAATTTTATTAATATCGCACAACAAGATAAATTGATTAAACAGAATGAAGAAATCATCCGGCTGCTTAAAATAATTGCAGATAAGTAAAATTAAAGGGATATAAATGAACAAGGTATTATTTATATTGCTAGCAAGTTTTTTAGTATTAACTGCATGCGGACAACAGAAAGAAAGCAAATTTGATGATAAAAAATCGAAAAGCAAAAAGAAAGAAACCAAACCTACTGAAGCTAAGAAAAAGGATGAAAAGCAAAATAAAACTATTTCTGAAAAACAAGAAGATACAACACAGAAAGTTGATCAACAACCTCAACATGAACAAGTAGATATACCGCAAATTGGTGCACCTCAACAATATACAGAAGCACCCATACAACAAGAATCTCAACATAATAAACCTTCTATGTCAGAAGATTTGGATTATAATTATCCTCATGAAAATAAAATTGATAATCCTTCAGGATATATAAATGAAGTAGATGTACAATCCATGGCAGATAAAGCAAGTGAATATGATGCCGAAGTCGCAAAACATAATGCAAATATAGAAGCGCACAACGAATGGATTAAGGGATAATTTGAATCTGCTGGATTAGATAAATAAAAAAACAAGGGGAAATTATTATGAAAAAAATTATATACGGTATCATTATGGGTTTTTCAATTTTTATGATTATAGGCGGAATTATTACTATCAGCGAAGAAGGTGCAGAAACAATAGATATTATACTGTTACTGGCATTCTTAATATTGATGATATTTAGCATTTATAAGTTAGTGAAAATCAAAAAGATGAACGAAAAGAATAATCCCAAAGAAAACTATTTAAAAAATATACTTGAAGAAGAATATCGAAAGAAGCAGGATGAAAGAAAATACGAAGAAAATCAAAAACCTGTAAAAGAAAAGCAAAATAAAAAAATAAATTATACAAAAAATGAAAAAGTAAATATTGAAAATAATTCTGAATACAATGAATCTGCCAAGGAAGATAGTGTTGATCATTCAATTAATGAGGAACGCATAAAGCCGCTCTGTTTTCCAGTAGAACAAGAAACTCCAAATAAAATAACTAATAGTTTCGCGAGTGAAAATGATGAAGATAATCTTTTTTACGAATCATTTCCTGTGGTAGGATTGAATTATGAGAACAGACGAGTAAAACTAAAGAAAATGATAAATGCTATGAAAAAAAATGAAGAATTTTATCCTTTGTATGATGATTTAAGAGGGATTGAACTAAGAGAAGAATTGGAGTTCGGAGATAAAATATACGAAATACAAGATTACGAAAGTATTCACGGAGTTTATTTAGAAAAAGAACCTGATAATAGATATGATACAAATGCTATAAAAGTTATGGTTTCAAACGAATATGGTGAATTCCATATTGGATATATTCCTAAAGAGGATGCAGCTATATTTAATAATTATATTGATAATATAGTTACTTGTAATGCGTACATTTACGGCGGGAAATATAAGGAATTTGATGATTTTGAAGATAAAATTAAGACAAAAGAAAAACCTTACGGTTTAAATTTGACGGTGTCTTACTACAAATAAAATTAACTGAGCGGTCACTCTGCTTTTGTTATTTTCAGAAAAATTATAGGTAACCACTATTTTTAGACAAAGTAGTGGTTTTTTTATTTAACAATATTAATTATCAGTTTTATAAACTGTGTCTCTGTTTCAGATATCTTTAGCGTTCGTAATATAAGAGTTTATTAAATTTATTTTCCCTAAATTCCCCTTATAAAAATAAAAAAGCCCATAACCACAAGGGTTACAGACTCAAATAAACGTCCTGGGAGGGATTCGAACCCCCGACCGATGGCTTAGAAGGCCATTGCTCTATCCAGCTGAGCTACCAGGACACTTTTTTAACACAAGAATAATTATATCTAATTAAATTATAGAAATCAATACCATTCATCATAATTTTCAATATGATTTTTCACTTTAATAGCCGAATTGCACAAAATAAACTTCTAATATCATATAGATCAAAATTTAAGACACCTAGGCATGCCTAAGTGTAAAAACTTGAATTAAATTGTACAGAATTGAATGAAACATAATGAGTTGAGGACTATCATCCAAATTCACCTTAAATCATTGTATAGTGTAATTAACAAAGGTCAACGAATTACATAAACAACGTTAACATCACATGCAGAACCTTTAAATAAAAATAATAGGGGTGAATTTTTATGGAAGGCTTATTTAACGCAATCAAAGGGACAGTTGAAGCTGCAATTAATCAAGATGGTGGACAATTAGCTGTAAACATCGTAGATATCGTACAAAACGGTATCCAAATCGTTTCTAAATTTATCGGTGCGTAATTCATACTAATTAATCCAAAATATAAATAAAATTATAGAAAAGAGGAAATAGATTATGCTTACAAAATTAGCTCAAGCAATCGTAGATACAGTAAATGCTGCTCAAGCACAAGATCCTGCAAAATTAGGTACTAGCATTGTAGACATCGTACAAAACGGTGTTGGCATTGTAGGTAAATTATTCGGTTTCTAATTCAAAAAATCACTCCTGAAGTATTCTCAACTTCAGGAGTGATTTTTTTATTTCTTCAGTTTAACAGTACCAGAACCTTGAACTAAAATAATGTCACCTTTCTTTAAATTAACATCCAATGACTTTTTAGCATCCTCATCATCTTTACCGATAACTTCATTTATTTTAATCTTTTCATTTTTATCTGGTGATTTAACAATAAAATTAGCTGCATAAACACTGGCAGAACGAACTGTATAATTACCAGGCTCTACATCAGCACCAACAATCCAAACACCAGTATTCAAATCTGTACGGGGGTGTGTTGATTCAGGCTTAAATTTAACATTTTTCATGCCTTTAATGACTACAGTTTGACCATCGACTAAATAATTAGAAATTTTACTGGCAATATATTTTGAATCTCCACTTAGCGCATTACTGAAAATATAATTATCGTACTGGTTATCTTGTTCAAATGTACCCATGTCATGACTGCGTTGTGTAATAGTGTAATGACCTGGTTTGATATCTTTTCCTACTTTATATTTTCCGGTATTTTTAGTAGTTGCTTCACCTTTGTCTGCTTTTGGATCAAAATCTTTTGGCAGCATTCTGTATCGCGCTTCATAGTCATCCGTAGATTTCGGTGAATGATTATCTGATGACTTACTATGTGTTGAAGTTGTAGTCTTTTCATTATTGTCAGTGGTGTTCTTTTCTTGCTTGTTATCATCAGTTTTATGTTCTCCAAAAATCTTTTTTAAAGGATTTGGAATTGAAAAGGAAGGTTTGCTTTTAGTCATACCGGACCATTCTTTTTCAATTGAATTATTTGAGAAAATACCGAAAAAGCATATAATACCGAAAAAGCATATAATACCTAAAACAAATGAAACGATCGTAATAGAAAGCCTGAGCTTAAAGCGTGTCTGTCTACCGAGTGCGCTTAATGTGAGGAAAGTGAAAATTAGAAAAACAAGTGAAAATAGAACCCACAGTAGAAGGTAAGTAAGTGGAGAAAAGAACATGGGCACCGCTCCTTATTAATTTATTTAGTATTGTTATGATAATTATATAAAATTAATAAGATTGGAACAACAAAATTTGCGAAAATAAAAAAACGGCACGCAATTGCGCACCGTTCACTTAAATATTTTTATCTTACTGGTGGTTGTTGGCTCCAATATTTAACTTTTTCAAATGGTTTGCCATCTCTGATACGTTGATTGATTGCTTCATCTTTTTCGTAATCACTTAAAGTGCTCATATATGGTGCTGGAGGCATTTCTCCGAATTTCTCATAATATTCTTTATATGATTTAGCTACACGTTTATTCATATATTTCGACTTCCTTTCATTCTCATTTAATTCGTTTGCTGACTTATTTATGTATTTACCCGTAAATGAAGATTAAATTCAATACGTTATTTTTAATACACACGAGCTTAATTGTACTCCTTTTAAATACAGTAATCAATTAAATTTTTAACTGCTTGAATAACAAGATAGAATTCGCTAGGATGTTGAGTAATGAGGTGAAAAAATGACATACGATACAATCTTATTAGATTTTGATGATACTATTGTAGATTTTCATGATGCTGAAGACCAAGCATTTTATCATTTGGCAGAATTATATGGTATAGATCCGACGATAGAAAATTTGAATTTATTTAAAAAAGTAAACCAAGCGCATTGGGAAGCTTTTCAAGAAAATAAATTGACAAAAGAAGAAGTGTTGAGCGAACGTTTTGTTAATTATTTTAATCGGTTCGGACAAACAGTAAATGGGGGAGAAGCGGATATTATCTTTAGAGATGGTCTTGCTACTGCACCTGTAAAATATTTTCCGAACACTTTAGAAACTATTCAATATTTAGCACAAAATGCGAAGGTTTATATTGTGACAAACGGAGTAGAGGATACACAACTGCGCCGCCTTGCACAAACTCCTTTAAAGGAAACTATTCATGAAATATTTATTTCTGAAGTGACAGGTTATCAAAAACCGATGCCTGAATTCTTCGATTATGTTTTTGATCGTATTGATGCAAAGAGAGAAAAGACACTTATAATAGGTGATTCTCTTACTTCTGATATACAAGGCGGTATCAATGCGGGGATTGACACATGCTGGTTTAATTTTAGAAATAAAAAGAATGAAACAACAATTCAACCGAAGTTTGAAATAAAACAACTTAATGAAGTTAAAGATTTACTATAAAAAATGACAAGCGAGAAATATTCGCTTGTCATTTTAATAACGTGTCATTTTATTTTGTCTCAGGTTCCCAAATCAATACATCGTAGCCCTCATCGTTGTTTGAGTGTAAATCTGTGAAGCCATGCTTCACAAAGAAATCTCTAGACTTGTTTCTTGCGATTGCTTTAATCGGGAGGTTAGCTGCTTTTGCATAATCTACAAGTTCTGTTCCTAATCCTCTTGATTGAAAGCTAGGCAATACTTCTAATTTCCAAAGAATCAAATACTTATTATAATCAGGAAAATGTTTTTCCTCAACTTCACCATTTTCATAAAGTGCCATTCTCGCTCCAATTTTTTCACCAATGAAAATTCCGTAAAAAGGTGAGTCAGAACTTGCATCAATCATTTCTCCAGCAAGTTCATCAATCATTGCGAGGTTTGGATCGCTGGTTTCTCTGAAATCTGCGAATAATTCATCTGTTTTGTAATTAATATCTAAACGTTTGACGTTGCCCATTCTATTTCTCCCCCTTCGCTTAATTATAATAATTATATAATAAATAACTCAGATATGCATTGAAAACGGTAAGCCGTTAAATTGTGTTATTGTGCTATAAACATTATACTTATTGTTGAGAAAAACACAGTAGTTAAGGAGAAAAGTGTATGGATTGTTTAATCGCAAATATTAATGAGAATGATCAATTTCTGGAAAGATTAAAAGAAAGTGAATCATTGTTAAATACGTTTTATCAATATGATGCGATGTCTCCTGAAAGCTTTGAACAAGCTTTAAATGCACCTAATAACGGTAGAGAACAGGAATTGGCATCTGTAATAAGCAATTATATGTCAGATTTAGAATTGACAGAAGCACAACAAATTAATATTGATAAATTAAAAAAAGGCGCCAAAGTAGTCATCGGAGGACAACAAGCTGGGTTGTTCGGGGGACCGCTGTATACTTTTCATAAAATATTATCCATTGTAAATTTAAGTCGTCAATTAAATGAAGAATACAATAAAGAAGTTGTACCTGTATTTTGGATTGCTGGTGAAGATCATGATTTTGATGAAGTAAATCATACGTATGTATTCAACACTGAAAAAGCAAAATTGCATAAGGTGAAGTATCATACAATGACACCGCCAGAAAGCAATGTATCACGTTTTATTCCTGATAAAGACAAAATGCTTGAAGCATTAGATGATTTCTTAGTTCAAATACCAGAGACAGCACATACTAATCATTTAAGAAATGAAGTACAACATATTATTAAAAATTATGCTTCGTGGTCTGATATGTTCAAAGCTCTCTTACATATTGTATTTAAGGAATACGGTGTGTTGCTTATTGATGCGCAAGATCCAAAATTGCGTCATTTAGAAAAGCCGATTTTAAAAGAGATGTTGAAAAAACATGATGAAGTTGATCGTGCTTTCAGACAAAGACAAGCAGAGACAGTAGAAGCTGGTCTTGCAGAAATGATTCAAACGGATACGAATGTTCATTTATTTCTTCATGAGGATGATATGCGTCAATTATTAACGTATGAGGATGGTCATTATTACACAAGCAAATCTCAAACTGCATATACATTAGACGAACTTTTAGAGATAGTGGAAAATACACCAGAACGTTTTTCAAATAATGTAGTGACACGTCCTATTATGGAAGAGTGGCTATTTAATACAGTCAGCTTTATCGGCGGACCGAGTGAAATCAAGTACTGGGCAGAGTTGAAAGCAGCATTTGATGTTTTAGATGTTACGATGCCGATAGTCCTGCCGCGTATGAAAATCACTTATATTACAAAACGCATCGAAAAATTACTGAAACGTTATGACATAAATGCTGAACATGTCATTGCTGATGGTATTGATAATGACAAAAACAAATTTATCAGAGCGCATGCTTCAGAGCAATTCCTTAATGAATTGGATCAATTAGAAGCACAACAAAAAGAAACCTATGAAAGATTAGCAGCAGAAGTGCAAGGTAATGAAGATAATAAGAATCTCGTTGAAAAAAATAATCAAATTCATCAATCGCAATACGACTACTTGCGTAAACGATACTTCATTAATATTGAACGTGAGAATGCAATCAGCATGAAACATTTCAGAGAATTGAATGAGACCCTCCACCCAATGGGAGGTCTTCAAGAAAGAGTTTGGAATGCGCTTCAATTTATGAATGAATTTGGGACAGATATGTTCAGTCCCTCCATCTATCCACCACTTCGTTACACTTTAAAGCAAATTATTATAAAACCTTAGAGTTATAAGGCTCAGGCCCGTTTTCCCGGTAAGGGAAGCGGGTCTTTTTTTCGTGAAAAATGAATTTTTTTTGATATGTTTATATAAATAGTGGAGGATAGTGGGGAGTTGTGGTAAATTATAAATAAGGCGAGGTGAGTAAAATGTTCATGGGTGAGTACGAACACCAACTAGATGCAAAAGGCCGCATGATTGTACCGTCTAAATTCAGATATGAATTGAATGAACGTTTTGTTATCACTAGAGGCCTTGATAAATGTTTGTTCGGTTATACTTTGGAAGAATGGCAGAATATCGAAGAAAAGATGAAGTCATTGCCGATGACGAAGAGAGATGCGCGTAAATTCATGCGTATGTTCTTCTCAGGGGCTGTAGAAGTTGAGCTGGATAAACAAGGGCGTATTAATATCCCGAAGAATTTAAGGGAATATGCTAATTTAACTAAAGAATGTACAGTGATTGGGGTTTCAAACCGCATCGAAATTTGGGACAGAGCTTCATGGAATGGCTTCTATGATGAATCTGAAGACAGTTTCGAAGATATCGCTGAAGATTTGATAGATTTTGATTTTTAAATGGAGGAATGAAAGTGTTTCATCACGTAAGCGTCATGTTAAGAGAAACCATTGATGAGCTCAATGTCAAAAAAGATGGTGTATATGTTGATTGTACGCTGGGTGGTGCAGGACATGCCCTTTATTTATTAAATCAACTTGATGAAAATGGACATTTGATTGCGATTGACCAAGACTTAACAGCGATTGAAAATGCTAAGGAGGTCTTAAAAGACCACTTGGATCAAGTCACATTTGTACACAGTAATTTCAGACAAATCAATCAAATCCTAGACGACTTGGACATTGACAAAGTAGACGGTATTTACTATGACTTGGGCGTATCAAGCCCACAATTAGATGTACCGGAGCGAGGATTCAGTTACCATCAAGATGCGCGTTTAGATATGCGTATGGACCAAACACAAGAATTATCAGCCTATGAGGTTGTTAATGAGTGGCCATATGAAGATTTGGTTAGAATTTTTTATCGTTATGGCGAAGAAAAATTTTCAAAACAAATTGCCCGTAGAATTGAAAAAACAAGAGAAAATGAACCGATTGAAACCACTTTACAGCTTGTAGACGTTATTAAAGAAGGCATCCCTGCAAAAGCAAGACGCAAGGGTGGTCACCCGGCAAAACGTGTTTTTCAAGCTATACGAATAGCTGTTAATGATGAATTGAAAGCATTTGAAGATTCATTAGAACAAGCAATCGAAAGAGTTAAAGTACACGGCAGAATTTCTGTGATTACTTTCCATTCACTAGAGGATCGTTTGTGCAAACAAATTTTCCAAGAGTATGAGAAAGGACCTGAAGTTCCCCGTGGATTACCTATTATTCCAGAGGAATATACACCGAAATTGAAACGAGTCAACCGCAAACCGATTAGTGCAAGTGAAGAAGACTTAGCAGAAAATAACCGAGCGCGCAGTGCCAAATTGCGTGTTGCAGAAATTTTGAAATAACAGGGAGTGACAAACTGCTATGGCTGTAGAAAAGATCTATGAACCTTACAACGAAAGCTACGAACCTGCAAGACAGACCCCAGAAGTAAATCCATCGCCTTCACCGACCCGTAAAGTGAAGCGTAAAGTTGTTGTGCAACTGACAAAGTTTGAAAAAGTATTATACATATCTTTAATCGCTGTCATTGCAATGGTAAGTATTTATATTCTATCTTTAAAAATGGACGCTTATGATACTAAAGGCAAAATTGCTGATTTGGATCAAAAAATCGAAACACAATCTAGCCAAAATAGTGCTTTGAAGTCTGAAATTAAAAAGAACTCTTCTTATGAACGCATTTACGAAAAAGCTCAAAAACAAGGCATGAGCTTAAAGAACGATAATGTAAAGGTAGTGCGTAATAATGCCGAAGCGAAAAATTAAAATTAAAAAAAATAAAATAGGGGCAGTCCTCCTCGTCAGTTTGTTCGGACTGCTCTTTTTTCTATTGGTTTTAAGATATAGTTATGTCATGCTGACAGGCCACTCTTCTGGCCAAGACTTAATTATGAAAGCCAATCAGAAATATCTCGTTCAACAACAAGAACAACCTGAGCGAGGAAAAATCTATGATAGAAATGGAAAAGTACTTGCTGAAGATGTTGAAAGATTTAAATTAACAGCAGTTGTCAGCAAAAAGGCTGATGAAGGTTCAGAGAAACCGCGACATGTCGTGGACAAAAAGAAAACAGCTGAGAAGTTATCAAAAGTCATCGATATGAAACCAGATGAAATTGAAAAAATACTCGATAATAAAAAAGCGTTCCAAGTTGAGTTCGGACGTAAAGGTACAGATTTAACTTACCAACAAAAAGATAAAATTGAAAAAATGAAATTACCAGGTATTACACTATACCCAGAAACAGAACGTTTTTATCCAAATGGTGTGTTTGCATCTCATTTAATTGGGATGGCACAAAAGAATCCTGATACTGGCGAATTGAAAGGTGCAATGGGTGCTGAAAAAGTATTCGATAGTTACCTTGCAGGTAAGAAAGGTGCATTATCTTATATTCATGATATATGGGGATATATCGCACCTAATTCTAAACATGAGATTGCGCCGCAACGCGGTGATGATGTACATCTGACTTTAGATTCGAACATTCAAGTGTTTGTTGAAGAAGCCTTGAATGATATGGATAAACATTTTGCGCCTAAAGATGCATTTGCGGTTGTGATGGATGCTCATACAGGTGAGATACTCGCTTTCAGTCAACGTCCTACATTTAATCCTGAAACAGGTAAAGATTTCGGTAAGACATGGGCGAATGATTTGTATCAAAATACGTATGAACCAGGTTCAACATTCAAAACTTTCGGTTTAGCAGCAGCCATTCAAGAAGGTAAATTCAAACCTGATGAAAAATATATGTCAGGACACCGAGACATCATGGGATCGGAAATTTCTGACTGGAATAAAACTGGTTGGGGTAAAATTCCTATGAGTTTAGGATTTACTTATTCTTCAAATACATTGATGATGCATTTACAAGATTTAGTAGGTGCAGATAAAATGAAATCATGGTATGAAAAATTCGGTTTCGGTAAGAAAACAGGCGGCTTGTTTGATGGTGAGACACCAGGTGGTATTGCATGGGATAATGAACTGCAACAAAAAACATCAGCATTCGGACAATCAACAACTGTTACACCTGCTCAAATGCTGCAAGCACAATCAGCTGTTTTCAATAAAGGTAATATGATAAAACCATGGTATGTTAACAGTATTGATAATCCTGTCAATGATAAAACTTTATATAAAGGAAAAAGAGAAATTGCAGGTAAGCCTATCACTGAAAAAACGGCTGAAAAAGTAAATAAACAGCTCGATTTAGTAGTTAACAGTAAAAAAAGTCATGCTATGAACTATCGAATCCATGGTTATAGAATCGGTGGTAAAACTGGTACAGCTCAAGTTGCTGACCCAGATAACGGCGGTTATGTTAAAGGTCCTTTCCCTTATTTTGTAAGTTTCATTGGGCATGCACCAAGTAAGAATCCTAAAGTGATTGTTTATGCAGGTATGAGCTTGGCTCAGAAAAATAAACAAGAAGCTTACGAAATGGGTGCAAGCAAAGCCTTCAATCCTATCATGGAAAATACATTGAAATATTTAAATGTAGGTAAAAATAATGAAACTTCTTCTGCGAAAGTATTCAGTAAGGTTCCGGATGTATCAGGACAAACTGTTCAAAAAGCAGAAGATGAGCTGGATGCGCAACAATTAAAACCAGTTGTCATTGGACAAGGAGAAAAAGTAACACAACAAGCACCAAGTACGACTGAAAAATTACTGCCTCATAGTAAAGTATTGTTGAAAACAGATGGTGATTTAACAATGCCGGATATGAAAAATTGGAGTAAAGATGATGTGATTGCTTTTGAATCACTGACTGGAATTAATGTTAAAATGAAAGGAAGCGGATTTGTTTTTAAACAATCTGTGAGTCCGAATGAATCGCTGAAAGGTAAGAAAGATATAGAAATAGAACTTTCAGCACCTGATGCGAATTAATAGTTTGATACTAGAGCAGGAGAGATAGATACCATTATGGTATGTATCTTTGCCTGCTATACATAAGAAAAAGAATAAGAATAAATGAGGAGATAAATATGATTTACGTTTTAGCAATTATCGCTTTCTTGATTACATTAATATTGGTTCCAATACTCATTCCAACTTTAAAGCGAATGAAGTTCGGTCAAAGTATCCGTGAAGAGGGACCTCAAAGCCACATGAAAAAAACTGGTACTCCGACGATGGGCGGGTTAACTTTCTTAATCAGTATTATTATCACAACAATTATCGCTATTATTTTTTCAGATAATGCAAATCCATACATTTTACTGTTATTTGTAACAGTTGGGTTTGGATTAATCGGATTTGTTGATGATTATATTATTGTTGTAAAAAAGAATAACCAGGGTTTAACAAGTAAGCAAAAATTCTTAGCGCAAATCGCTATTGCAGTGATTTTCTTTATTCTAAGTGATGTTTTCAATATGATTCACTTTGCGACTGGTATTCACATTCCATTTACAAATGTGAGTATTCCATTGTCAGTTGTGTATGTAGTATTTATTGTATTTTGGCAAGTTGGATTTTCTAATGCTGTGAATTTAACGGATGGATTAGATGGTTTGGCAACTGGATTATCTATCATTGCTTTTGCAATGTATGCCATCATGAGTTTCATGTTAGGCAATAACGCAGTGGGTACATTCTGTATCATCATGGTATTTGCGTTACTTGGTTTCTTGATCTACAACGTTAACCCTGCAAAAGTATTTATGGGTGATACAGGAAGCTTAGCATTAGGTGGTATTATTGCTACGGTTTCTATCATGTTAAATGCAGAAATCTCATTGATTTTCATTGGATTTGTTTTTGTTGCTGAAACATTGTCAGTTATTTTGCAAGTTGCATCATTTAAATTAACTGGCAAAAGAATTTTCAAAATGAGTCCATTGCATCACCACTTTGAGTTAAGCGGATGGAATGAATGGAAAGTAGTAAGTGTATTTTGGATTGTAGGTTTAATTACTGGTTTGATAGGTTTATGGATTGGAGTGCATTAATAAATGCTTAAATATAAAGGTTTAGAAGGAAAAAATGTTTTAGTAGTGGGTTTGGCAAAGAGTGGCTACGAAGCAGCTAAGTTATTACATCATCTCGGTGCAAATGTTACTGTAAATGACGGTGGCGATCTTTCTAAAGACCCGCACGCCAAAGATTTAGAAAAGATGGGGTTGAAGGTCATCGGTGGACATCATCCGCTATCTTTATTAGACAGCAACCCTATAATTGTTAAGAATCCAGGCATCCCGTATTCAGTTCCTTTAATCAGTGAAGCTGAAAAAAGAGGCTTGAGAATTTTAACTGAAGTAGAGCTGAGTTATTTGATTTCTGAAGCGCCTATTATAGCGGTTACAGGAACAAATGGTAAAACAACAGTCACTTCATTAATTGGAGATATGTTTGATAAAAGTCGTCAAACAGGATTGCTTTCTGGCAATATCGGTTATGTTGCTTCGAAAGTAGCACAAGAAGCTAAACCAGAAGATTATTTAATTACTGAATTGTCTTCTTTCCAATTATTAGGAATTGAACAATATCGACCGCATATTGCGATTATTACTAATATTTATTCTGCCCATTTAGATTACCATGGCACTTTAGAAGAATATCGTAATGCGAAACGTCGAATTTATAAAAACCAAACTGAAGATGACTTTTTGATTTGTAATTATAATCAACGACATCTTATTGAGACAGATGGATTAAAATCAAAAGTGTATTATTTTTCTACATCACAAGAAGTAGATGGTATTTATGTTAAAGATGGTTATATCATGTTGAATGGTTTAAGACTCATCCATAAAGATGATATTGTGTTACCGGGTGAACATAATTTAGAAAACATTCTAGCAGCTGTATTGGCAGCTGTACTAGGCGGCGTTTCTATTGATGCTGTGATTGCCACTCTAACTTCATTTTCAGGTATTAAACACCGCTTGCAATATATTGGTTCTAATAAGACGAATAAATATTACAACGACTCAAAAGCAACAAATACATTGGCAACTCAATTCGCACTAAATTCGTTTAATCAGCCGATTATTTGGCTATGTGGTGGATTGGATAGAGGAAATGGTTTTGATGAACTGATTCCATATATGAAAAATGTACGCGTTATGATTACCTTCGGCGAAACGCAAGATAAGTTGACAAAGCTCGGGGAAAGCCAAGGTAAATATGTTATCCGTGCAACTGATGTGAAAGATGCAGTTGATAAAGTACAAAATGTGATTGAACCTAATGATGTTGTGTTGCTGTCACCTGCTTGTGCAAGTTGGGATCAATACAATACATTCGAAGAACGCGGTGATATCTTTATTGAAAGTTTCCGCGCTCATCTTCCATCGAAGTAAGGATGTGAATAAACGTGTCAGATAAAGTGCGTAAGATTGATTCAGAGTATCTGAAAGAAAAACGGCGCAAGCGTCGCGAAAGACAACGGCGTATTCAACTCAGTGTATTCGGTGTTCTCATTGCGCTTATTGCATTGATCATATTATATATGTTTACGCCGATAAGTCGGATTGACCAAGTTCGCATCAAAGGAACACAACATGTCGATAACAGCGAAGTGAAAAAGGCTTTGAATATCAACAAAAAAACAAAGATATATACATTCAGCAAGGGAAAAGCAATTGCTAAATTGAAAAAGAATCCATATGTTAAAAATGTTGAGATTAATAGACAATTCCCAAATGATATTGAAGTCAAAGTAACTGAGTATCAGTTAGTTGGATTGATAGAAGAAAAAGGTAAATATTATCCTGTTCTGGATAATGATCATATTTTGAAGGATGATAATCAAAAAATACCTGAAGACGCACCGGTAATATCAGGGTTCAGTCAATCCAAACGTGCAAAAATAATTCAAGCACTTTCAGAAATGAAACCTGATATTCGCAGCTCTATCTCAGAAGTAGAGTATGCAGATGATAAAGAAAACCAAAATCAGATTAAACTTTTCATGAAAGATAACATTCAAGTTCTCGGAAACATCAGTATGATTTCCGACAAGTTGAAATATTATCCGGAAATGTCGAAAGCACTTGAAAGAGATGATAGCGGTAATCTTAAGAAATCTGGTTATATCGATTTATCCGTAGGTGCATCATTTATCCCTTATAACGAAGGAAAAACTACTTCTTCAGAAAGCAGCGATAAATTACGTGAGGGAACAGCTATTGAGGATAAAGCGAAAGATGAACTTCAAAACACATTAAATAAAATAAATGAACAATCAAAAGATAGTTCTAAAGACAAATTGAAAGCGAATAGTACAAATAATTAAAAAAGTCTTGAATATCTTGTGTTTATAGTTCACAACGCAAGGAACGTATTGTAAACTAACTATAGTGTATTTTTAAAGAAATTGTCAGGAGGTGCCTATCTATGGAGGAACATTACTATGTGAGTGTAGATATTGGTTCATCTAGTGTTAAAACAATAGTAGGCGAAAAATTTCATAATGGAATTAATGTGATAGGTACAGGACAAACCTATACCAGCGGTATCAAAAATGGCTTAATTGATGACTTTGATTTAGCCAAACAAGCTGTTAAAGATACAATTAAGAAAGCTTCAATTGCTTCTGGCGTTGACATTAAAGAAGTATTTTTGAAATTGCCGATTGTTGCAACTGAGGTTTATGATGAAACCAACGAAATTGAATTTTATGAAGATACAGAATTAAGCGGTACACACATTGAAACTGTATTAGAAGGTATCAGAGATAAAAATGACGTTGAAGAAACAGAGGTTGTGGATACTTTCCCAATTCGTTTCGTAGTAGACGGTGATAATGAAGTTTCTGATCCTAAAGAATTGATTGCTAGACATTCTCTAAAAGTAGAAGCTGGTGTTATCGCAATTCAAAAATCTATTTTAGTAAACTTGATTAAATGTGTTGAATCATGCGGTGTAGATGTATTAGATGTTTATTCTGATGCATACAACTACGGTTCAGTTTTAACACCAACAGAAAAAGAGTTAGGTGCAGTTGTGATTGATATCGGTCAAGACTTGACTCAAATCGCTTTCTACGAGCGAGGAGAACTAGTAGATGCAGATTCAATCGAAATGGCAGGCCGCGACATCACTGATGATGTAGCACAAGGCTTAAATACGTCATTTGACACTGCTGAAAAAGTAAAACATCAATATGGTCACGCATTTTATAATTCTGCATCAGATCAAGATGTATTTACTGTTGAACAAATTGACAGTGATGAAGATGCTCAATTTACTCAAAAAGATTTAGCAGATATTATTGAAGCACGTGTAGAAGAAATCTTTTTCAATGTGTTTGATATCTTGCAAGAATTAGGATTGACAAAAGTGAATGGCGGCTTTGTTGTTACTGGCGGCTCAGCAAACTTATTAGGTGTAAGAGAGCTTTTACAAGATATGGTGAATGAGAAGGTCAGAATACATACACCTTCGCAAATGGGAATCAGAAAGCCAGAATTCTCTTCTGCAATTTCTACAATTTCCAGCAGTATTACTTTCGATGAATTGTTAGATTATGTTACAATTAGTAATCATGATAATGAAGAATTTGAAGAGGAAGTAATCGAATCTGAACCTAAAGAACACACTGAAAAATCAGGTGGATTCGACTGGTTCAAGAAGAAACCGAACAAGCAAGCTCATGAAGAGCATGTTGAAACTGAACAAAATGCAGCGGATGAACATGTTCCTGAAGAAGAACATCATCCTAACCACGAAAATGATCAAAACTCAGACCAATCTCATGAGAAAGATGAAAGTAAATTTAAAAAATTATTGAAATCTCTATTTGATTGATTGCCCATTAAAACTAGGAGGATATTTAAATGTTAGAATTTGAACAAGGATTTAATCATTTAGCGACTTTAAAAGTCATCGGTGTTGGCGGCGGAGGTAATAACGCTGTAAACCGAATGATTGACCATGGAATGAATAATGTAGAATTTATTTCTATCAATACAGATGGTCAAGCATTGAACTTATCTAAAGCAGAGTCCAGAATCCAAATCGGTGAAAAATTAACACGCGGTTTAGGTGCTGGCGCGAACCCAGAAATCGGTAAAAAAGCTGCCGAAGAATCACGTGAACAAATCGAGGATGCTATCCAAGGTGCGGATATGGTATTCGTAACTGCAGGAATGGGCGGCGGTACTGGTACAGGTGCTGCTCCAGTTGTTGCGAAAATCGCAAAAGAAATGGGCGCATTGACTGTTGGTGTTGTAACTCGTCCATTCAGCTTTGAAGGACGTAAACGTCAAACACAAGCAGCTGCAGGTGTTGAATCAATGAAAGCAGCTGTAGATACATTAATCGTGATTCCAAACGATCGCTTATTAGATATCGTTGACAAATCTACGCCAATGATGGAAGCATTCAAAGAAGCAGATAACGTACTACGTCAAGGTGTACAAGGTATTTCTGACTTAATCGCTGTTTCAGGTGAAGTTAATCTTGACTTTGCAGACGTTAAAACAATTATGTCTAACCAAGGTTCAGCATTAATGGGTATCGGTGTTTCATCTGGTGAAAACCGTGCAGTTGAAGCAGCTAAAAAAGCTATTTCATCTCCATTACTTGAAACTTCAATCGTTGGGGCACAAGGTGTCTTAATGAATATTACAGGTGGAGAGTCATTATCTTTATTCGAAGCACAAGAAGCAGCTGACATCGTACAAGATGCAGCAGATGAAGATGTAAACATGATTTTCGGTACTGTAATTAATCCTGAATTACAAGATGAAATCGTAGTAACTGTAATTGCTACAGGTTTTGAAGATAAACCAGCAACACATGCACGTAAACAATCTAATACAGGTTTCGGATCAAGTGCGTCTAATGCTTCAGGTGCTTCAAGCAATGATGAAGGTATTGGCCATGCACCAAGATCTAATAGTTCAGAATCATCTAGCGAATCAAGAACACATACTACTAAAGAAGATGATATTCCAAGCTTCATTAGAAACAGAGAAGAAAGACGTTCAAGAAGAACTAGACGTTAATTTCTCTATTAGGTTTGCATTGAGCAATCAATAATAAGTATCACGCAAGATTAGATGCAACAGGTCATCGAGTGGTCTAGTGAGAACAATAACAAAAGTGTCATCAGATTGAATGGTCTGATGACATTTTTATATTTATAGTTATTTGAAGAATCGTACATTTCACTTTACTATGGAATTAAGAAAGATATTAAAATTGGCAGATACCAAATTATGGGAGAGATGAATCATGCCAGAACAATTTATTAAAAAACCGCACTACTTAGAACATACAAATGCTTCAAGAGATAATATAATGCTAGGTTTTACGACACGTGAAGATGGAGTGAGCGATTATCCTGAAAATGCCTTTAATATGGCAAGATATATCGACGACAAGAGCGAAAATGTGACCCATCATCAAGAGCAATTAGCTGAATTAATAGGCTATCCTAGAGAGCAATGGGTATTTCCGATTCAAACACACGAAACAAAGGTAGTAGAGGTTACTAAAGAAGATGGCAATACAAATATTGATGCATTGACGGATGATCTTTATGGTGTAGATGGCATATATACTTATGAACCTGATTTATTACTTACAATGTGTTATGCAGACTGTGTTCCTGTCTATTTCTATAGTAAAAAACATCACTTTGTTGCACTTGCGCATGCAGGATGGCGTGGTACTGTCGGCAGAATCGTTGAAGAGATTTTAAAACATGTCGATTTTGATTACAATGATTTAAGTGTAGTAATTGGTCCTGCGACTTCTAATAGTTATGAAATTAATGATGATATAAAATCAAAATTTGAAAACTTACCGATAGATACAACACAATTTATAGAAACACGCGGTCAAGATAAACATGGCATTGATTTAAAGGAAGCTAACAAGCAACTTTTAATTCAAGCAGGTGTTCCAGAATCACAAATTGATGTGACTAGTTATGCAACTTCAGAGAATTTGGACTTATTCTTCTCATATAGGGTAGAAAAAAGTAAGACTGGCCGTATGCTTGCATTTATCGGACAGCACAAGTAAGGGGTAATTAATATGAATGTGAAACAAAATCTCGAAGAAATCAACAACAATATTAATAAAAGTTTGGAAAGTGTTGAAAACGACACACGACCTAACGTGATTGCCGTTACAAAATATGTTACAATAGAGCGAGCTAAAGAAGCATATGATGCAGGAATTCGTAATTTCGGTGAAAACCGCTTAGAGGGTTTTAAAGCAAAAAAAGAAGCTTTGCCGGATGATGCAATTATGCATTTTATTGGAACTTTACAATCTAGAAAAGTAAAAGAAGTCGTTGATGATATTGACTATTTACATGCACTCGATCGCAAAAGTTTAGCAAAAGAAATTAATAAACGTGCGACACGTCCAGTTAATTGTTTTGTTCAAATCAATGTTTCAGGTGAAGAATCTAAACATGGCATTGCATTGAATGATGTAAATGATTTTATAGAAATGCTCAGCCAATACGAAAATATTCGTGTGGTTGGTTTAATGACAATGGCGCCTTTTACTGAAGATGAGGCACAAATTAGACAAGTATTTAAACAGTTAAGAGAAAAAAGAGATGAAATTAACAAATTGAATCTAGAATATGCGCCATGTACTGAGCTTTCAATGGGAATGAGCAATGATTATGAAATTGCAACAGAAGAAGGCGCAACTTATGTTAGAATCGGTACGAAACTAGTAGGAAAAGAGGAGTGAGCCACTTGGCTTTAAAAGACCTATTTAGCAACTTTTTTGTTATAGAAGAAGAGGAAGATGAAGTTGCTGACAATCAGCAGCAATCAAAGACAAAGAGAGCTCAAGCTGAACCAGAAGCAGAAAGACCGACACAACAAGATTCTTATTACGAACCAACTCAACAACAGCAAAGTTCACAACAATCAAATAACCATCAATATAATGAAAGACAGCGTGCAATTAAAACTGTTCCAAAACGCCAAACACAATCAAATCGATTGCAATCGTCTTCCAATGAAAGGAAGTATCAACCAATGAATGAATCTACTGCAAGGAATGTGGTTAACATGAATGCTTCTAATTTACATGAAAGTTCAAAAATGTGTTTGTTTGAACCACGCGTATTTTCTGATACTCAAGATATTGCAGATGAATTAAAAAATCGTCGCGCTACTTTAGTTAATTTACAAAGAATTGATAATGTATCAGCTAAACGCATTATCGACTTTTTGAGTGGAACTGTATATGCAATTGGTGGCGATATACAACGCGTAGGCAATGATATTTTCTTATGTACGCCAGATAACGTAGAAGTAGCTGGCAGTATTACAGAAGATATGGAATCTACTGAATACGATTATGAATAGAGGTAACAATCAATGGGTTTAGTTGAAGGTTTAAGTATTGTCTTTAATATCATAATGGTTTTACTGCAAGTGTATTATTATGGCATGATTGTATACTTCTTTATGTCTTGGATTCCGAACGCACAAAGTTCGAAATTCGGAAGATTTTTACAAAGTATCTATGAGCCGTTCTTATCACCTTTCCGTAAAATCATACCTCCAATCGGCATGATTGATATCTCAAGCCTTGTGGCGATTTTCGTCCTTATCTTTTTCCAAAAAGGACTTGGCGCGATATTCACTTTGATAATACAACAATTACTTAAATAAACAAAAAGAAGGTTTGCCACTTCCATAAAGGATTGTTGGCTTACCTTTTTCTATTTTAAAGAGGTGAATTAAGATAGATATATACCAACATTTCAGACAAGAAGAACAACCAGTCATTACGATGCTGTTCGATAAAGTTAATCAAGCAGAACGTAATTATGCTCCAGTTCTAACTAATTTTTTAGATCCGCGGGAACAATATATATTAGAGGTTATTGTCGGAAGTTATCCTGAATTGAAACTTGAATTTCAGGGAGGGAATTCTGACAGCGAGCGCAAACGTGCTATGATATCACCTGAATATTTTTCTCCTAAAGATGAAGATTTTGAACTTGTATTGTTAGAATTAGAATACCCTGAAAAATTTGCGACAATAGACCATCGCAATGTTTTAGGGACCCTCATGTCTTTGAGTATTGAAAGAGATCAATTAGGAGACATTGTTGTAGGCGATAAAATTCAGTTTATTTTGACAAAAAACATTGAATCATATATAATGTTAGAATTAAAACGTATAAAAAATGTGCCGGTCAAACTGCATGAAGTTCCGATGCAAGATATGATACAATCAAAAGAGAATTGGACAACGCATCAAGCAACGGTAAGTGCATTACGTTTAGACGTTGTACTGAAAGAAATGATTCGTAAATCACGTTCAATTGCGAAACAGTATATTGAAAAGAAACTTATCAAAGTAAATCATACCATTATTGAACGCCCAGATTTCCAACTTGAATCAGGAGATTTGCTGTCGATACAAGGACATGGCCGTGCGAGAATGACTGAAATCGGTCCTAAAACGAAGAAAGACAAACTGCGCATAGTATATGAAACTTTATTCAAATAGTGTATGATTAAGGAGGACAATCAAATGTCTTTTACACCAAGTGAAATTAAAAACAAAGAATTTTCCCGTACTAAAAACGGTCTTGAACCAAGTGAGGTTGCTGATTATTTAAGCCAACTGAGTCAAGAAATTGAACACTTGAAAGATCAAAACAAACAATTAGAAACTGTCGTTCAAGAAAAAGAAAATAATTTAAAATCTTACAAAGAAGTACAACAATCAGTAAGTGATGCTTTAGTACAAGCACAAGCAGCAAGCCAAGAAACTAAAGCTGCTGCAGCTAAAGAAGCAGAAGCAATCATCAATAAAGCAAATGCGGATGCAGATCGTATTGTTAACGATGGTATTGAAAAAGCAAGACGTTTATCTTTCCAAACTGAAGATATGAAACGTCAATCAAAAATTTTCAGATCACGTTTTCGTATGTTAGTTGAAGCTCAATTGGATTTATTGAAAAATGATGATTGGGACTACTTGTTAAATTATGATTTAGATGCTCAACAAGTGACTGAAGAAAATGTTCAACACTTGCATCAAAATGATTTAACAGAAGCTGAAAAACAACAAGCACAACAAGCTGAACAAGCACAGGCACAACAAACAGCTGCAGAAAACGAAGAAAATAACAAAGAAAATAAATAATACATTGTGATGTTGAACTAAGTACGCAAAGCTTATACAAACACAGAGACAGACGCGTGAGAATTAGCTGAACATATGAACACACAGCGAGTTAGGGATGGTGCGAGCCTAATATATGTTTAATTCTTATATCACTGTCTTTTTATTAATTATATGATAACGAATGAAGAGAACTCTAAGTTGAGTTAATCAGGGTGGTACCGCGGTTGTTCGCCCCTGTTAATTGAACTTAGAGTTCTTTTTTATATTTTTAAGGAGTGAAATACATGAACTACAAAGACACGTTACTAATGCCAAAAACAGACTTCCCAATGCGAGGCGGGTTACCAAAAAAAGAACCTGAAATCCAAAAACAATGGGACGAACAAGATTTATATCACAAAATTTTAGAGAAAAACAAAGGTCATGAATCATATATTTTACATGATGGCCCTCCTTATGCGAATGGTAATTTACACATGGGACATGCATTGAATAAAATCTTAAAAGACTTTATCGTACGTTATAAATCTATGCAAGGTTATTATTCTCCATATGTACCTGGTTGGGATACACATGGTTTGCCAATCGAGCAAGCATTAACTAAAAAAGGTGTTAAACGTAAAGAAATGCCGATTTCTGAATTCCGTAAACTCTGCGAAGAATTTGCGTTAGAACAAATCGACATTCAAAAGAAAGACTTTAAACGTTTAGGTGTAAATGGAGATTTCAACGATCCTTATATCACTTTAAAACCAGAATATGAAGCTGCACAAATTCGTTTGTTTGGTGAAATGGCAGATCGCGGCTTGATTTATAAAGGTAAAAAACCAGTTTACTGGTCACCATCAAGTGAATCTTCATTAGCAGAAGCTGAAATCGAATACCATGACAAACGTTCACCATCTATCTATGTTGCATTTGATGTTAAAGATGGTAAAGGTGTCGTTGATGAAGATGCGAAATTCATCATCTGGACTACTACTCCTTGGACATTACCTTCAAACGTAGCCATCACAGTTCACCCTGACTTGAAATATGGTCAATATAATGTCAACGGTGAAAAATATGTGGTAGGCCAAGACTTAGTAGAAGAAGTAGCTGAAGAATTAGGTTGGGACAAAGAAGATATCCAACTTGAAAAAGAATTCACTGGTAAAGAATTAGAATATGTTGAAACACAACATCCATTTATCGACCGTGTGTCATTAGTAATCAACGGCTTACACGTTACAACTGATGCAGGTACTGGTGCCGTTCATACAGCTCCTGGACACGGGGAAGATGACTATATTGTAGGTCAAAAATACAACTTGCCAGTAATTAGTCCATTAAACGATAAAGGTGTTTTCACTGAAGAAGGCGGCCAATTTGAAGGTATGTTCTATGACAAAGCGAATAAAGCTGTAACAGACTTACTTAAAGAAAATGGCAGTCTTTTAAAATTAAAATTCATCACACATAGTTACCCACATGACTGGCGTACGAAAAAACCAGTTATCTTCCGTGCAACACCACAATGGTTTGCTTCAATCAGCAAAGTTAGACAAGATATCTTAGATGCGATTGAAGATACAAACTTCAAAGTAGATTGGGGTAAAACACGTATCTATAACATGATTCGCGACCGCGGTGAATGGGTAATTTCACGTCAACGTGTATGGGGTGTTCCTCTTCCAGTATTCTATACTGAAAATGGCGACATCATCATGGATAAAGAAGTAATCTATCATGTAGCAAACTTATTTGAAAAATATGGTTCAAATGTTTGGTTCGATCGTGATGCTAAAGATTTATTACCAGAAGGCTTCACACATCCAGGCAGCCCGAATGGCGAATTCACTAAAGAAGAAGATATCATGGACGTTTGGTTCGATTCTGGTTCATCACATCGCGGTGTATTAGAAACACGTCCAGAATTATCATTCCCAGCTGACTTGTATTTAGAAGGTAGTGACCAATATCGTGGTTGGTTCAACTCTTCAATTACAACAGCAGTAGCAACTCGCGGCCAATCACCATATAAATTCTTATTGTCTCATGGTTTCGTTATGGACGGAGAAGGTAAGAAAATGAGTAAATCATTAGGTAACGTTATCGTTCCAGATCAAATCGTGAAACAAAAGGGCGCAGATATCGCACGTTTATGGGTAAGTAGTGTAGACTATCTTTCTGATGTTCGTATTTCTGATGAAATTTTGAAACAAACTGCAGATGTTTACCGTAAAATCCGTAATACTTTACGTTTCATGTTAGGTAATGTGAATGACTTCAATCCTGAAACAGATGCTGTTCCTGAATCTGATTTATTAGAAGTAGACCGTTATTTATTGAATCGTTTACGTGAATTTACAGAAAGTATTATTAATCACTATGATAACTTTGACTACTTGAATATCTATCAAGAAGTTCAAAACTTTATCAATGTTGAGTTAAGTAACTTCTACTTAGACTATGGTAAAGATATCTTGTACATTGAAAAACAAGATTCACATAAACGTCGCAGTATGCAAACAGTGCTTTATCAAATCTTAGTCGATATGACTAAATTATTAGCACCAATTCTTGCTCATACTTCTGAAGAAGTTTGGTCATACATTCCTCATGTAAAAGAAGAAAGTGTTCATTTAGCTGATATGCCAGAAGTGGTAAAACCGGATGAAGAATTACTTGAAAAATGGAATACATTTATGAAATTACGTGATGATGTCAACCGTGCATTAGAAGAAGCGCGTAATAATAAAGTTATCGGTAAATCATTAGAAGCTAAAGTAATTATCGGAAGTAATGAAAGTTTCGATGCTGCTGACTTCTTAAAAGACTTTGAGAATTTACATCAACTCTTCATCGTGTCACAAGTTGAAGTAGAAGAAAAAGTTGAAGATGGCAATGAATATTACTATGGTGACATTAAAGTTGTTCATGCTGATGGCGAAAAATGTGAAAGATGCTGGAACTACAGCACTGAACTTGGTTCTGTCAATGGCTTAGACCACTTATGTCCGCGTTGCCAAGGCGTAGTAGCTGACTTATAATTTAAATCGATTTAAAAACTTTTTAAGAAGAACAACTTGGAGTAACTTCCATGCTGTTCTTCTTTTTTATTTTTGGCATAATTTGACCTTATTTATAGAACGTATGAGCGCCTTAGAAGTATTTAATAGAAAAAGTAGTTATAATTAATAGTACTTGTGTATAAAGGAACGAAATGAATATTAATAAATAAATATAAGTGGAAGGAGTTGCAACCTTGGCAGCGTACAAACGAGATCATTACGCGAACGGTGTAACATTAAATGTCAGAGACAAAGAAGCGTTAAAACCGTTCTATGAAGATATATTAGGATTTACAGTTATGAATGAAACGTATACCTCGATTCAGTACGAGGTAGGTGACTCAGGACATCGTATAACATTAAGACAATTAGATCATGGGAGAGAACCGTTAGTTTCTGAAGCGGGTTTATTTCACATTGGAATTAAATTACCGACACATGCTGATTTAGCAGATTTAATGGCACATTTAACAGAACAAGATATTGTGATAAATGGTGCTGAACATGATGTGAGTACTTCTTTATATTTAAGTGATCCAGAAGGCACGGTTTTGAATTTTATGCAGACTTGCCAGAAGAAACGTGGGATTATGATAAAGAAAACCGTGTCATTATGGATACAAGACCTTTATATGCTTCTAAATTGATGAATTTGAGAACGCATAAAGATTGGGAAGCTTTACCTGCTGATACAAAAATAGGAAATGTGCATTTAAAAACAATTCGATTAAAAGAAGTAAAAAATTTCTATTTAAAATATTTTGGTTTAGAAGAATCATCTTATGTAAACTCCTCATCGCTTTTTATGGCTTCTGGCGGTTATCACCATCATTTGGCTGTAAATCATTGGATGTCGAGTATGAAACGAATGGAAAGTTCTGAAACTTATGGTTTATCGTTTATTGATTATCATTACCCAGAAACTGCACACAAATGGATAAAAGGACCTGACGGCATTGAGTTCAGATTTAATTATTTGGGAGCTTAATTATTAAGATGAAAAAACTATTAAAAGCAGTTATTTTGTTTGTTGTTCTTGGCGGCGCTGCAATATTTTTCTATGAAAATAAAAATGATGTTTCACTATGGATTGAAGAGTTGAAACCTGATCCCATGGGTTTTAATGCGTATGAAAAAGGACAGTGTACGTATTATGCTTTTGATAAAGTTAAAAAAGACGGCAACATGATCAGCAACCGTTGGGGCGATGCTGAAAATTGGGCTGAAGGTGCAAAAAGAGATGGATATGTGGTCAATCATAAACCGGCCGTACATGCTTTAATGCAGACAACGAAAGGTAAACTAGGACACGTGGCTTATATAGAACGTGTAAATAAAGATGGCTCCTTTGATGTATCAGAAATGAATTATATTAAACCTTATAAAGTATCATCACGTCCTATTACAGCGGAAGAAGCCAAGAGTTACAACTATATCCATCCTAAAAAGAATCCCAAAGCTGAGGATGAAAAAGTGCAAAATTAATTAATAGTGTTGGTTCGAATAACAATTTGTTATAATATAACATGTTGTAAAGAACATACGGAGAAAGTTTAAACAAGATGAATTACTTTTCTTCGGGGAGGAAAACATGAAAAAACCATATTTTGTAAGTATCACATTGTTTATCACAATTGCTGTTTTAATTTTAGATCAAGTGACTAAAGCAGTCATTGCAAAGTCTATGGCAATTGGTGATTCATATACAGTGATACCTAAATTTTTGTATATTACTTCACATCGTAATAATGGTGCAGCTTGGGGGATTTTAAGCGGAAGAATGAGCTTTTTCTTTATTGTAACTATCGTTGTCTTAGGATTATTAGTCTTTTTCTATATCAAAGAAGCGAAAGGCAATTTTTTAATGCAAGTAGCCATTAGTTTGTTATTTGCAGGTGCGCTAGGCAACTTTATTGATCGTATGCTGCATGGTGAAGTAGTTGATTTTATTGATACTAAAATTTTCAGTTATGATTTTCCAATCTTTAATGGCGCAGACTCAAGTTTAACGATTGGAGTTATTCTGGTATTAATTGCCTTATTATTTGACTCCCGCAAATCGAAAGTTTAGTAAAGGAGCATTTACATGACAGAGTTTAACTATGAAATTACAGAAGCTGAGCAAGCAGGTCAGCGTATAGATAAACTGTTGCCAGAATTTAATTCGGATTGGTCTCGAAGTCAAATTCAAGATTGGATTAAAGAAGATTTGGTAACGGTGAATGGTAAGAAAGTAAAAGCAAATCACAAAGTGAAATTGAATGATAAGATTGAAGTGACAGAGAAAGAGACAGTTGAAGCGGATATCAAACCTGAAAACTTAAATCTTGATATCTACTATGAAGATTCAGATGTTGCTATTGTGTATAAACCTAAAGGCATGGTAGTACATCCTTCACCTGGTCATTATACTGGTACACTTGTGAATGGATTAATGTATCAAATTAAAGATTTATCAGGTATCAATGGTGAAATTCGCCCAGGTATCGTCCATCGTATTGATAAAGACACGTCCGGTCTATTAATGGTTGCGAAAAATGATATTGCACATCGTAATTTAGTGGAACAATTGATGGCTAAAACAGTAACTAGAAAATACACTGCTTTAGTACATGGTAATATTCCACATGATTACGGTACAATTGATGCGCCAATCGGCAGAGATAAAAAAGACCGTCAATCTATGGCGGTAGTAGATGATGGTAAAGATGCAGTAACACATTTCAATGTCTTAGAGCATTTCAAAGACTATACTTTAGTAGAATGTGAATTAGAAACAGGACGAACTCACCAAATTCGTGTGCATATGAAGTATATTGGCCATCCATTAGTAGGTGACCCAAAATATGGACCGAAGAAAACAATGGATATCGGTGGTCAAGCCTTACATGCTGGTGTGATTGGTTTTGAACATCCTGTTACTGGTGAATATATTGAACGTAAGACTGATTTACCAGAAGACTTCAAACAAGTTTTAACAGATATAAGATTAAGAGAAGCATAAAAATAATCCCTTGAATTCAGTTTGAGTGCTGGATTCAAGGGATTTTTACATAAAAAAAGAGTCTTGCTGACACAGCAAGTCGATAGCAATTAAGCTACATTTTCGCTTTAAGCTTGTTTTAACTTATTTATGATCTTTTAGAATGAAGTAGAACAGTGCCTGTAAATCCTACGAATGAAGCGTTGCTATAGAATTATAATTTTTCAGAATTTAAAAATTAGTATGATCTTCTATTACATTCTTGAAACTTTAATTATACAAGCTCTTTATTTATCTTTTAAAAGATAGGTAAAGAGCTTGCTTTTTCTATACATTTATTCCTACAAAACATAATTTTATTATGTAAACTTCACAAACCAACAACCTTACCTTTCAAATTTCTCTTTGACTTTTCTTCAATTTATGATAAACTTATTACAGTTTAATAAAGAAATCGTAAGTCTTTAATTGAGAGTACAGAGATGCTCCGAAGACAGGAAGTTTCAACAAGTGTAGTTAGAATAAATGTATCTACGCCTCTAACTAGACTTGGATCATTACACCTAAGCAGACGTGTGAACGTAAATGGTGTAATGGATTCTGACAGGAATCGGATTCCCGTGTCTCTCAATGAGAAGACACGGGATTTTTTTATAGAAAGGTGAGGGCGAGAATGTCAGAACGTATTGTGTTAGATGAAGCGGCAATGAAACGTACGTTAATGCGTATGGCACATGAAATTTTAGAGTACAATCGAGGGACGAAAGACCTTGTATTACTCGGTGTGAAAACACGCGGCGAGTTTTTAGCAAAAAGTATTCAAAGCAAAATTCAACAAATTGAAAATACAACTGTTCCAACAGGCACAATTGATATCACACAGTTCAGAGATGATTTAGAATTACCTACGCCAAAGATTTCAGAGAAGTCATTTGTGATTGATGTTGATATCACAGATAAAGTAGTCATCATAATTGACGATGTACTTTATACTGGACGAACAGTCAGAGCTTCACTAGATGCGATACTCTTGCATTCACGTCCTCAGAAAATCGGATTAGCTGCTTTGGTAGACCGCGGTCATCGCGAACTTCCAATTAGAGCTGATTTCGTTGGGAAGAATATCCCAACTGCACGCGATGAAGCTGTTTCTGTATACGTTAAAGAAACAGACGGCCGCAACGCAGTCATAATTGAATAGCCGTACCCTTTTAAATCAGTACGAGAGACTGACAAAGGGTTTGATAAGAAAGCATTGAAAGAAACTTTTGCGACACGAGAGGTCAGCAAGTTTCAAGATAATATGCATCGTCTATATGTATGAATCTTAAATTCAATGAACAACTTTCTTATCTCTCCCCTTAAGTCTCTTTGCCAGCTGATTGCTGTAAAGAGATTTTTTTCATGAAAGGAAGAAAAAGAGAATGGAAAATGAACAAATGTTTGAACGTACTGTGAAACCAGTACTAGATGTGAATGAGAAACCGAAGCCAGCCCAGTGGGCATTCTTGAGCTTACAACATCTCTTCGCAATGTTCGGTGCCACAGTATTAGTACCATTCCTGACAGGTTTGCCGATTTCAGCAGCGCTTCTTGCATCAGGTATCGGAACATTATTGTACATTTTAATCACAAAAGCGATGATTCCAGCTTATCTTGGATCTAGCTTTGCCTTTATTACACCGATTATTACAGGATTAAGTACTCACAGCTTAGGAGACATGTTAGTCGCACTCTTCATGAGTGGTGTGATGTATGTCATCATCGGAATCTTAATTAAATTAAGCGGTATCGGTTGGTTGATGCACTTACTACCTCCTGTAGTAGTTGGACCGGTCATCATGGTAATCGGTTTAAGCTTAGCACCGACAGCAGCCAATATGGCAATGTTTGAAAACAGTGCCGACATGAAAGGCTACAATGTCACATACTTGATTGTTGCGATGATAACTTTAGTTACAACATTAGTTGTACAAGGCTACATGAAAGGCTTCTTCTCACTGATTCCAGTATTAATCGGAATCGTAGTCGGATATATCGCAGCAACAATCCTAGGCATCGTAGATTTCAAACCAGTCATGAAAGCATCATGGTTGGATTGGCCGCATATTTACTTGCCATTCAAAGATTATACACCAAGTTTTCACATGGGCTTGATACTGTTGATGCTCCCAATCGTATTTGTCACAGTCAGTGAACATATTGGCCATCAAATGGTTATCAATAAAATTGTGGGACGTAACTTCTTTGAAAAACCAGGTTTGCATCGTTCAATCATCGGTGATGGTGTTTCAACAATGTTTGCGAGCTTGATCGGTGGACCGCCAAGTACAACATACGGTGAAAATATCGG
Organism: Staphylococcus carnosus; assembly: GCF_900458435.1. Taxonomy (NCBI): domain Bacteria; kingdom Bacillati; phylum Bacillota; class Bacilli; order Caryophanales; family Staphylococcaceae; genus Staphylococcus; species Staphylococcus carnosus. The sequence continues at coordinate 1,754,746 of NZ_UHCT01000001.1, read as the reverse complement.
CGTGCTAGCTATTACAAAGATATACAGTATTTATGTAATCGGCGGAGCTGCAGTGATTGCAATCATCTTAGCCTTTGTCGGAAAGTTCACAGCATTGATTTCATCAATCCCAACGCCAGTTATGGGCGGGGTATCCATTCTCTTATTCGGTATTATTGCTTCAAGCGGCTTAAGAATGCTGGTTGAAAGCAAGGTAGATTTTTCGGAAAACCGTAACCTAGTTATCGCATCTGTCATTCTCGTTGTAGGTATCGGAAACTTAATGTTCGATATCCACGGTGTAAAAGTAGAAGGAATGGCATTAGCAGCTTTGTCAGGCATTATTTTAAACTTAATATTACCTAAAGCTAAAGCGTAAAAATAACAAATAATATAACCAAATCTTAGGGGGATTTAACAATGAAACAATTAGTATCTATGGAAGATTTAACAAACGAGGAAATTTATTCACTTATCGAGACTGCAATCGAATATAAAAAAGGTAACAAACCAAATAAATTTACAGACAAATATGTATCAAACTTGTTCTTTGAAAACTCTACACGTACAAAATGCAGCTTTGAAATGGCTGAACGTCAATTAGGTTTGCAAGAAATTCCATTTGAAACTAGTACTTCATCTGTTAAAAAAGGTGAATCATTATACGACACTTGTAAAACATTAGAAAGCATTGGTGTAGACGCACTTGTTATCCGTCATCCACAAAATGACTATTATAAAGAATTAGAAGGATTAAACATCCCAGTTATCAACGGTGGAGACGGAAGTGGACAACACCCTACACAAAGCTTGCTTGATATTATGACAATCTATGAAGAATATAAAGACTTCAAAGACTTAAACGTATTGATTTGCGGAGATATTAAAAATTCACGCGTTGCACGCAGTAACTACCAAGCACTTACAGCATTAGGCGCAAACGTAAAATTTGCAGCACCTGGTGAATGGGTTGATGAATCACTAGACGCACCATATGTCAAAATTGATGATGTTATCGAAGAAACAGACATCGTAATGTTATTACGTGTACAACACGAAAGACATGATGGCGAATTGAGCTTTGATCCACATGAATACCATGAAAAATATGGATTAACAAAAGATAGATATAACCGTATGAAATCTGAAGCAATTGTCATGCATCCAGCACCTGTAAACCGCGGTGTAGAAATTGATTCTGATTTAGTAGAAGCACCTAAAGCACGTATTTTCAAACAAATGAAAAACGGTATGTTCCTACGTATGTCAGTAATCACACATATCTTAGCTGAAAAAGAGGAAGGGGTTATCTTCGATGTTGCTAATTAAGAATGCCAAAGTATTAAATCATAATGGTGAGTTGACAGAAGCATCTATCTTAGTAGAAAACGATAAAGTAAAAGAAATTGCACCTGAAATTGTTGTCGGCGATGAAGTTGAAGTTGTCGACGCAAAAGGTCGCTTTGCGGCACCAGGCTTAGTGGACGTTCATGTTCACTTAAGAGAGCCAGGCGGTGAGCATAAAGAAACAATTGAAACTGGAACAAAAGCAGCAGCACGCGGCGGATTTACTACAGTTTGTCCAATGCCGAATACACGTCGAGTACCAGATACTGTTGAACATTTAGAACAGCTTAATAAATTAATTGATGAGAATGCAAGTGTACGTGTATTACCTTACGCTTCAATTACAGTAAGACAAGCAGGCAGCGAGTTAGTAGATTTCAAAGGCTTAGCAGATCACGGCGCATTTGCTTTTACGGACGACGGTGTAGGAGTACAAACAGCAGGTACAATGTATGAAGCAATGCAACAAGCAGCTAAAGTCAATAAAGCAGTCGTTGCACACTGTGAAGATAACAGTTTGATTTATGGCGGAGCAATGCACGAAGGTAAACGCAGTGAAGAATTAGGTATTCCAGGTATTCCTAATATTTGTGAAGCTGTACAAATCGCGCGTGACGTATTATTAGCTGAAGCAGCAGATTGTCATTATCATGTCTGCCACGTTTCTACAAAAGAAAGTGTACGCGCTATCCGTGATGCGAAACGTGCAGGAATTCGCGTAACTGCAGAAGTTACACCACACCATTTATTAATGACAGAAGATGATATTCCTGGAGACAATGCAATGTTTAAAATGAATCCTCCATTGAGAAGTAAAGAAGACAGAGATGCTTTGATTGAAGGTTTGCTTGACGGCACTATCGATTGTATCGCAACAGACCATGCGCCGCATGCAGCTGAAGAAAAAGATCAACCAATGACAAAAGCACCATTTGGTATTGTAGGAAGCGAAACTGCATTCCCATTATTATATACACACTTTGTTAAAAATGGTGATTGGTCATTACAACAATTAGTTGAATATCTAACAATCAAACCATCAAAAATCTTTGACTTGCCATACGGCACTTTAGAAGAAGGTAAAACAGCGGATATTACTTTAATCGATTTAGATGAAGAACGTGAAATTAAAGCAGAAGATTTCCATTCAAAATCAAGCAACACACCATTTATCGGTTATAAAGTATACGGCAATCCAGTATTCACTATGGTAGCTGGAGAAGTGGCATTCAAGGAGGATTAATTAAGCATGTTGGCAAAACGATATCTTGTATTTGAAGATGGTTCAATATATGAAGGCAGAAAGCTTGGATCAGACAATTTAACTAAAGGTGAAATCGTATTTAATACTGCAATGACGGGTTATCAAGAAACAATTTCTGACCCGTCTTATACAGGTCAAATTATTACATTCACTTATCCATTAATTGGTAATTATGGAATTAACAGAGATGATTTTGAATCACTTGTTCCTACATTAAACGGAGTAGTGGTGAAAGAAGCGAGTACACATCCAAGCAATTTCCGTAAACAAAAGACATTTGAAGAAGTTTTAAAAGAATTCGATATTCCAGGAATTTCTGGTGTGGATACAAGAAGTATCACTCGTAAAATTCGTGAGCATGGTGTTTTGAAAGCAGGTTTTACAGATCATGCAGAAGATATTCCGCAACTTATCGAATCACTAAATCAATTTGAACTATCTCGCGATGAAGTACCGACTGTATCGACAAAAACACCTTATGTATCAACTGGTTTTGACTTAAGTGTCGTACTTGTGGACTTTGGAAAGAAACAAAATATCGTTAGAGAATTAAATGCACGTGGTTGTAATGTCACAGTAGTTCCTTACAATACACCTGCAGAAGATATTATTCGTATGGCACCTGATGGAGTGATGTTATCAAATGGACCAGGCGACCCTGAAGATGTGCCTGAAGCAATCGAAATGATTAAGGGTATTCTTGGCAAAAGTCCTTTCTTTGGAATTTGTCTCGGACATCAATTATTCGCACTTTCACAAGGTGCGACATCATTCAAAATGAAATTCGGACATCGTGGGGCGAACCATCCAGTTAAAGATTTAGCTACAGGAAAAGTTGCCTTAACTAGTCAAAACCATGGTTATGCCATCGATGCGGAGTCTATTACTAATACAGATTTAGAAGTGACACATATCGCGTTGAATGACCAAACAGTTGAAGGTTTAAAACATCAAACGCTTCCTGCCTTTTCAGTACAATATCATCCAGAAGCATGTCCAGGACCAACTGATTCAAATTATTTATTTGATCAATTTGTGTCTATGATGAATGAATTCAAAGAGAAGGAGCGTTTCGCAAATGCCTAAAAATAAAGACATTAATACGATATTAGTAATCGGTTCAGGACCAATTATTATAGGACAAGCAGCCGAATTTGATTATGCTGGAACGCAAGCTTGCCTTGCTTTGAAAGAAGAAGGGTACAAAGTTATTCTTGTGAATTCAAATCCAGCGACAATTATGACGGATAAAGAAATTGCAGATAAAGTTTATATTGAACCATTAACACATGATTTTATTGCACGTATTATTCGTAAAGAACAACCTGATGCATTGCTTCCTACATTAGGAGGACAAACTGGGTTGAATATGGCAATTCAATTGCATGACAGCGGTGTTTTAGAATCTAATAATGTTCAATTGTTGGGAACAAAATTAAGTTCAATTCAACAAGCTGAAGATCGTGAGTTATTCAGAAGCTTAATGAACGAGTTAGATGTTCCTGTACCAGAAAGTGACATTGTCAACACAGTCGAACAAGCTTTTGCTTTTAAAGAGCAAGTCGGTTATCCATTAATCGTAAGACCTGCTTTTACAATGGGAGGCACTGGCGGAGGTATCTGCCATAATGATGAAGAGCTAAAAGAAGTTGTGACAAATGGTCTGCATTATAGTCCCGCAACACAGTGTTTGATTGAAAAATCGATTGCAGGTTTTAAAGAAATCGAATATGAAGTAATGCGAGATAAAAATGATAATGCGATTGTTGTTTGTAATATGGAAAATATTGATCCGGTAGGTATTCATACAGGTGATTCAGTAGTTGTAGCACCGAGTCAAACATTGACGGATGTGGAATACCAAATGTTGCGTGATGTGTCATTGAAAGTAATTCGCGCATTAGGTATTGAAGGTGGTTGTAATGTTCAACTTGCATTAGATCCGCATTCTATGAACTACTACATTATTGAAGTGAATCCACGAGTGTCACGTTCATCAGCGTTAGCTTCTAAAGCAACTGGTTATCCAATCGCAAAATTAGCAGCTAAGATTGCTGTCGGCTTAACATTGGATGAAATGTTGAACCCAGTAACAGGTACATCATATGCAGCTTTTGAGCCTGCCTTAGATTATGTGATTTCTAAAATTCCACGTTTTCCATTTGATAAATTTGAAAAAGGAGAACGTGTACTTGGTACTCAAATGAAAGCTACTGGCGAAGTTATGGCTATCGGAAGAACTTACGAAGAATCATTATTAAAAGCCATTCGTTCATTAGAATATGGTGTACATCATTTAGGTTTGCCGAATGGTGAAAGTTATGATTTAGACTACATAAAAGAGCGTATCTTACAACAAGATGACGAACGTCTCTTCTTTATTGGAGAAGCGATTCGTCGCGGCACAACTTTAGAAGAAATACATGAGATGACACAAATTGATTATTTCTTCTTAAATAAATTCCAACATATTATTGATATTGAACATGAACTAAAAGACCATAAAGGTGATATTGAGTATTTAAAATATGCCAAAGATTACGGCTTCAGCGACAAAGTGATTGCGCATCGTTTTGATATGACAGAAGATGAAGTAAATCAATTACGTAAAACAAATGACATCAAACCTGTGTATAAAATGGTCGATACTTGTGCTGCAGAATTCGAATCTTCAACACCATATTACTATGGCACATATGAAAGAGATAATGAATCTGTAGTGACAGATAAAGAAAAAGTGATTGTATTAGGATCAGGTCCAATTCGTATCGGTCAAGGGGTTGAATTCGATTACGCAACTGTACATGCAGTATGGGCGATTCAAAATGCAGGTTACGAAGCAATTATTGTTAACAACAATCCAGAAACAGTTTCTACAGACTTCTCGATTTCTGACAAACTTTACTTTGAACCATTGACTGTTGAAGATGTAATGAACATTATCGATTTAGAACAGCCTAAAGGTGTTGTTGTTCAATTCGGCGGTCAAACTGCGATTAATTTAGCAGAAAAGTTAGCTGAAAAAGGTGTGCAAATTTTAGGAACATCTTTAGAAAATTTAAATCGTGCTGAAGACAGAAAAGAATTCGAAGCATTATTAAATAAAATCGATGTGCCGCAACCTAAAGGTAAGACAGCTACATCTCCAGAAGAAGCTTTAGAAAATGCACGAGAAATTGGTTATCCAGTTGTTGTTCGTCCATCATATGTACTCGGCGGGCGTGCAATGGAGATTGTCTATAATGATGCTGAACTTGGAAATTATATTAGAGAAGCAGTGAAAGCAAGTCCTGAACATCCAGTGCTTGTAGACCGTTATCTGACTGGTAAAGAAATCGAAGTAGATGCAATTTGCGACGGAGACACTGTAATTATTCCAGGTATTATGGAACACATTGAACGTGCTGGTGTGCACTCTGGTGACTCAATTGCTGTATATCCACCTCAGACATTATCTGAAGAAGATATTAAAACACTTGAAAGTTATACAACGAAATTAGCAAAAGGTTTAGATATTATCGGCTTAATCAATATTCAATTTGTACTTGCACATGATGGGGTGTACGTATTAGAAGTGAATCCAAGATCAAGTCGTACAGTACCATTCTTAAGCAAGATTACTAATATTCCTATGGCACAACTTGCTATGCGTGCAATTTTAGGAGAAAAACTAAGTGATTTAGGTTATCAACCTGGACTTCAACCTTATACAGAAGGTGTGTTTGTCAAAGCGCCTGTTTTCAGTTTTAACAAACTGAAAAATGTAGATATTACATTAGGACCTGAAATGAAATCTACAGGAGAAGTTATGGGTAAAGATTTAACACTTGAAAAGGCGTTATTCAAAGGGTTGACTGCAAGTGGTGTAGAAGTAAAAGATCACGGCACAGTCTTAATAACAGTAAGTGACAAAGATAAAGATGAAATGGTTAAGGTTGCGAAACGTTTAAATGAAGTCGGCTATAAAATTTTAGCAACAGAAGGTACAGCTCAAAAATTAGCTGATAACCATATTCCAGTTGAAACGGTTGGTAAAATTGGTGGGGAAGACGACTTATTGACACGTATTCAAAATGGCGAAGTTCAAATTGTCATTAATACAATGACAAAAGGGAAAACAATCGAAAGAGATGGATTCCAAATTCGCCGAGCATCTGTTGAAAACGGTGTACCTTGCTTAACTTCTTTAGATACAGCAAATGCACTTACGAATGTCATTGAAAGCATGTCATTTACAATGAAACAAATGTAGAAAAAGCAGCTTCTAAAACCTCTTTTGATAAAAGGAGGTTGAAGAAGCGCTTCGTTATGTAATAATGAAAGATAAAACAGTGTTTTTTTAAGACTGACACATACATTTTACGGGAATTCATGTACAATAGAGAAAGCAATTAAATGAACGACAGCCAAGCAATTTATATTGAAGGAGGATATTTGCGGTGGAAGAAAATATTATCGTATCCAATCAGGAAATTGCGGACCGCATTTTCGAAATTAAAGTAAAAGGCCCTGTGACTCGGAAAATGAAACAACCTGGTCAATTTGTGCATATTAAAGTAGGAGAAGGTTCATTGCATATGTTGCGCAGACCTATTTCAATTTGCCATATCGAACCAGAACTTGATACATTTACGATGTTATATCGTGCAGAAGGTGCTGGAACACAGCGTCTATCTGAGATGAAAGCAGACGATACGATTGATATCATTGCACCTTTAGGTAACGGCTTCCCAATTGAAAAAGCAGAACGTAAAGCTTTATTAGTCGGTGGCGGTATCGGTGTTCCTCCACTTTATGAATTATCAAAACAATTAAATCGACTTGGTATTGAAACTGTACACGTCCTTGGATTCAGAAGTAAAAAAGATGTCTTTTACGCAGAACAATTTGAAAAATTAGGAGAAACACATATCGTAACAGAAGATGGTTCGATGGGGACCAAAGGTTTTGTGACGAATGTGATTTCTGATATTCCTGTAGATTACGATATTTACTATACATGCGGGCCTAAACCAATGTTGAAAGCAATTAAAGAACATGAGAAACTTGCTGATGTTGAAGGCTTTTTATCTTTAGAAGAACGTATGGGATGTGGAATTGGTGCTTGTTATGCGTGCGTATGTCATACACCTGAGTCTGATACAAGTTACGTAAAAGTTTGTACAGATGGACCGGTATTTGAGAAAGGAGCAGTCATCTTATGAGCCGATTAAATGTTGAATTACCTGGATTAGATTTGAAAAATCCTGTTATGCCCGCAAGTGGTTGCTTTGCTTTTGGTGCAGAGTTCAGCCAATTTTATGATTTAAGCGAACTTGGTGCAATCATGATTAAAGCTGCTACAAAAGAAGCGCGTTATGGTAATGAAACACCGCGTGTAGCTGAAACAGATAGCGGTATGATTAATGCAATTGGTCTGCAAAATCCTGGTGTACATCATATTATTGAACATGAATTGAAAAAACTTGAACAATTTGATGTACCGATTATTGCAAACGTAGCAGGTTCTGTTGAAGAAGATTATGTTTATGTAGCAGAACATATTTCGAAAGCACCCAATGTCAAAGCATTAGAACTGAATATTTCTTGCCCGAATGTCAAAGAAGGCGGAATGCAGTTTGGCGTTGATCCGCAAGTGGCTGCTGAATTAACACGTAAAGTAAAAGCAGTTTCTGAAGTGCCTGTTTATGTTAAATTGTCACCGAATGTGACAAATATTGTAGAAATGGCCAAAGCAATTGCTGAATACGCAGATGGTTTAACAATGATTAATACATTAGTGGGCTTACGTATTGATGGAAAATCTGGCAAACCGATTATTGCGAATACAATTGGCGGATTAAGTGGACCAGCCATTAAACCAGTTGCGTTACGTATGGTTTATGAAGTGCGTAAAGCAATAGATATCCCTATCATTGCAATGGGCGGCGTGCAAAATGCACAAGATGTTATAGATTATATTTCAGTTGGCGCAAATGCAGTAGCAGTCGGCACAGCAAATTTCCAAAATCCAATGGTTTGTAAAGAAATCATTGATGAATTACCAACATTGTTAGACAAACTTGGTGTAGACCATATTAATGAATTGTACGGAAGAACTCATGAGGTGATGAAATAATGACAAACACAAATTTACCTTTACCGATTATTGCACTTGATTTTGCAACAGCAGAAGAAGTGGAAAATTTCTTAGATTTATTTGATGAACCTTTATACATCAAAATCGGAATGGAACTTTATTACCAAACTGGACCAGAATTAATCAATCGTATTAAAGAACGCGGGCATCATCTCTTCTTAGATTTGAAATTACATGATATTCCAAATACTGTAAAACAAGCTATGGCAGGGTTAGGTCGCTTAAATGTAGATTTAGTTAATGTCCATGCTGCTGGAGGCACAGAAATGATGCGTCAAGCAGTCGAAGGTTTGCGCAGTGTAAATAAAGATACGAAGATTATTGCAGTTACTCAATTGACTTCTACTACTGAAGAAATGTTGAATAAAGAACAAAATATCCAAACTTCGATTGAAGAAGCTGTTCTAAATTATGCTAAATTAACAAAACAAGCTGGTTTAGACGGTGTAGTATGTTCACCTTTAGAAGCAAAATTATTAACTGATGAGCTTGGATCAGACTTCTTAAAAGTGACGCCAGGTATTCGTCCGGCTGATTATGCTCAAGATGACCAAAAGCGTATTACAACACCAGACGATGCGCGTAAATTAGGTTCTACACATATTGTTGTGGGACGTCCAATTACACAAAGTGACGATCCTGTCGCAAGTTATCATCAAATTAAAGAAAGTTGGTTAGGTTAATATGTCAAAAAAAATTGCACAATCATTATTAAATATCGGAGCAGTAGCACTTTCACCCAATGATTTATTCACATGGAGTTCTGGTATCAAATCACCTATTTATTGCGATAACAGAGTGACTTTAGGCTATCCAGCAGTACGCAATGAAATTAGAGATGGCTTGATTGATTTGATTCAAACACATTTCCCAGAGGCTGAAGTTGTATCTGGAACAGCGACAGCGGGCATTCCGCATGCGGCTTTTATTTCTGAGAAATTAGAAATGCCGATGAGTTATGTGCGTTCTAAAAGTAAAAGTCATGGTAAACAAAATCAAATCGAAGGTGCACCAAGCAAAGGCAAAAAAGTAGTTGTAGTTGAAGATTTAATTTCAACAGGCGGTTCATCATTAGTAGCTGCTGAAGCATTAAAAGAAGCAGGTGCAGATGTGTTAGGCGTTGTTGCCATCTTCACTTATGGATTAGCTAAAGCAGATACAATGTTCAAAGAAGCAGACCTTCCTCTATACACTTTAAGTAATTATAATGAATTGATTGATGTGGCTGAAGACGAAGGGAAAATTTCTACTGAAGATATTAAGTCTTTAGTTGAATGGCGCGATAATTTAGCATAAGATGTACTTGGAGGGGATGACCATGTCCAATACAAATGCTCAGACAGCACAAAATCCATTTGCGCATTTAAACAAATTCTTATCAGCAAATGAGGATTATCGCAGTCAAGATGACAACCAAGAAAATGCAGAAAATCATTGGTTATCAAATGAACAAAATAAAAATATATTCAAAAAAGCAAAATCAGATATTAAAGATAAAGGTTATATTTAAAAATTGAGGCAATGCAGTCCGTAATAAACTACTGGTTATACGAATCGGCGGTTTATAGCGGGCTGTTTTGTTTCTCTGAAAAAAAGAGACGCCAATGCTTCAAAAAGAAACACAAGCGTCAATATCTGTTATCTAAGATACCATCTAACAAAGAGGTAGCCGAGTAAAACAATTAATACCATAACTATAATAGGCCAAATTAAATAAGACACGAAAAATCATCCTCCATTTATATTATCTCGAATCGGCTTTTACTTATCAATTTTTAACAAACGTATTATACTATGAATAGTGGAATACATATACTGAAAAGGGTTTCGGTATGCAAAAAGTAGGAGGGGTATTGTGCAAATTCCAAAAGTTACTACATTTTTAATGTTTGATAATCAAGCAGAAGAAGCAATTGAATTATATACATCACTATTTGAAGATAGTGAGATTATTTCTATGGTGAAATATGATGAATTCGGCAGCGGTGAAGCTGGTGCTGTACAACATGCAATCTTTCGTTTGAAAGATCAAATTTTAATGGCAATTGATAACACAAATGGAACTGAAATTCCTATGAACCCATCTATTTCATTATTTGTAACTGTAGATAATGCAATGGAAATGGAACGTCTATACAGCGGTTTGAAAAAAGGCGGCGCTATTTTAATGGCTAAATCTGAATTAGGACCTTACCGTGAGTTTGCATGGGTACAAGATCGTTTTGGTGTTAACTTCCAACTTGCATTAATGGATTAATATTTAAAATAATTAAATTTTTGAAATGAAAGCTCTTTCCAGTGGATACTTCGTAATCACTTTGGGAAGAGCGTTTTTTTATGCCGTTCATTATAATAATATTGTATAATTATATAATGATATACAATATTATTGGTGGAGGTGAGTCATGATGATTGATATGCATAGCCATATTCTTATTAATGTCGATGATGGCGCACAAAACAGCAAAGAAGCAGTACAACTTATTCAACAAGCAATAGATGAAGGTATCACTGGTATTATCGCAACACCTCATTTTACATCTCATTATCCTAATTCTTTTGAAAAGATTAAGTTGAAAATAAAAGAATTATGTAACCTAAAAGAAATCCAACATACAAAAATAAAAATTTTTCCTGGGCAAGAAGTCAGAATAAGCGAGGATCTGATTGAACATATTCATAATGGAAATATTAAAGGCTTGAATCACTCACGTTATCTTTTAATCGAATTTCCACCGAATGAGATTCCAAATTATACACAGTCAATATTTTCTGAATTACAAGAAATGGGTTATGTGCCGATAATTGCACATCCTGAACGAAATCAAGCGATAATGCAAGATATGAATCTGTTATATGAATTAGTGAGTTCAGGTGCACTTAGTCAACTTACTTCATCTTCAATTGAAGGGTATTTTGGAAGGGGATTGCAAAAAGCATCTATTGAAATGATGGAATGCAATCTTGTTCATTTTATTGCTTCAGATGCACATCACATAGAGTACAGACCATTCATAATGCAATCATTGTTTGAGGAAAAAAGGTTAATCAAACTACAACCTCAATTGTCCGAGTTAATACAAAATGCTGAAGCAATTATTCATAATCAAACAATAAAGCGTAAAACACCTCTGCTTCCTGGAAAAAATGGTAGTTTTAGAAAGTTTCGTTTTTTTAATAATTGAAGCAAACAACTTCATAATTATATGAAATAAAAGCAGTAGAACAGAAATTGTAATTTCGTTCTACTGCTTTTATTCAAGTTATTTTACATTGACTGCGTTGTTTTTCATTTCTTGGATTTTATCGTAATCAGGTGTGGCATATAATGTCTTCTGATTATCATAAGTAACAAAACCAGGTTTTGCTCCTGAAGGCTTGTGAACGTTGCGGATTTCTGTGAAATCTACTGGAACTTGTGCAGAACTGCCTGCTTTAGAAAAGTAAGCTGATAACATTGCAGCTTCTTCTATTGTTGACTCACTCGGATCATCCGCAAAAATAACTACATGTGATCCTGGAATGTCTTTTGTATGGAACCACAAGTAACCTTTTCTTGCTTTTTTATTGGTTAAATAATCATTTTGTTTATTATTTTTACCTACATAAATTAAATCTCCATCAGTAGAGAGATACGTTTGCAGTTGAATTTGCGGTTGTTTCTTTTTCTTACGGTTATTACGTTGTTTCATAAATCCTTGTTCCGCTAATTCTTCACGAATTTCATCTATGTCTTCTACAGTAATATGTGCCAGTTGTTGTTCTATTGATTCAAAGTAAGTGATATTTTCTTCAGTTAACTGAATTTGACGTTCTAATTCATGTTCACGTGTTTTTAAGCGATTGTATTGTTTGTAGTAATACTGTGCATTAACTGAAGGAGACTTAGTCGGGTCTAACGGAATAGTTACATCTTCACCTGTATAGTAATTTTGAGTTGTTAAAGATTTGTCGCCTTGTTGAATACGATATATATTTGCAGTGATTAATTCGCCATATAGTTGTTGTGTTTCTTTTGATTGTGTTCCTTCATACTCTGCATGTAATTTTGTAAGTTTATTACGGTTTTTCTGTAACTGTTGCTGTACGAATTTTACTAAATCATTGGCACGTTGTTTCACTCGTTCGCGTTCACCACGTGCATCATAGAAACGATCCAGCAATTCATCTAATGAACTATAAATCACACTATCGTCATAGAATTGTTTTAAACGCATGAAATAAAAATCTTCTTTTCCAGTTTCATGGTTTTTGTGGAAAATAGGTACAGGTTCTAATTTTGTTTCAGCCATCACTTCATCATAAGCAGCAGGCAATGTATCAGAAGTCATAAACTGACGACGTTCTGTAATTTCTTTGGTAATAAGCGGACTGAAACCTTCAAAATTCTGAAGTAACTGACGGGCAATATTTCCTTGGTTAAAATCGATATACTTCAGTACTTCTTGACCTGATACTTCGTAAGGATTCAATTTATTTTGTGTTGGCGGAGCTTCATATTGAAAGCCCGGCATTACAGTACGGTATTGATTAGTATTTGGTGTCAGATGTTTAAATCCTTCAATAATTTTACGGTTATCGTCAACAAGGATTAAGTTACTGTGTTTACCCATAATTTCTAAAATGACAGTACGATATATTTTATCTCCAAGTTCATCTGTACTTTGAATGTCGATTTCAATATGTCTGTCGTTACCGATTTGGCGAATATCTTGAATAATACCACCATCTAAATGTTTACGGAATACGCGCGTAAACATAGGTGGATCGAAAGGGTTATTATATTTCTTTTCAGTAATGTGCATACGTGAAAAGTTTGGATGTATTGAGAGTAATAATTGATGGTTTTTTCGGTTCTGACGCACAACCATAATAATGGTATCATTATCAGGCTGATTGATTTTATGAATGCGTCCATCTTTGAGAAACTGAAGTTCTTCGACCATCTTTCTAGTAAAAAGGCCATCATAAGCCATTGTCATCAGCCACCTTTAGTAGTTTCGTTGTACTTAATACGTTCTTATTATTGTATCATGCAATGATAGAGTTGACACGTGTAGGGCTTGTATAGAATTTTGCATATGGCATCTATACAATTTTATAATAGATATGGTATCATTATATAATACAACAATAGCTTAGAGAGGTCGTAAGGCATGGATAATGAAAAAGGTTTACTGATTGTCTTATCAGGTCCATCTGGAGTCGGCAAAGGCACGGTTCGTAAAGAAATATTTGATGATCCTGCAACATCATACAAATATTCTATCTCAATGACGACGCGTGAAATGCGTGAAGGCGAACAAGATGGCGTTGATTATTTTTTCAAGACAAAACGAGAATTTGAACAACTCATTGCTCAAGATCAGTTCATAGAGTATGCAGAGTATGTAGGAAACTATTACGGAACACCTGTTCAATATGTAAAAGACACGATGGACCAAGGACACGATGTCTTCCTGGAAATTGAAGTCGAAGGTGCGAAACAAGTACGCAAAAAATTTCCTGATGCACTATTTATCTTCCTCGCACCGCCAAGTTTAGACCACCTAAGAGAACGTTTAATCGGTCGCGGTACTGAATCTGATGAAAAAATTCAAAGCCGTGTCAAAGAAGCGCGCAAAGAAGTCGAAATGATGAATCTTTATGATTATGTCGTGGTAAACGATGAAGTAGAGCTCGCGAAAGAACGTGTTCAATCTATCGTAGCAGCTGAACATCTAAAACGAGAACGTATCGAAGCAAAGTATAGAAAAATGATATTGGAGGCCAAAAAATAATGTTATACCCACCGCTAAACCAACTCACTTCAAAAGTAAGTTCAAAATATTTAATCGCTACAGTGGCAGCCAAACGCGCACGTGAATTATATGATAAACCTGAAACAGCACTTTTAGAACACTATCACTCAGTAAAAACTGTTGGTAAAGCTTTAGAAGAAATTGCTGCTGGTAAAATCACTCCGATTGAACCAGAATTGAATGAAAGCGAATTTGAAACAAAAGACTGATTATATAAAAATACCGTAAAAGTTGGCATTGACTTTTACGGTATTTTTATAGCATTTTAAGTTGTTCCATAGAACGATTCAGTTTTTCAAAATCAATGATGCGTGCTTGACGATGAAATTCTTTACCTTGGTTAAATAAAATCACAACTGGTGAAGTGAAGAGTGAAAGTTGTCCAGCTGCTTCAGGCATCTGGTTAACAGTAATTTGTACAGCAGGTAAATCAATATCTTCAACTAATGATTGAACTCGTGGTTGATCCGCATGGCAAACTGTACATCCATCAGACATGACAAATAAAAGTAATTTCTCATTAGTGTTGATTTCATTTTCCAAATCGTCAAATGTAGTAATGGTTTTCAATTGAAGAACTCCTTTCGTTTTTTAGTCTGAAGTTAGATTACTGAATCAAGAAGAAAAATACAATAAAAGTGACTTGCAAAGCAAAGGACTTTTTACGAATACAGTGTTAAAATAATGTATGAACATAAAAATGAGACATGTGATTTGGGTATCCATGGCCTCATTTTTTATTGTAAGTACGTGATACATAGATAGAAATCAATCATGGAGGAAAAAATCTATGAAAAATATATTATTGGCAGTATCAGGAGGCATTGCAGCCTATAAAGCCATCGACTTAACAAGTAAATTAACACAGAGCGGCTATGAAGTGCGTGTCATGTTGACTGAACATGCTCAAGAATTTGTAACGCCGCTTGCTTTTCAAGCGATAAGCAGAAACCCGGTATATACAAGTACATTTGTGGAAGAAAATCCTGCTGAAATTCAACATATTGCTTTAGGTGATTGGGCAGATGCTGTGATTATTGTACCAGCAACTGCAAATATTTTAGGTAAACTAGCCAATGGTATTGCAGATGATATGATAACTTCAACGTTATTAGCAACAACAGCACCTAAATTTGCTGCACCGGCAATGAATGTGCATATGTATGAAAACCCGCGTGTCCAACATAATATGAAAGTATTAGCTCAAGATGGCTATCGTTTTGCTGAACCGGGGGAAGGTTTCTTAGCATGCGGTTATGTTGCAAAGGGTCGAATGATGGAACCTTTAGATATCATGGCATTTGTGGAACGAGAAATGAATGAAGTTAAGGATTTAGATCAATCGACACAAAGCCAGTGGTATCAAGATAAAAATATTTTGGTAACTGCAGGTCCAACTGTAGAAGTTATTGATCCGGTACGTTATGTTTCTAATCGTGCTTCTGGAAAAATGGGATATGCTATTGCAGATGCCCTACAAAAAAGAGGAGCGAATGTCACACTTGTTAGCGGACCGACTTATCTGACACCGCCAGAAAATGTAGAATTTGTACCAGTAACAAGTGCTGAAGATATGTTTAATGCAGTGACAGAACGTTATGAAGCACAAGATATGGTATTTAAATCAGCAGCAGTTTCTGATTATAAGACATCTGAACAATTAGAACATAAAATGAAAAAGCAAAACGGAGATTTATCGATTACTTTTACGAGAACTCAAGATATTTTAAAATATTTAGGTGATCATAAAGCGCATCAAAAGCTCATTGGTTTTGCGGCTGAGACACAAGATGTCGAAAAATATGCAAAAGATAAATTAGACCGTAAAAATGCAGATGTGATTATTGCAAATAATGTCGGTGATACGTCAATCGGATTTAATTCTGATGACAATGAAGTTACTCTCTTTTTCAAAGATGATGAAGCAGTTAGTATTGAGAAAGGCAAAAAGCAGCAGTTAGCTGAACGAATTTTAGATGAATTAGAACGTAGGTGGAAATAAATGATTGCAAAGGTTATCGTTGATGTACCCGCAAAAAATGTAGACTTTACCTTTGATTATTTGATACCGGAACGACTCGCACCCATTATCCAAGTTGGCGTGCGGGTCATTGTTCCTTTTGGACCCAGAACGATACAAGGGTATGTAATGGAAATTGTAGATGAAGCTGATCCTGAACTGGATTTGAATAAATTAAAAGAAATCAAAGAGATTCAGGATATTAAACCTGAACTTACACCGGAATTGGTGAAATTAAGTGAATGGTATGGAAAATATCATGTGACAAAACGCATTTCTATATTAGAAGCAATGTTGCCGAGTGCAATCAAGGCAAAATATACGAAAGCATTTGAAATTGCAGAAGATGAATTGATTCCAGATGATTTGCTGGAAAAATTTGATAGAGAAGGTCATTATGCTTATAAGGCAGCACAACAAAATGGTGATTTAGATCGATTAGTGCCTTTAATGAAAGATGAAGCAATTCGTGAAATTACGTTACTTTCTCAAAATACGAGAAAGAAAACGCAACGTGCAATTCGAATTTCATCTGAACACAATCCAGATGATGTGTTAGCCATGTTAGAAAAACATCCGAAACAATATGATGTATATGCTTATTTGTTGGATGAACAACAACGTGATGTGCCATTAAAAGAAATTGATGAAGTGGGTTTATCACCGTCCAGTGTCAAAACATTAGAAAAAAATGGATTTGTTGAAAAATATGATGCGATTGTAGAACGAGATCCATATGCATCCCGTGTTTTTGAACAAGAAGAAAAACGTCAATTGACGCCTGGCCAACAAGAAGCCTATGATGCGATAAAAAAAGTTATAGACGAAGAAAAACAAGAAACTTTTCTACTTCACGGCGTTACTGGTTCTGGTAAGACAGAGGTTTATCTTCAAACAATTGAAGCAGTACTCCAACAAGACAAGCAAGCGATGATGTTAGTGCCTGAAATCGCGTTAACACCGCAAATGGTCTTACGATTTAAAAAACGCTTTGGAGATGAAGTAGCTGTGTTGCATTCTGCTTTGTCAAAAGGTGAACGTTATGATGAATGGCAAAAAATTCGTGATGGACGTGCGCGAGTAAGTGTAGGTGCGCGTTCGAGTGTCTTTGCACCGTTCACTAATTTAGGCATGATTATTATTGATGAGGAGCATGAAGCAACGTATAAACAAGAGGATTATCCTCGTTATCATGCAAAAGATTTTGCTTTATGGCGTTCTGAATATCACAATTGTCCTTTGATTTTAGGAAGTGCGACGCCAAGTTTAGAAACGTATGCACGTGCTGAAAAAGGTGTTTATCATTTATTGAGTTTGCCAGAGCGTGTGAACAATCAACCGCTTCCCGCAATCAACATTGTCGACATGCGTGAAGAATTAGCAAACGGGAACCGCTCGATGTTTTCCACTTCATTGCGCGAAGCGATAGAAGAACGTCTCGCCCGCAATGAACAAATTGTCTTATTCTTAAACCAGCGCGGCTACTCATCATTTGTACTATGCCGTGACTGCGGCCACGTACCGCAATGTCCGAACTGCGACATATCACTGACCTACCACAAGTCCAGCGATCAATTAAAATGTCACTATTGCGGATACCAAGAAACACCGCCAAACAAATGTCCGAACTGCGAAAGTGTGCACATTCGCCAAATGGGCACAGGTACCCAAAAAGTAGAAGAGCTCCTAAACCGCGAATTTGAAGAGGCCAAAATCATTCGAATGGATGCTGATACCACATCGCGAAAAGGCGCGCATGAAAAATTATTGAACGACTTCGGCGAAGGAAAAGGTGACATTCTACTTGGCACACAGATGATAGCAAAAGGATTAGACTTCCCAAATATTACTTTAGTCGGCGTATTAAATGCCGATACAATGTTGAACTTGCCTGACTTCAGAGCAAGTGAACGTACCTTCCAATTACTGACACAAGTATCTGGACGTGCAGGACGCCATGAAAAAGAAGGGGAAGTCATCATACAGACATACAATCCAGATCACTATGCGATCCAAGACGTACAACTCAATGATTATCTGTCCTTTTATCATAAAGAAATGAAATATCGTCAAATCGGCAAATATCCGCCGTATTACTTCTTAATCAACTTCACTATTTCGCATGTGAATATGAAGGAAGTCATGCAAGCAGCAAACCATGTGCACCAAATATTATTGCAGCATTTAACAGATAAAGCCTTAGTACTCGGACCATCTCCGGCAGCTTTAGCCCGTATAAACAGAGAGTACCGCTTCCAAATTCTTGTAAAATATAAAAGCGAACCAGAACTTCATAAAGCATTGCAGTATTTAGATGATTATTATCATGAGAAATACCTTAAAGACAAGTTGTCATTGAAGATAGATATCAACCCTTACATGATGATGTAACCGCATCATAAAACACCATAAGAGACTCCATTAAAAAGAACAAACATCATGGATAAGTGGCTATTTAGAAAGCATTTCAAGCTTTTCTATTAGGTGCTTATCCATTTTTATTTGCCTTATAAAATCACCAAAACAAGCCTATAAACCAGAGAAATGAAGCATTTTTATTGTGTGAAATATAAAAAACAGGGGTATAATAACTTAAAGTATAAACACATACAAGCACCCTCGTAAAAATGCATTGAGACACTTATACAAATAGTTGGATTTAAACCAATTACAATACTTTTTATATAACATTAGATAGGTCTTTTCAATAAGCACATAAAAAGCTATCAAAAAAGCACAACGTACGTATTCTAACGAGGAGATGATGGATTTGAAAATCGCAATCATTAGCGCTACAGGTAAACAAGGCACAATACTAACAGAAAAAGCATTGGATCGAAATCATGATGTGACAGTCTTTGTCCGTAACCACAACAAACTGCAATTCGATGTTCCATATGTAGAAAAAGATATTTTAGATATTACACGTGAAGATTTACAAGGATTTGACGCAGTATTTGTCGCATTCGGAGCACCCAAAGGCAAAGAAGAATTATATGTCGATACAACCAAACATTTCATCGAAATTCTTGCAGATGTCGACGTAAAATTGATGCTGGTCAGCGGCACTGGCAGACTGTACGTTAATAATAATAGAACATTACGTGTAGCAGACAATCCGAGTATGCCGGAATCAATCAAAGCAACCGCTCATAAAATGGCAGAAGCCTATGATATGCTTACTGAACAAAATCAATTGAAAGATTGGACAGCAGTAAGTCCAGCAAGTATGTTTGATTTTAATGGCCCTGAAACAGGCGACTATCAAATCGGAACAGATACTATTATTTTAAATTCTGAAGGTCGTTCATACGTTACTTATAGCGATTTCGCAAATGCATTTCTAGATGTAGCAGAACAAGACGCCTATCCAAACCAAGGCATCACAGTAGTTTCAGGCTAACAGCATACAAAATTGAATCCTGAATACAGTAAAAAAATTCAAATCAATGCCAGCCACCTCCTTTAAGTAAGTATCATGATCCAGCAAATTTAAGGAGGTGGTTTTCATATTTTCATCAAAACAAGTCAGCTCATACATTAAACAACCATGTAATACGGGTAAACAGAACTATGAGACTTAAGGGAGGAAGGATAAAATGATTGATTTGCATAACCACATTATTTATGACATTGACGATGGGGCACAAGATATTGAAGAATCTATAGAAATGGCAAAAGCAGCTCAAAAAACAGGTGTGGATAAAATTATTACGACACCGCATTATAAAACGGATTCCTTTATGTCAGATAAAGATGAAATCATACATAAAATGAATGAGCTAAATCAGCAGCTGCAAGCTTTAAATATAGATGTTGAAATCAAAGGCGGACAAGAAATTCATATTGAACCATATACATTAGATTATTTAGAAAAAGGGCAGTTATTATCACTTGCTGATAGTGGGAAATATTATTTAATCGAACCGCCGTTTAGAGGTTTTCCAGATTTTATTGAAACAACGGTAGATGGTTTTATTCAAAAAGGACTGCAGCCTATTATTGCGCATCCTGAACGCAATGATTATATTCGAGAACATTTGGAAGTGTTAGATGAATTAGTCGAAAAAGGCTGTTTATTACAGATGAATGCGGCATCTATATTAGGAGAATATGGTTCTGACATTCAAGAAACAGCAAAGTATATCATCGAAAATAAAAAATGCCATTTAGTCGGCAGTGATGCGCACCATGTGGATTATCGCGTGTTTTGTATGAATCAATGCTTAAACCAGATTGAAGATGTATCATTTAAAGACTATCTTATTAATAACAATCAAAAAGTATGGAATGGAAAAGAAATAGATAGCACAAAATACTTCTAGGAAAATCTATGGAGAAAAAATGTTTTGATAAGTGAAATATTCAAAATAAGTGTCGGTAAGTTTCACATACTTTGTGATAGATTTCATGTATAATGGTTAACTAAGAGGTGATAAAATGATCGTTCTTAAAACGCTGATTATTGTGTTTTCTGTCTTTAATTTCTTACATGCTATATTATTATTAACTAAAAATGAAATGATGCCGAAGAGTACATTAATCTTATTAATTGGCGGGAGTATCTTATTAGATATCGGTGCCATCATCTATCCATTTGCGGCTGCTGTGACTTTGTTAGTAATTGGTTTAGCAGCAATTCAAATTGGTGTGATTCTTTATCAGAAATTATTCAGACATAAAATCAATTATTTAGAACAAAGTGTCAGATTGGTCATTAATATTTTGATTATCGTCGCATATATTGTTTTAAGATAGTTTCTGTAATGAGTTTAAAAAGAAACATAATTTTAAAACGCACTTGCTAAAGTAACTGCCCAGTTACTCTATACAAGTGCGTTTTTGCTTTATTTCTTATTTAATTACTTAGTAAGTTCGTATTGACCGCTTCAAATCCTTTTTCTGAAATACGAATATTATCTACTTTTTCGCCATCCCAATCGCCGTCAATATAACCTTTGTCCCATAATACTTTACTATTTTCCAAGAATTCATCTAAATCTTTATCACAGAAATAATTTTCTTGGAGTGAGTATTGGTTTTTAAAATCATTAGCTTCTTCAGGCGTTGAGCCGTCATTAACTTTTTCAGTATAATATTTATAAAGCACAGCGACTACGAAAGCTTGATCGCGATTAATATCATCCAAGAACATTCACCACCTTAAATCGATACCCGTATAAACGTAAACTTTATACAATATTAATAGTATACCCATTTGAATCAATTTTGAACCTTTGTCACAACAATGTCAGTATACAAAAATGCGAGGATGGAAGATTCATGTTGTACTATCGCTTTTCAGTATGATTTACGCTATAATGTAAGGATGAATTTTTTAAGGAGACGATATAGATGGCAGTGAAACAATTAGTTCCAGCGAACAGTTCGAAGTTGCGTAAACCAGCAGCTGAAGTAAAAAAGTTTGATGATAGCTTAAAAAAGTTATTATTAGATATAGAGGATACTTTGTACGATACAGAAGCTTCTGCATTAAGCGCACCGCAAATCGGTGTTTCACTGCAAGCGGCTATCATAGATATGGAAGCAGAAGGTTTACTGCAGTTGATAAATCCGACGATTATCCGTCAGTCTGATGAAACAGTGACAGATTTAGAGGGCAGTATATCTTTTCCTGATGTGTTCGGAACAGTGACACGCAGTCAGATGATAGTCGTTCAAAGTTACGATTTACACGGAAATAAGGTAGAATTAACAGCATATGATGATGTTGCGCGTATGATTCTGCATATTGTAGATCAATTAAAAGGTATTCCGTTTACCGAAAAAATGGAAAAACAATTAACAGAAGAAGAATTGGAGGCGTATTTAGAAGATGAGTAGAGTAATATTTATGGGAACACCTGATTTCTCAACAAAAGTATTAGAAATGTTGATTGCTGAAGAAGATGTGATTGCAGTTGTCACACAACCAGACCGCCCAGTCGGACGTAAACGTGTGATGACACCGCCGCCTGTTAAAGAAGTAGCATTAGAAAATGGAATAGAAGTATATCAACCAGAAAAAATCTCTCAATCAGACGACCTTCAAACTTTGATTGATATGGAACCTGATTTAATTGTGACAGCAGCGTTCGGTCAGATTTTACCGAAATCATTATTAGATGCTCCGAAATTAGGGGCAATCAATGTGCATGCCTCATTATTACCGAAATATCGCGGCGGTGCACCGATTCATCAAGCAATTATCGATGGTGAAAAAGAAACAGGTGTCACGATTATGTATATGGCACCGAAATTAGATGCCGGCGATATTATTTCACAACAAGCTATTGAAATCGAAGCGAATGATAATGTGGAATCTATGCATGATAAATTAAGCTTTTTAGGTGCAGATTTATTGAAGAAAACATTACCGGAAATTATTAACGGCACAAATGATCGCATTGCACAAGATGATGACAAAGCCACTTTTGCTTCTAATATCAGCCGTGAAGATGAACGTATTGATTGGACGCAATCAGCAGAGCAGGTTTATAACCATATTCGTGGTTTATCTCCTTGGCCTGTGGCTTATACAAAATTAGATGATACAAATATGAAACTTTATGCAGCGCGTATTGAAGAAGGCAAAAAAGGAAATCCTGGCGAGATTCTTGAAACGACTAAAAAAGCCATTATTGTGGGAACGGGTTCTGATGATGCGATTGCGTTAACTGAAATTCAGCTTTCAGGTAAAAAACGTATGCCGACTGCTAACTTCTTAAGCGGTTATCAAGAAGATTTAGTCGGGAAGGAATTGAAATAATGGAAAATGTGAGAGCGCTGGCTTTTGAAACTTTAGAAGCGATTTTTCAAGATAAAGCTTACAGTAATTTAAAGCTGAATGAAGTACTGAAAGCAAATGAATTAAGCAGAGCGGATAAAAATCTGCTGACTGAATTGGTTTATGGCACGATTAAAAGAAAAATCACGCTAGAGTATTATTTGAAACCTTTTGTGCAGACAAGAATTAAAGGTTGGATGCGCCATTTATTATGGATGAGTATTTATCAATATCAGTATTTAGATAAAGTACCGGATCATGCGATTATTAATGAAGCGGTTGAAATTGCGAAAGTACGCGGCGGTTTGCATAATAGTAAAGTGGTGAATGGTATTTTGCGTAATATGATGCGTTCAAATTTGCCGAATCCTGCGGATATCAAAGATGATAAACAACGTATTTCTATTATGTACAGTATGCCAAAATGGATTGTGAAACACTGGGTGACGCATTATGGCGTTGACACAACAGAACGTATTGCGCAATCAATGCTTGAACGACCTGGACAAACGGTGCGTGTCAATCTTACAAGAAAAACAGTGGCACAAGCTATTCAACAATTACAAGATGAAGGCTATACGGTCGTTCAAGATTCAGATATTGAGTATTGTCTGCATGCTTCAGGCAAACCGGTAGCTGAAAGCCGTGCTTTTAAAGATGGCATTGTATCTATTCAAGATAAAAGTTCGATGTTTGTGGCTCAAATATTAGCGCCTGCTGAAGGGGATGATATTTTAGATGCTTGCAGTGCACCGGGCGGTAAAGCGTGTCAAACTGCGGAATTATTAGATGGCACAGGACATGTTGATGCGACTGATATTCATGAACATAAAATTGATTTGATTGAACATAATGTGCGCAAGCTGCGTTTGAAAAATGTGACTGCTTTTCAGCATGATGACACAAAACCTTATGAAAAAATGTATGATAAAATTTTAGTAGATGCGCCATGCAGCGGGTTAGGTGTATTGCGCCATAAACCTGAAATTAAATATATGCAAACGCCTGAAACAATTAATAATTTAGTTGAATTGCAGCTCGAAATTATGAATAATATTAAAGATTCTGTAAAGCCGGGTGGCGTAATTGTCTATTCAACATGTACAATAGAACAGATGGAAAACGAAAATGTGATTTACACATTTTTAAAACAAAACAAGGACTTTGAATTTGAACCATTTTCACATCCGAGAACGAAAGAGGAAGTAAAGACCCTACAAATCTTACCGCAAGACTTTGATTCAGATGGTTTCTTTATTACAAAGATAAGAAGAAAGGAAAATAAGTAATGATTACTACCCAAAAGAAGAAAAAGAATCGTTTTCTTCCTGATTTTGATAAACAATCAATCTATTCATTGCGATATGAAGAAATGCAGGATTGGTTGGTTGAACATGGCCAACAGAAATTTAGAGCAAAGCAGATTTTTCAATGGCTCTATGAAAAACGTGTCGATAGTATCGATGAAATGACGAACTTATCTAAAGACTTGCGAGAAGTATTAAAAGACAACTTTACGATGACGACTTTAGAAACGGTTGTAAAACAAGAAAGTCGTGATGGTACAATCAAATTCTTATTTGAATTACAAGATGGTTATACAATTGAAACTGTTTTGATGCGTCATGAATATGGAAATTCTGTTTGTGTAACGACACAAGTGGGCTGCCGTATCGGTTGTACTTTCTGTGCATCTACTCTTGGCGGTTTGAAAAGAAACTTAGAAGCTGGAGAAATTGTATCTCAAGTGTTGACGGTTCAAAAAGTGCTTGATGCGACAGATGAACGTGTTTCTCAAATTGTTATTATGGGTATCGGCGAACCTTTTGAAAACTATGATGAAATGATGGATTTCTTGAAAATCGTCAATTATGATAATGGTTTGAATATCGGCGCACGTCACATCACGGTTTCAACTTCTGGTATTATTCCGCGTATTTATGATTTTGCGGAAGAAGATATTCAAATTAATTTTGCGGTCAGCTTACATGCGGCAAATGATGAAATCCGTTCTAAATTAATGCCGATCAACCGTGCTTATTCTATTGATAAATTGATGGAAGCGATTCAATATTATCAAGAAAAAACAAATCGCCGTATTACTTTTGAATATGGTTTATTCGGCGGTGTGAATGATCAATTGACACATGCACGCGAGCTTGCGCATTTAATTCAAAACTT
Organism: Staphylococcus carnosus; assembly: GCF_900458435.1. Classification (NCBI taxonomy): domain Bacteria; kingdom Bacillati; phylum Bacillota; class Bacilli; order Caryophanales; family Staphylococcaceae; genus Staphylococcus; species Staphylococcus carnosus. The sequence continues at coordinate 1,729,228 of NZ_UHCT01000001.1, read as the reverse complement.
GAATTGCCATGTCAATTTAATTCCAGTCAACCATGTACCTGAGCGTAATTATGTTAAAACACCTAAAGAAGATATTTTCAAATTTGAAAAGGAATTAAAACGACTTGGTATCAATGCTACAATCAGACGTGAGCAAGGCTCAGATATAGATGCAGCTTGTGGACAATTGAGAGCGAAGGAACGTCAAGTAGAAACGAGGTAGAAACCTATGCTAAACGCACAATTTTTTACAGACACAGGGCATCATAGGGAGAAAAATGAAGATGCAGGCGGCGTATTTTACAACCAAACAAAACAACAGCTGCTTATTTTATGCGACGGAATGGGCGGACATAAAGCTGGCGAGGTTGCGAGTCAATTTGTAGTCAACAGAATTCAAGAAATATTTGAAGAAGAAAACCTTGTCGAAGAAAAACAAGCTGAAGATTGGCTGCGTAAAACGCTGCAGCAAATAAATAGGGAATTGTATCATTATGCTTCGACAAATGATGCTTATCGCGGTATGGGGACAACTGCTGTGGCAGCACTTGTCTTCGATAACCGTGTGGTGGTCGCTAATATTGGAGATTCTCGTGCTTATTTAGTGAACTCACGCAATATTGAACAAATCACAAATGACCACTCTTTTGTGAACCATTTGGTTATGACAGGACAAATTACTGAAGAAGAGGCATTTACACACCCTCAACGTAATATTATTACGAAAGTGATGGGAACGGATAAATTGGTCATTCCGGATATTTATGTTAAGCGAATGAAATTTTATGATTATCTCTTACTCAATTCTGATGGATTGTCTGATTTTGTACGTCCTAAAATAATCCAACAGCAATTATCACAACCCGTTTCTCTTGAAGAACAAGGTCAAGCCCTTTTAGATTTAGCTCAAGAATACCATTCTACTGATAATGTCAGCTTTGTTTTAGCTGAAATAGAAGGTGACCGGGTATGATGATTGGCGCAATAATCAGTGATCGGTATAAAATAATAGAATTTCTCGGCGGAGGGGGCATGAGTAATGTCTATCTGGCTGAAGATTCGATTTTAGACCGCAAAGTCGCTGTGAAAATGATTCATATCGCACCGCATGAAAAAGAAGAAATGATTCGTCGATTTGAACGTGAAGTACATAATACTTCACGCTTATCGCATGAAAACATTGTGAATGTGATTGATGTCGGAGAGAATGATGAATACTTTTTCTTAGTAATGGAATATATAGAAGGTCCGACTTTATCAGAATATATCAAAACACATGGCCCGCTGAGTATTGAAACTGCGGTCAATTTTGCTGAGCAAATATTGAATGGGATTCAACACGCACATGAAGCGGGGATTGTACATAGAGATATAAAGCCTCAAAATATTTTAGTTGATCGTCATAAAACGTTAAGGATTTTAGATTTCGGTATCGCAAAAGCGTTAAGTGAAACTGCTATGACACAAACAAGCCATGTTTTGGGAACTGTGCAATATTTGTCTCCAGAACAAGCTAAAGGCGAATCGACAGATATGTGCACAGATATATATTCTATCGGTATTGTGCTGTATGAAATGTTGGTTGGAGAACCACCGTTTACTGGTGAAACGGCAGTGAGTATTGCGATTAAACATATTCAAGATCCAATGCCGAATGCATCAGATAAACGTTCTGAAATTCCGCAAGCTCTTAGTAATGTAATTTTAAAAGCAACTGAGAAAAATAGGAGTGATCGTTATCAAGACACTGAAAGTATGAAAAAAGATTTAAGCAGTGTGTTGAAAACATCACGCGCGAATGAATCGAAATATATTTCTGATGAAGCTGCCGCACAAACGATTGCGATTGATAAAAATGCAATTGCTAAACAAGCGAGTCCTGGACCAGAGGCAGAAAGAAAAGAAACAAAAAAAGAATCTGAGCATTTGAATGAAACAATGCAGATTCCAATTATGCAGCAGCAGAATTTACAAAGCGGTGAAGGTCATATTTATGAAATTCCAAAGAAAAAGCGTTCTAAAAAGAAAAAGTTTTTCTTTGCGTTGATTTTTTTGATCTTACTAGCAGGTTTAATTACATTTTTAGCGTTCGGTATGTTTGGCGACAAATATACTGAAACACCTGATTTAAGAGGTAAAACAGAAGCACAAGCGCAGCAGATTTTAAAAGAGCATAATATAAAAGTAGGTAAAACTACAAGAACCTACAGTGATAAATATCAGGAAAATCAAATCGTGAGTACGGATCCTTCACCTGGAGATCGTGTTGCTGAACATGATAAGGTAAATATTGTTCTTTCAAAAGGACCGAAAAAAGCGCATATGCCTAACTTGTATGGTATGACAAAAGCAGATGCATTAGAGGCATTAAAAAAACTTGGTTTTGAAAAAATATCTATGAACCAAGAGTATTCTAAAATGAAACTTGAGCGCGGCTTGATTGAAAATCAAAATATTGCCGCTGATGCCTATGTACCTATCAAAGATACGGCGATTGTATTAACGGAGTCGTTAGGTATAAAACAAGTTTATGTTAAAGATTACACAGGTGAATCTTATGAAAAAGCTTCTAAGGAACTAGAAGAAAAAGGATTAAAACCAGTGAAAGAAAAAGAAGAGAAAAGCGATAAGATTGAAAAAGGTAAAATTATCTCTCAATCACCGACTAGCAAATCAGTAGATGAAAATTCTACGGTCACATTTGTTGTGTCGTCTGGAAAAGAGGACAGCTCAGATAGTGAAGAAAAAGAAGGCACTTCAGCAAGTTCTGATGATGTTAAACAAGTGACTGAAACGGTTAAGGTGCCTTATTCCGGAAAAGATGGCGACAGTCAAAAAGTAGAAGTTTTTGTAAGAGATAAAGATCATCCTGGTACATCTTCATCGCAAACGTATAACATTACAAGCAGTCGTTCTGTGTCTATTCCATTAAAAATAGAAAAAGGTAAAACGGCAGGTTATACTGTTCGTGTTGATGATAAAATTGTCGCAGACAAAGATGTCGGATATTAAAAGTAAGAACTTCATTTATTAATTTAAATGGAGTTCTTTTTTTATAACATACAATTTAACGCTAATATTTTCGTTAAAAGGGCCAACCTTTGATATAATGGTGTGAAGAATAAGAACGTAATAAGAGAGGTGTCTCGGTGAGAACAGGACGTATAATCAAGTCGTTAAGCGGTGTTTATCGTGTTGATTCAGATGGAGAGATGTTTGATACGAAACCGCGCGGCTTATTCCGCAAGAAGAAATTTTCTCCAATTGTAGGAGATATTGTTGATTTTGAAATTGAAAATGTTACAGAAGGTTATATTCAACACGTGCATGAAAGACAAAATGAATTAAAGCGCCCGCCAGTCAGTAATATAGATCATTTAGTGATCGTCATGAGTGCTGTTGAACCAGATTTTTCTACACAATTGGTAGATCGCTTTTTAGTCATTGCACATTCATATGGTTTAAATCCGCGTATTGTTGTGACTAAAAAGGATATGGCTTCTGATTCTCAAATTGAACGTATAGAAAAAGATTTGGATGTCTATCGTGCGATTGGATATCCAGTACAATTTGTTGGGAAAAATGATAATATTGAAACCATCTTTGATGAATGGGGAAGCGGATTGGCAGTTTTAAGCGGACAATCCGGAGTGGGTAAATCTACGTTGCTTAATGCATATCGTCCTGATTTAGCAATAGAAACGAATCAAATTTCAAAATCACTTAATCGCGGGAAGCATACAACACGTCATGTAGAGTTATTTGAACGTAAAGGTGGATTTGTTGCGGATACACCTGGTTTTAGTGCCCTTGATTTTGATCATATCCATAAAGATGAAGTAAAAGATTATTTTTTAGAAATTCAAGAATACGGACAAGGATGCAAATTTCGTAACTGCAATCATATCAAAGAACCGCAATGTAATGTAAAAGCACAAGTTGAGGCAGGTAACATTGCGCAATTTCGTTATGATCACTATGTGCAGCTTTTTGAAGAAATTGCAAATCGAAAGGAAAGATATTAATGGTTAAAATATACCCATCGCTGTTATCAGCTGACTTTTTAAACTTGAAAGCAGAATTAGAAGCATTAGAGCAAGCCGGAGTAGACGGTGTTCATTTTGATGTAATGGATGGTCAATTTGTGCCAAATATTTCAATCGGATTGCCGATATTGGAAGCAGTTAATGCGGGTACTGATTTAACAATAGATGTACACTTAATGATTGAGGACCCTGAAAATTTCATTCCGGAATTTGCGGCTAAAGGTGCAGATATGATTTCAGTGCATGCAGAAGCGACACCGCACATTCATCGTGCAATTCAACTCATTCATGCTCATGGTGCTAAAGCAGGTGTAGTTATTAATCCGGGAACGCCTGTTGCTATGATTGAACCGATTTTACATGATGTTGATTATGTATTGATTATGACGGTTAATCCTGGATTCGGAGGACAAGCATTTATTTCGCAAAATATTGATAAAGTCAGTGCACTGCATGCTTATAAAGAAAAACATGATTTAGATTTTGATATTGAAGTAGATGGCGGAATTAATGAAGTAACAGCTGAGCAATGTGTGAATGCAGGAGCAACGATGCTTGTTACGGGTTCTTACTTCTTTAAACAAACTGATTACGGCAAAGTCGTAAGCGCATTAAAAGCACAAGATAATTAAATAATTTGATGGCAGGTGAAGAAAATGAAAATCAATTTATTATGCGGCAACCGCAATCTTCCTTCAGATTTATTTAAAAATAAAGCCGACGAAACATGGGGCGGTATTGATCGCGGAGCCTTAATATTAGTGCAGCAAGAGATTCAACCTGTTTTTTCACTGGGAGATTTTGATTCTGTTAATGAACAAGAACGTGCAGAATTAAAAACAAAGTTGGATATTCATCCGGTCAAAGCTGAAAAAGCAGATACAGACCTTGGATTAGGTGTTGCTGAAGCAGTGTCTCGCGGGTTTGATGAAATCAATATTTATGGCGCTACGGGCGGCAGATTGGATCACTTTTTAGGTGCACTGCAGCTTTTGCAAATACCTGATTATTTGAAAAGAGGCATTAAGGTTTCACTTATAGATGACCAAAATGAAATTACTTATTTAGAACAAGGCATCTATCGTGTTGAAAAATGGGAGGCCTTTCCATATATTTCTTTTATACCTGCAAGAGAAAAAACAATTATTTCACTTCGTGGTTTTAAATATCCGCTAGATCAAGAATCTTTGCAGCAAGGATCTACATTGACTATCTCTAATGAGGTTGAAGAACCTGTAGCAGAGATTGAAATAGAGGCCGGTGCGTTGATTTGTATTCGAAGCCATGATAATCGATAAATAAAAAAGGATGAAACAATTTTTAGTTGAATTGTTTCATCCTTTTAATTTGATTCAAATAACATTAATAAATACCTCACGTTCAGCAATATAGTGCAGCCATTTCTTCATTATACGTTTCCTCTGGTATAATCGCACTTTTACGTTTTATGCCAATATCTTCTTTGATGATACCGTTTCTGGTTTTAACGTATTTTTTTACTTTTGCTTTGAATTTAACACGTTGATGTAAATAATCTTCGGCTAATTCATAATACTTATTTTTCTCATGAAGCCACAAATGATCTGTCTCGATGCCGTTAATCGTCACATCTTTTAACAGAATTTTGACATTAGACTTAGTAGTACTATAACGATCAAGTTGATTAATGAGAACAACTTCTTTGATGACACCAGTCACTGTAGCTTTTTTATTGAGAAGCGGTTTAAGTTCTGTACGCGACATTTCAGCACCTCTTTTCTAAATGAGCTACTTTCATGATAGCATGTTAATAGAAAAAAGTCGGTTAAAATGATTTGAATAATCTGAAAATTGAATGTTTATTTTAAATGAATTTAATTTATAAGAATATGCACATAAAAAAACGACCCGCCACATACGAGTCGTTTTTTCTGTGCATATATTTATTAAACTCTAGTAACTTTACCAGATTTTAAAGCACGTGCAGAAACCCAAACTTTTTTAGGTTTTCCGTCTACTAGGATTCTAACTTTTTGAAGGTTAGCATTCCATCTACGTTTCGTAGAGTTTAAAGCGTGTGAACGACGATTACCAGTCGATGCTTTACGACCAGTTACGTAACATTGTTTACCCATGAAAGTACCTCCTTTAATAAATATAAACACACTGACTTATGATATACTTTGTAAATTTAACACATTTTAAGCGGAATAGCAATAAAAAAATGTAGCATTCGAAAATGTTTTCGGTTATTCTATACAAAGTAGAAAGTATGATATAATTCTTAAATGTGTATGTATGCGTTTTATATACGCTGCATCTATGAAAAGATAAAGAAATATAGGGTTTGCCAAACTCTCCGACATATTAAATAAAGGCATAGAAACTTAATTCATTATATAATAATAGTAATGATTGTAAGCCTTTATCCAACAGCTTACCATACCTATTTTAAGGAGGAACAAAAAAATGACATTAGAAATTAACAATGAATACGGCAATATTGATGTTTCGAATGAAGTGATTGCTTCAGTAGTAGGCGGTAAAGCCGTAGAATGTTATGGTATTGTCGGAATGGCATCTAGACATCAAGTCAGAGACGGCATTGCTGAAATTTTAGGCCAAGAGAATTATGCACGCGGAATCGTTGTGCGTTCTAATGAATCAGCAATCGATGTTGATATGTATATTATTGTAAGTTATGGAACTAAAATTTCTGAAGTTGCTAATAATGTGCAATCAACAGTTAAATATACTTTGGAAAAAACTTTGAATTTAAAAGTGAATTCTATAAATATCTATGTACAAGGTGTACGAATTAATAATCATGGCAAGAAACATTAGGAGGAACACACAATGATCAGCAGAATAGATGGTAAATTATTTGCCGACATGGTAGTACAAGGGGCACAAAATTTATCTAATAATGCAGAAATCGTGAATTCATTAAATGTCTATCCTGTTCCAGATGGCGACACAGGGACGAACATGAATTTAACAATGACTTCAGGGAGAGAAGAGGTCGAACAAAATGCATCTAAAAATATCGGCGCTTTAGGGAAAACTTTTTCTAAAGGCCTATTAATGGGTGCACGCGGTAATTCAGGCGTTATCTTATCACAAATCTTCAGAGGATTTTGTAAAAATATCGAAGACGCTGAAACAATCGATGCTAAAACTTTTGCAGAAAGTTTTGAAGCGGGTGTAGATACAGCGTATAAAGCAGTCATGAAACCAGTAGAAGGGACAATTCTGACTGTTGCACGTGAATCAGCTGCTGCTGGTATCGAAAGCGCAAAAAATACTGAAGATTGCTTAGAAGTATTATCAGCAATTATTGAAAAAGGTGAAATCGCACTTGAAAATACACCTAATCAACTTCCAGTATTGAAAGAAGTAGGCGTGGTTGATAGCGGCGGTAAAGGTTTATTATGTGTCTATGAAGGCTTCTTGAAAGCTATGAAAGGTGAAAAAGTTGAAACAACAGCACCTAAATTAGATACAGAATCATTTGTAAATGACGATCATGATTTTCATGGTGTCATTAACACTGAAGATATCGTTTACGGCTATTGCACAGAAATGATGGTGCGCTTTGGTAAAGATAAGAAACCTTTCGATGAAAAAGAATTCCGCGAAGATATGGCGCAATTCGGTGATTCTCTATTAGTTATTAATGACGATGAGATTGTAAAAGTGCATGTACACTCTGAACATCCTGGCGATGTATTCAATTATGGTCAACAGTATGGTGAATTAATCAAACTTAAAGTTGAAAATATGCGAGAACAGCATCGTAATGTTGTTAATAAAGAGAAAGCAAACGAAGGAAAAGCTGAACCAGTTGAAACAGCAATTATTGCAATTTCAATGGGTGACGGTATTTCTGAAATCTTCAAATCAATGGGTGCCACTTCTATTATTAACGGCGGCCAAACAATGAATCCATCTACGAATGATATTGTGAAAGCAATTGAAGAATCTGGAGTTAAAAAAGCAATTATCTTGCCGAATAACAAAAATATTCAAATGGCGAGTGATCAAGCAGCTGAAATTGTTGAGGCTGAAACTGTAGTAATTCCAACAAAATGGATTCCTCAAGGTATCGGTGCATTGTTCCAATATCTTCCTGATGCTTCATTAGAAGATAATAAAAACACAATGACAGAAGCAATTGAGGATGTACAATCAGGTGCAATTACAAATGCAGTACGTAATACAACAATTGATGGCATTGATATAAAAGAAGGCGAATTTATGGGGCTTAAAGAAGGCAAGATTGTAGTAAGCAATCCGACTCAATTAGAAGCTTCTAAAGTATTGCTTTCAAAAATGGTTCAAGACGATAGTGAAATTGTTACAATTTTAACAGGTGAGGATGCAGAATCTGAAACTACTGAAGCATTGACAGAATGGTTGGAAGCTGAATATCCTGATGTTGAAATAGATGAACAAGTAGGTTCTCAACCTATTTATCCGTATTTATTCTCAGTTGAGTAATAGTGGATCAGGTTAATAATATGAGAAGTAAAATTCACTTGGGGCAAAAAACACCCTAAGTGGATTTTTCTGTGTGTAATGGTTTTATTTTAATTTTTATAATCTTGAAAAGTACAAATAATAAAATAATTGGTTTAAAGATACAAGCATTATAATGTTTTGAATTTTTGCAATAATCAAATAATTAAAGAGGAGTTAATATGAAATTTAAAAGTGTGTTCGAAATTATTGGTCCTACAATGGTCGGTCCTTCTTCTTCGCATACAGCAGGTGCTGTGAGAATTGGTCTTGTAGCGAGAGCATTGTTTGGAGAACTTCCAGAACAAGTTGATATTTATTTATACGGTTCTTTTATGGAAACGTATCGTGGACATGGTACTGATGTAGCGTTAGTTGGTGGATTACTGGGTTATGATGCAGACGATAATCGTATTATAACGAGCTTAAAAACTGCTGAAAATAAAGGGATGAAGATAGATTTTATAGAAATGTCTGAGGAAAAACCTAATCCAAATACTGCTGTTTTATATTTACAAACAAAACAAAAATCACTTTCGATAGAAGGTGTTTCAATTGGTGGCGGTAAGATTGAGATTACTGCAATTAATGATTTTCCGATTAGTGTAAGCGGAGACTATCCTGCTTTACTTGTCTTCCATCAAGATACCTTTGGAACTATCGCAAGAGTTACAAATATTCTTTTGAATGAAAGTATTAATGTAGGTGCAATGCAGGTAAATCGTAAGGAAAAAGGGGATTCGGCACTGATGATGTGTGAATTGGATGAAAAGCCTCCGATTACAATTTTAGAAGAAATGCGACAAATTGATGGTGTGACAGACGTTTACTTGATGGAAGATGCATAAAGCGGGAGGAATAAAATGTTTAAATCAGTAGAAGAACTTGTACGAAAATGCGAACTTGAACATAAAGCGATACATGAAATTATGTTAGAACAAGAAATGGAAGTAACAGGCATGTCAGCAGAAGATGTTTATGCTGGAATGAGCCACCATTTTCAAACTATGGAAGATGCATTAGATAAAGGATTGAACGGCGTGACTTCAGCTACAGGTTTGACAGGAGGAGATGCTGTATTAATCCGTAAATATCTAGAAAGCGGACAAGCCTTGTCAGGACCAATACTATTAGATGCAGTAAGTAAAGCAGTGGCGACCAATGAAGTCAATGCAGCGATGGGGAAAATTTGTGCAACTCCTACTGCAGGTTCAGCAGGGGTTGTACCGGGAGTCCTTTTTGCAATTAGACAACGTTTCAATCCGACAAAAATAGAAATGCTGAACTTTCTTTTGACAGCCGGAGCCTTCGGATTTGTGATAGCAAATAATGCATCTATTTCAGGTGCAGCAGGGGGATGTCAAGCAGAAGTAGGGTCAGCTGCAGCTATGGCAGCAGCTGCAACAGTCGAAATGGCTGGCGGTACACCGCAGCAGTCAGCTGAAGCTTTTGCAATTTGTATGAAAAATATGCTAGGTTTAGTATGTGACCCAGTAGCGGGACTGGTAGAAGTGCCTTGCGTAAAGCGTAATGCAGCAGGTGCTTCAAATGCAATTGTGTCAGCAGATATGGCACTTGCAGGTGTAGCTTCGCGTATTCCTACAGACGAAGTAATAGATGCGATGTATCGAATCGGAAAAACGATGCCTTCAGCACTTCGAGAAACGGGACGCGGAGGCTTAGCTGGCACACCAACCGGCCAACGCTTAAAACAAAAAATATTTGGTGATTAACATGTCTAAAGTAAATCTCATTGATCAACCCTATGCGTTAGAACAGATTAAAGGGCTAGGACCTAAACGCATTGCAGTGTTAAATGAATTAAATATATATAATGTAGAAGATTTAGTACTCTATCTGCCAGTTCGCTATGAGGATAATAGTATCGTAGACTTGAATGAAGCAGAAGATCAATCCACCGTGACAGTGACCGGCGAAGTTTATTCTACGCCCACTGTCGCTTTTTTTGGTAGAAACCGTTCTAAAGTAACAGTGCATCTTATGATTAACAATATTGCGGTTAAAGCCGTCTTTTTCAATCAACCTTATCTTAAAAAGAAAATTAATTTACATGATCATGTAACAGTAAAAGGTAAATGGAACCGTGCAAAGCAAGAAATAAACGGCATGCGTATGTTTACAACGGGTTCAGAAGATCTACAAAATGCTGATGGAGAACAATTAGACCCGGTATACCGTATCAAAGAAGGCATTAAACAAAAGACGATGCGAGATATTATCCGTAAAGTATTGGATGATATTGAAATTCGAGAATGGCTATCTGATGATTTACGTGAAAAATATAAACTAGAATCACTGGCTACTACAATTCGTGCATTGCATTATGCAGATAACAAAAAAGAATTACTAAAAGCACGCAGAACTTATGCATTTACAGAACTTTTCTTATTTGAATTGCGAATGCAATGGTTGAATAGATTAGAAAAAGCTAGTGATGAAGCTATAGAGATTAACTATGACCTGGCAGAAGTTAAAAAGTTTATTGATGACCTTCCTTTTGAACTGACTGATGCCCAAAAGCATAGTGTAAACGAAATCTTCAGGGACTTAAAAGCACCTCTTCGTATGCATCGACTATTACAAGGTGATGTAGGCTCAGGAAAAACAGTTGTCGCAGCTCTTTGTATGTTTGCATTGAAAACAGCAGGCTATCAATCTGCATTGATGGTACCGACAGAAATATTAGCCGAACAACATGCAGAAAGTTTAACAGAACTTTTCGGAGATAGAATGAATGTAGCGTTACTGACAGGCTCAGTTAAAGGTAAAAAACGCAAGTTGTTATTAGAACAACTGGAAAATGGTACGATTGATTGTCTGATTGGTACACATGCTTTAATTCAAGATGATGTTTCATTCCAAAATGTTGGCCTGGTTATTACAGATGAGCAGCACCGCTTCGGTGTTAACCAAAGACAAGCCTTGCGTGAAAAAGGTGCGATGACAAATGTGTTGTTTATGACAGCAACCCCGATTCCAAGAACATTAGCAATTTCGGTATTTGGAGAAATGGATGTTTCTTCTATTAAACAACTGCCAAAAGGACGGAAACCGATTAAAACGATGTGGGCGAAACATGAACAATATGATACTGTATTGAATCAAATGACTTCAGAGTTAGAAAAAGGCCGCCAAGCATATGTTATTTGTCCTTTAATTGAGAGCTCTGAACATCTGGAAGACGTTCAAAATGTTGTTGCACTATATGAATCGCTAGAAGAACACTACGGAGCAGGACGTGTCGGTTTATTGCATGGTAAAATGCCTGCAGATGAAAAAGATGACGTCATGCAGCGTTTCAATCGACATGAGATTGATATTTTAGTGTCTACGACAGTCGTTGAAGTAGGTGTGAATGTTCCGAATGCAACATTCATGATTATTTATGATGCCGATCGTTTCGGCTTGTCTACACTGCACCAACTGCGTGGTCGTGTCGGTCGTAGTGATCATCAAAGTTATTGTGTGCTTATTGCTTCACCTAAAACAGAAACTGGCATAGAGCGTATGAACATTATGACACAGACAACAGACGGGTTTGAATTGAGTGAGCGAGACTTAGAAATGCGCGGTCCAGGCGATTTCTTCGGTGTAAAACAAAGCGGTCTTCCTGATTTCTTAGTAGCGAATATTGTTGAAGATTATCGTATGTTAGAAGTGGCGAGAGATGAAGCGGGTGAACTTATTCAATCCGGTAAATTTTTTACAGATGAGTATGAAGTATTGCGCAACTTCGTTGAAGAAAACTTATTGCATACAAGTTTTGATTAATGTTTAAATGACACATCGTACATTTTTAGTTAAACTATTTTTAACACATGTATGATGTGTTTTTTGTTGAGCATTTTAAAAAGAAAATGATATGATATGAAGGTAGTCTTAAGACTTGGTACTAAAAAGAAAGGGGCAGAGAAATGAAATTAAAAAAACAAGCAAGACGTGATGCTATCAAGGAACAATTACAACAAAACCCCTTTATGACTGACAATGAATTGAGTGACATGTTTTCAGTAAGTATCCAAACAATTCGATTAGATCGAACTTACTTGAAAATCCCAGAATTAAGAAAACGTATTAAATCTGTAGCAGAACATAATTACAAACATATCCGTGCAATTGAAGGTAATGAAATTATCAGTGACTTGATTCGGGTAGAACCGAATGTAACTGCTGAATCATTGATTTATATCACAGAAGACTCAGTATTTACACGAAATGATATTGCCCGCGGCCATATTTTGTTTGCACAAGCTAACTCTTTGTGTGTAGCTTTGATTCAAAAGAATATGGTGCTGACACGCGATAGCCAAGTGAGCTTTTTGAGACAAGTCAAATTGCATGATACTGTGCATGCTTTTGCACAAGTGACAGATTTCGGCAAAAAGTATATTACTGTGGCGGTATCGTCCTATGTGAAAGATAAATGCGTATTTAAAGGTACATTCAAAATGTATTATTATAGCGAGGAGGAATCATGATATGGTGACATTAGCCATTGACATGATGGGTGGAGATGACGCACCTGGTATCGTATTAGAAGCGGTAGAGAAAGCGTTGAATGACTTCCCTGATTTACATATTATATTATTCGGAGATGAAAAGCAGTGCAATATTAAACATTCACGCTTAGAATTCCGTCATTGTACAGAAGAAATTGAAATGACTGACGAACCTGTTCGTGCTATCAAACGTAAAAAAGACAGTTCTATGGTAAGAGCAGCACAAGCTGTTAAAGATGGAGAAGCATCAGGGTGTGTTTCTGCAGGAAATACGGGTGCTTTAATGTCTGCAGGTCTATTTATCGTAGGTCGTATCAAAGGTGTAGCACGCCCTGCATTAGTAGTTACTTTACCGACCGTTTCAGGAAAAGGATTTACATTCTTGGATGTTGGAGCAAATGCGGATGCTAAACCGGAACATTTATTGCAATATGCACAATTAGGAAATATTTATGCTGAAAAAATCCGAGGTATCGGTGCGCCTAAAGTTGCATTATTGAACATCGGAACTGAACCGAAAAAAGGTAACAGTTTGACTAAAGAAGCATATCAGTTAATGAGCGAAGATACTTCATTCCATTTCTCAGGAAATGTTGAAGCTAAAACATTGATGGATGATGCAGCAGATGTAGTCGTAACTGATGGATTTACTGGTAATATGGTACTGAAAAACTTAGAAGGTACTGCAAAATCAATCGGTAAAATGTTCAAATCTACATTGTTAAGCAGTGTTAAAAATAAATTAGCTGCACTTATCTTGAAAAAAGATTTGAATGAAGTCATGAAGAAAATGGATTATGCTGAGTACGGCGGTTCTGTTTTACTTGGATTAGACGGTAATGTAGTAAAAGCGCACGGCGGTTCAAATGCCAGAGCCTTTTATTCAGCAATTCGCCAAGCTAAAATGGCTGGTGAAGAACATATAGTTGAAATCATGAGAGAAACGGTAGGTGAACATAATGGGTAAGACAGCCATTATTTTTCCAGGACAAGGTGCACAAAAAGTCGGCATGGCAAAAGATTTATATGAAGTTGATACACAAGCAACTGAAATTTTAAATCAAGCACAGAATGCGGTAGATTTTGATTTGCTTGAAACAATGTTTACAGACGAAGAAGGTAAATTAGGCGAAACAGAAAATACACAACCGGCATTGCTGACACATAGTATCGCTTTATTGAATGCTTTGAACAATGTGGAAGCTGATTATACAATGGGTCACAGCTTAGGTGAATATTCAAGTTTAGTTGCTGCAGAAGTACTTTCTTTTGAAGATGCGGTTAAAATCGTTCGCAAAAGAGGCGAATTGATGGCACAAGCATTCCCAAGCGGTGTTGGAAGTATGGCAGCAGTATTAGGTTTAGATTATGATGAAGTCGCAGAAATTTGTGAAAAACTTTCTGAAGAAGGCTCTATCATTGAACCTGCAAATATTAATTCTCCAGGACAAATTGTTGTTTCAGGACATAAGACAGCGATTGATCGTATTGTCGAACAAGGAAAATCATTAGGTGCAAAACGTGTCTTGCCGTTAAATGTATCTGGACCTTTCCACTCATCTATGATGCAAGTGATTGAAAAAGATTTTGAAGATTATATTAATCAATTTGAATGGCATGACGCAAAAATTCCAGTAGTACAAAATTACCACGCTGAAGCGGAAACAGATGCTGAGGTTATTAAACAAAATATGGTGAAACAACTTTACTCACCAGTTCAATTTATCAAATCAACAGAATGGTTAATCGATCAAGGTGTTGACCACTTTATCGAAATCGGACCAGGAAAAGTTTTATCTGGTTTAATCAAGAAAATCAACAGAGATATTAAATTAACTTCGATTCAAACACTCGAAGACGTTAAAGGATGGAATGAAAATGAGTAAAAGTGCATTAGTAACAGGAGCTTCTAGAGGAATTGGACGCAGCATTGCCTTGCAATTGGCAGATGAAGGTTACAACGTAGCTGTTAACTATGCAGGCAACAAAGAAAAAGCTGAAGCGGTTGTAGAAGAAATCAAAGGCAAAGGTGTCGAAGCTTTTGCTATTCAAGCTAACGTTGCAAATCCAGATGAAGTCAAAGATATGATTCAAGAGGTTGTTTCTCAATTCGGTTCATTGGATGTACTTGTCAATAATGCAGGTATCACACGCGATAATTTATTAATGCGTATGAAAGAACAAGAATGGGATGACGTTATTGATACAAACCTAAAAGGTGTCTTCAACTGTATTCAAAAAGCAACACGTCAAATGATGAAACAACGCAGCGGCGCAATCATCAATTTAACAAGTGTTGTAGGTGCAGTGGGTAACCCAGGACAAGCCAACTATGTTGCAACAAAAGCTGGCGTTATCGGTTTAACAAAAACTGCTGCTCGTGAACTTGCTTCACGCGGCATCACTGTCAATGCAGTAGCACCTGGATTTATCGTTTCAGATATGACAGATGCTTTAAGCGATGAGCTTAAAGACCAAATGAAATCACAAATTCCGTTAGGCCGTTTCGGTGAAGATACAGATATTGCGAATACAGTTGCTTTCTTAGCTTCTGATAAAGCAAAATATATCACTGGACAAACTATCCATGTAAACGGCGGAATGTTCATGGAATAATCCCCATTTAAATCTGTACAAATCGATATAAGTAGTGCGATTACACTAATTTATAGTCAAACCTACTTGTATTCTTGATAATAAAATGGGAAAATAATAGAGTCGTAAAGGCTTGTTAAAGGAGGTGAATCGACGTGGAAAACTTCGATAAAGTTAAAGATATCATCGTTGACCGTTTAGGTGTAGATGCTGACAAAGTAACTGAAGACGCATCTTTCAAAGATGATTTAGGCGCTGACTCACTTGATATCGCTGAATTAGTAATGGAATTAGAAGACGAATTTGGTACTGAAATTCCTGATGAAGAAGCTGAAAAAATCAATACAGTTGGTGACGCAGTTAATTTCATCAACAACCTTGAAAAATAATGAAAATATTATCTGAGTCGTCTATCTTAGCGACTCAGATTTTTCTTTTGTTTTACGGAAAATTCACGTAAAATGAGTAACATAGACAGCGTATGAATACGTATTTTGTTAGAAATAAAGGAGGTCTTTTTTTGACCAATCACAAGAAAGAAGCATTATTACAGAATTTCAATAAAAAATTTGCAGATAAAATGCATATGTTGAAACTGAATTATGATCACTTGCCGCTTTATCAACAAGCATTTTCCCATTCTAGTTTTATAAATGATTTCAATATGGATCGTCTAGCCCACAATGAGCGTTTGGAATTTCTCGGAGATGCAGTATTAGAATTGACGGTTTCACGCTATTTATTCGATAAGTATCCGGAATTACCAGAAGGCAACTTAACAAAGATGCGCGCGACAATTGTATGTGAACCCTCACTTGTAATATTTGCGAATAAAATCCAGTTGAATGAACTGATTTTGCTAGGAAAAGGCGAAGAAAAAACAGGAGGCCGTACAAGACCTTCACTTGTATCTGATGCATTTGAAGCATTTGTAGGTGCTTTATATTTAGATCAAGGTCTAGATGCAGTATGGCAGTTCTCAGAAGAAGTGATATTCCCGCATGTAGAAGATGATGAATTGATGGGCGTAGTAGATTTTAAAACACAATTCCAAGAATTGATTCACCGACTCAGCAAAGGTAATGTTACGTATCGTTTAATTGATGAACAAGGTCCTGCACACCATCGTTTATTTACTTCAGAGGTATTATTGGAAGGCGAACCTGTCGCAAAAGGTCAAGGCAGAACGAAAAAAGAATCTGAACAAAAAGCGGCTGAAAAAGCTTATAACGATATGAAAAAGAAATAAGTAATATACTGTTATAACAGTAATAAGGAGAAAGAGTATAGCATGGTTTATTTAAAATCAATCAATGCGTTCGGTTTTAAATCATTTGCAGAACAAACTGAGGTGAACTTCGACCAAGGTGTCACTGCAATCGTTGGTCCGAACGGCAGTGGAAAGAGTAATGTTACCGATGCGATAAAATGGGTGCTGGGTGAACAATCAGCCAAATCTTTACGCGGTTCTAAAATGGAAGATATTATTTTTTCTGGTGCAGAACATCGTAAGGCACAAAATTATGCTGAAGTACGTTTGAAATTAGATAATCATGCACATCAATTGAATATTGATGAAGATGAAATTATCGTCACGCGCAGATTATATCGAAGCGGTGATAGTGCGTACTATTTGAATAATGATCGAGCACGTTTGAAAGATATTATTGAACTCTTTTTGGATTCTGGATTAGGGAAAGAAGCATTCAGTATTATTTCACAAGGACGTGTGGATGAAATCTTAAATGCCAAACCCGCTGACAGACGTCAAATTATTGAAGAATCAGCAGGCGTTTTAAAATATAAAAAACGAAAAGCAGCTTCTGTTCAAAAATTAGATCAGACTGAAGAAAATCTCACACGTGTTGAAGATATTCTTTATGATTTAGAAGGTCGAGTAGAACCGTTGAGAGAAGAAGCGGCTATCGCAAAAGAATATCAGCATCTTTCTCAAGAAATGAAAAAGAGTGATGTACTTGTTACAGTGCATGATATTAATGATTATCAAGAAGCAATTCGTAATGCAGATGAACAGTTGAATATATTAAAAAGCAAACAAGCACAAAAAGAAGCAGACAAGACTTCTTATTCTAAAACACTGAGTAAATATAAAGCTGAGCTGAATCAGAAAAATGACGACATCGAACGATTGAATTATGAATTGGTACAGACAACAGAAGCGGCTGAAAAATTAGCAGGTCAATTAAATGTATTAGAAGAACGCAAGAAAAACCAATCTCAAACGAATGCCCGTTATGAAGAAGAGCAATCTGCTTTAGAAGCGCAACTTGAAGAAATTAAAGCAGAACGTCAAAAAATGGAAACTGCCCAAAATGACTTAATGCATAAGCAAAAAGCATTAACAGGAGAAATTAAAGCATTAGAAGACAAGTTATACATCAGTGATGCAGATCATGATGAAGAACTTGAAGAAATTAAAAACCAATATTATGACATCATGTCTGAACAATCTGAGGTAAATAATGATATTCGATTCTTAGAGCGAACGATTGAAGAAAATGAAGCTAAACAATCCAGATTAGATAGTCGATTGCTGGAAGCTTTTAATCAACTCAAAACGATTCAATCTGAAGTAACGGACATTGAAAAGAAACAGCAAGTACGTCAGCAAAACTTGAAAAGTTTAGAAGCAGAACTTCAAACATGTGAATCAAAATTGACAGAAGCTAAAAATAAGCAAAGTGAAGATGAAGAAAAACTTTATCAAGCGTATCGTTATAATGACCAGTTAAAAGCTAAAATTGAAAGTTTATCCAGTAGAGAAGAAGACTATACTTACTTCTTTAATGGCGTCAAACATGTCTTGAAAGCCAAAGATAAAGAATTGCCTGGCATTCATGGAGCGGTTGCTGAAGTCATTGATGTGCCATCTGATTTGACGACTGCAATAGAGACAGCACTTGGTGCTTCGTTGCAACATGTTATTGTGGATAGTGAAAAAGATGGAAGACAAGCGATTCAATATTTAAAACAAAACCATTTAGGAAGAGCGACGTTCTTACCTTTGAATGTGATTCAAGCGAGACATCTGAATCATGACATTCAAACTACTGCTGAACAGGCAGAAGGCTATATCGGAATCGGCGCAGAACTAGTGCAAACAAAACCGCAATACAGTAATGTTGTAGCTAATTTATTAGGTAATACAATTATTGTTGATGATTTAAAGCATGCGAATGAACTGGCACGTGCGATACGTTATCGTACACGCATTGTGACACTTGAAGGCGACATCGTAAATCCAGGCGGTTCCATGACTGGTGGAGGGCAGCGTCAAACTAAAAGTATTCTCGCTCAGCGAGATGAACTTGCACAGTTACGCAAGCAATTAAAGCAATTTCAACAACAAACCGCACAGTTTGAACAAAATGTGCAACAAGTGAAAGAAGCAGCCAATCAATATAGTGAAGAATATTTAGAAATCAGTCAGCGTTATAATGTTGAAAAACAGAGTGTACATGATTTATCTTTAGAATTGGATCGATTAAAAACAAGCGAATCTCATATTAAGAGTGAACATGAAGAGTTTGAATTCGAAAAAAATGATGGTTACCAAAGTGAAAAAAGTCGTCAAACTTTAAAAGATAAAGAAGTCCAAAAGCAAGCATTAGCAGATAAATTAGCTGAATTAGAAAAGCAGATTGAAACACTGACACAACTTTCTAAAGAAGGTAAAGAAAGTTCTGCACAACTACAACAGCAATTGCATCAAAAAAAATCTGACTTGGCAGTGTTAAAAGAACGTACTAAAACAGGACGTGAACAACTCGAACGTTTGGATAAGCAACTAGAGCAAAATCAAATGCAGCAAGAAAAGTTAGCAGAAGATATTAAATTATTCAATTCAGATGAAGTGACAGGTCAAAAAGCATTTGAAACAATTCAAGCTGATATTGAAGTGAAAAAAGAAGAAAAAGAAGCACTCAGTCAACGCTTGTCATCGTTGAAAAAACAACGTCAAGAAATTAACGAAGAGATTGAGAAATACGATGCATTACTGCAAGAAGCACATCGCGATATCCTTTCTATCGAAAATAGTTATCAAGATATAAAAGCAGAACAATCTAAATTAGATGTCTTGATTGATCATGCTATGGATCATTTAAATGAAGATTATCACTTAACATTTGAAGCAGCACGTGAATTATATGATCAAGATGAGTCGATTGATGCATTGCGTAAAAAAGTGAAATTAACAAAAATGTCGATCGAAGAATTAGGTCCTGTCAACTTGAATGCGATTCAGCAATTTGAAGAAGTTAATGAACGTTATACATTCTTAGATGAACAACGTACTGATTTGCGCGATGCAAAAGCAACTTTAGAGCAAATCATTAAAGAAATGGATGAAGCGGTAATCGATCGCTTTAAGACAACTTTCCATGCTGTACAAGGTTATTTTACAGAAGTATTTAAATCACTTTTTGGCGGTGGACAAGCAGAATTGCGCTTAACTGATGATGATTATTTGACTGCTGGTGTAGATATTATTGTACAGCCGCCAGGTAAGAAGCTGCAGCACCTTTCATTATTAAGCGGCGGTGAGCGTGCGTTAAGTGCGATAGCATTATTATTTGCATTATTAAAAGTGCGTTCAGCACCATTTGTTATACTAGATGAAGTAGAAGCAGCATTAGACGAAGCTAATGTGATTCGTTATGCGAATTATTTGAAGCAATTATCTGAGAAGACACAATTTATTGTGATTACTCACAGAAAAGGGACAATGGAAGCAGCTGACAGATTATATGGTATTACCATGCAAGAATCAGGTGTTTCAAAACTTGTGAGTGTGAACTTAAATACGATAGATGAAGTATTGAAGGAGGAACAAGAATGAGCTTTTTTAAACGATTAAAGGACAAATTCTCTGGAAAATCATCCGATGAAGAAAAAGAACTTAAAGATTTAGACCAAGATGAAAAACAAGATTCTGAATCCTCGAAAGAAGATTCAAAACCTGAACCTAAGTCTACATTGCCAGAAGCCCAACCTAAAGAAGAGAAAAAAGAAGAAACGAAAGATGACTTTGAGTTTGATGACGGTTTAATTTCAATCGAAGAATTTGAAGAAATTGAATCCCAAAAACTAGGTGCGAAATTTAAACAAGGTTTAGAAAAATCTCGTGAAAATTTCCAAGAACAATTGAATAACCTGATTGCACGTTATCGTACAGTAGATGAGGATTTCTTTGAAGCTTTAGAAGAAATGCTGATTACAGCAGACGTAGGCTTCAATACAGTAATGGAATTAGTAGATGAATTACGTACAGAAGCACAACGCCGCAATATTAAAGAAACTTCTGATTTGAAAGAAGTCATTGTTGAAAAAATCGTTGAAATCTATGAACAAGATGATGATCATTCTGAAGTGATGAACCTTGAAGATGGACGTTTGAATGTCATTTTAATGGTGGGTGTGAATGGTGTCGGTAAAACAACAACAATCGGTAAATTAGCACACCGTTATAAAGCAGAAGGCAAAAAAGTAATGCTTGCAGCAGGAGATACTTTCCGTGCAGGTGCTATCAATCAATTAAAAGTTTGGGGCGAACGCGTGGGTGTTGATGTGGTCAGCCAAAGCGAAGGTTCAGACCCTGCAGCTGTTATGTATGATGCGATTAATGCGGCTAAACATAAAGATGTGGATATTCTAATTTGTGATACTGCTGGACGTTTGCAAAATAAAGCAAACTTAATGAATGAGTTAGAAAAAATGAAACATGTCATCGGTAAAGCAGTACCTGATGCACCACATGAAGTATTGCTATGCTTAGATGCCACTACTGGTCAAAATGCTTTATCTCAAGCACGCAGTTTTAAAGAGGTCACAAATGTGACTGGTATTGTCTTAACGAAATTAGATGGAACTGCTAAAGGTGGTATCGTCTTAGCGATTAGAAATGAATTGCGTATTCCTGTGAAATACGTTGGTCTTGGTGAAAAACTCGACGACTTGCAACCATTCAACCCAGAAAGCTATGTTTACGGCTTGTTTGCTGACATGATTGAAGAAACTGTCGATGAATATGAATATAAAGAAGAACATGGCGAACCAGTTGAACGTGCAGAAGACGGCGAGGCATCATCTCATGAGCAAAAATGATTTAGTTAAAACTTTGCGTATGAATTATTTATTTGATTTTTATCAAGCGTTGTTAACGAAAAAGCAGCGTAACTATTTAGAACTCTTCTATCTGCAAGATTACTCATTGAGTGAAATCGCTGATACATTTGATGTGAGTCGACAAGCAGTATATGATAACATAAGAAGAACTGGTGATTTAGTAGAAGATTATGAAACTAAATTAGAGCTGTATTCAAAATTTGAACAGCGCCGTGAAATTTATAATCAAATGAAAGCATCTATTGAAGACCCGGATGCATTGAAACGATATATTGAAGAACTAGAAGAATTAGAATAAGAAGGAGGTCACTTGGGTATGGCATTTGAAGGATTGTCCGATCGTTTACAAGCGACCATGCAAAAAATCCGAGGTAAAGGTAAAGTGACTGAAGCGGATATTAAAGCAATGATGCGTGAAGTGCGTCTTGCATTGTTAGAAGCCGACGTTAACTTTAAAGTTGTAAAATCTTTTATCAAAACGGTTTCTGAACGTGCTTTAGGTTCAGATGTAATGCAATCTTTGACACCTGGCCAACAGGTTATCAAAATTGTCCAAGATGAATTAACACAATTAATGGGTGGCGAGAATTCCACTATTAATATGGCAAATAAACCACCTACAGTTGTCATGATGGTTGGTTTACAAGGTGCAGGTAAAACAACTACTGCAGGTAAGCTTGCACTTTTAATGAGAAAAAAATACAATAAAAAACCATTGCTTGTAGCAGCCGATATTTATCGTCCAGCTGCAATCGACCAATTGGAAACTGTTGGTAAACAATTAAATCTTCCTGTATATAGTGAAGGTGACCAAGTTAAGCCGCAACAAATTGTAGAAAATGCATTGAAATATGCTAAAGAAGAACATTTAGACTTCGTTATCATTGATACCGCTGGTCGTCTGCATATTGATGAAGCATTGATGAGTGAATTAACTGAGGTCAAAGAAATTTCAAAACCAGATGAAATTATGTTGGTTGTCGATGCAATGACAGGTCAAGATGCAGTGAATGTAGCACAATCATTTGATGATCAATTAGATGTAACAGGTGTAACATTAACTAAACTTGATGGTGATACACGTGGTGGTGCTGCGTTATCTATCCGTTCTGTAACTGACAAGCCTATTAAATTTGTTGGTATGAGTGAAAAAATGGATGGATTAGAATTGTTCCATCCAGAACGTATGGCTTCTCGTATTTTAGGTATGGGCGATGTACTCAGCTTAATTGAAAAAGCGCAACAAGATGTTGATGAATCTAAAGCTAAAGATTTAGAGAAAAAAATGCGTACATCTTCGCTTACATTAGATGATTTCTTAGAACAATTGGATCAAGTGAAAAATTTAGGACCATTGGATGAAATCATGAAAATGATTCCTGGTATGAACAAAATGAAAGGAATGGATAAGCTGAATATGAGCGATAAACAAATCGATCATATCAAAGCGATTATCCAATCAATGACTTTAGCTGAACGTAATAATCCGGATATTCTAAATGTATCTCGTAAAAAGCGTATCGCTAAAGGTTCAGGACGTTCATTACAAGAAGTGAACCGTTTAATGAAACAATTTAATGATATGAAGAAAATGATGAAACAATTCTCTGGTGGCGGTAAAGGCAAAAAAGGCAAACGCAGTCAGATGGAAAATATGTTAAAAGGTATGAATTTACCGTTTTAATATTGGAAAGTCAGAGTATGAAGCTCTGGCTTTTTTATTTATCGGATTAATATCAGAAAATTCTGTATTTTTAAAAGGGGTTATGGCATAATTAAGAAAAGGTAAATAAGCGTTTGTTTAATTTGTATCAGAAACCAGTGATTTTGAGCAGACAAATTCATAAGAATACATTTTAAATAAGCGTGTCATAACATTTTCAATATTGTGATACAGCAGTCATCTACAAACTATTTCCATTTTGCGTAACAATTATTAAAACAACTAAGTTTAAACATCATGAAGGGGTTGTGCCAAATGAAAAAAACACTACTTGCAGTTATAATGACGGTCGTATGTGTAGTCATCATCTTTGCCTTTGTTAGAAATGAATTTGTTGATAGATTTAATCCTTTTTTAGAAACAGAACATTCATATGCAAAGGTTGAAAAAGGGACGCAATATTATGAAAAAGTAACAGCTTACGATAAATCTGGTAAAAAGCTATCTTATAAATTATCTTTTAATGGCTTTGATCCAGAACAAGAATATGTAGATATCATACACAAAGGTAAGTATGTGAGTGAAATTCATTATATAAAATCACTGCCAAAAGATATAAATTAATTTCACATTAAGAACAAATATAGAGTTTCAATGTGTAAACATGTAAGTATTGAGGAATTGATAAAATTTTGATGGTAATCTCAATTTAACAAAATACCCTAAAAAATATATGTATAGCGGTGGAATTAAGGTAGATACTTCAGAATAGAACGAATTTTAAATGGTAAAGAAAAAACTCTTTACAAAATTCGAACTAACTGTTATTATTATTCCTTGTAGAAAAGAAAACAAATATTTAAAGGAGAGAATTAAACATGGCAGTTAAAATTCGTTTAACACGTTTAGGTTCAAAAAGAAATCCATTCTACCGTATCGTAGTAGCAGACGCACGTTCACCACGTGATGGTCGTATTATCGAACAAATCGGTACTTACAATCCAGTAGACAACTCTGGTGAAAACAAAGTAACAATCGACGAAGAATTAGCACTTAAATGGTTGAAAGACGGTGCGAAACCAACTGATACAGTTCACAATATCTTATCAAGAGAAGGTATTTTGAAAACTTTCGACGAACAACGTCATTCTAAGTAATAAGTTGCTTAAGATATATAACCCTGAGACAATATAGTTGTTTCAGGGTTTGTTATTAGGCATTAAAGTATTATATACAATCAGAGACCGTAATGGAGGCAGAAAATATATGAAAGTTGAAGTCGGTAAAATTGTGAATACGCATGGAATTAAAGGTGAAGTGCGCGTAAAATCTAATTCTGATTTTACAGATGTACGTTTTCAACCTGGTGAGATCTTAACAGTAAAGCATGATGGTAAAGAAACTGAATTAACAGTTGCATCTTATCGTATGCACAAAGGATTTCATATGCTGACATTTGAAGGTATCCATAATATCAATGATATCGAACACTTTAAAGGTGATGTGTTGACACAAGAACGTGATCATGCGGACATCGAGTTGGATGAACATGAATTTTATTATTCAGATATTATCGGCTGTACTGTCTTCGAAGGTGATACACCTATCGGCCGTGTAAAGGAAATATTTGAAACTGGTGCGAATGATGTATGGGTTGTCAAAGGCGACAAAGAATATATGATTCCATATATTGCTGATGTTGTTAAAGAGGTAGATGTTGAAGGACGACGCATTCAAATTACGCCATTGGAAGGAATGTTAGATTAAAATGAAAATTGATTATTTAACACTATTTCCAGAAATGTTTGATGGTGTGTTGAATCATTCTATTTTAAAGCGAGCTCAAGATAAAGAGATTATTCAAGTCAACACGGTCAACTTCCGCGATTATTCTATTAACAAGCATAATCAAGTAGATGATTACCCATTTGGCGGAGGTCAAGGTATGGTGTTGAAACCAGAACCTGTCTTTAATGCAATGAAAGATCTTGAAACTAGCGAAGCAACTCGTGTTATTTTGATGTGTCCTCAAGGAAAGCCGTTTTCACAAGAGATTGCACAGGATTTAAGTTCTGCAGAACATATTGTATTTATTTGCGGACATTATGAAGGTTATGATGAGCGTATCAGAGAACATTTGGTAACAGATGAAATATCGATTGGCGATTATGTTTTAACAGGCGGAGAATTACCAGCGATGACAATGACAGATGCGATTGTCCGTTTGATTCCAGGGGTACTTGGCAACGAACAATCTCACCAAGATGATTCTTTTTCTGATGGCTTGTTAGAGTTCCCGCAATATACGAGACCACGAGAATTTGAAGGTATGAATGTTCCTGATGTATTATTATCAGGAAATCATGCAAAGATTGATGCATGGCGCCATGAGCAGAAATTGATTCGTACTTTTGTAAAAAGACCAGACTTGTTAGCGAAATATCCGTTAACTACAGAAGATGAAAAAATACTAGAAAACTACAAAAAGCAATTGAAAACAAAATAGCAGTGTGCTAATATAGTTGAAGTGTGCTAAGCACGAAAATCACTATGATCCGCTGCTATTTTGTTGTCAAGGCAAGAACATAGGTTAGAGGAGAGAATAAATAATGAGTAATCACAAATTAATCGAAGCAGTAACTAAATCACAATTACGCACAGACTTACCTACATTCCGTCCAGGTGACACTGTACGTGTACACGTACGTATCGTTGAAGGTACACGTGAACGTATCCAAGTATTTGAAGGTGTTGTAATTAAACGCCACGGTGGCGGAATTTCAGAAACTTTCACTGTACGTAAGATTTCTTCAGGTGTTGGTGTGGAACGTACATTCCCATTACACACTCCTAAAATTGAAAAAATCGAAGTTAAACGTCGCGGTAAAGTTAGACGTGCTAAACTTTACTACTTACGTAACTTACGTGGTAAAGCTGCTAGAATTAAAGAAATTCGTTAATTTTAGACAAATAGACATGCGAGAAGATCGGGCTGTCCCAATGATGGGGCAGTCTTTTTTTATTTCAAAAATCGGTAAAATATCTAAAAAAGAAAGATTAAGCAAAGACGACTATCGAAAACAAAATAGCGATTTAAAAGTTTAGTCTATTACAGCAATACTTCAATCCTTCTATAAATAGCGTTCTAAATACAAATATCTAATTTTAAATTCTAAATGGGCCATAAAACTGCTCAGACGAACTTTAAGTAACCATAATAGATACATTTGTATGAATAGTTGTAGAAGATACAATTTTATATATCAAATTTATTTTAATTGCATATTACATATAAAAGCAGGTAACGATTTTCAGTAATTTATATAAAATGATTAAATGTATATAAGAGATGTATCATATACAATTCCGCTAGGTAATATTATAATATTAATAGATATCAAATTTACCTATATTGGGGGATATCGAATGAAAAAGCTGGATTTTTTACCTAATTTAAAGAACAAATATTCTATTAGAAAATTTACTGTCGGAACAGCTTCGATTTTATTAGGATCACTTTTGTTCTTAGGTCAGAATGATGCTCAAGCAGCAGAAGAAACAAGTGAGAAAGCAGTTGCTGAAGTTGCAAATGATTCAACAGAAGGACAAACTTTCCCGCAACCCGAAAATGAAATAACACAAGAAACGCCGCCTCAATTAACAAAAGAAAATGAAAATAGCACACTCGAAAATAATATAAATGATGTCAAATCAGAAAATGATTTGAAATTAAACAAAGAAGTTCCAGAAACGTCAACGTCTACAACTGAAACTAAACAAGGAATTGAAAATGTACCTGCACTAAATGAAGAACAAAAAGAATCAAATGTAAAGCCAACTAGTGAACAACAAAATGGGATCGATACAAACCAACAGCCCACAGCAGAGGCAGTTGAATCTGAAGCCAACAATCCACCTGTATTAGCAACAGAAAGTAACTCGAAGCATAATGAAGATACAGATAATTCTGCAGAAAGTTTAACTACTGAACAAAAGGTAGAAAAAGTTAAAGCAGAACTCATTACTCAACACGATAATTCAGAAATCGATCAATCATTAGCTGTCATTGATACAGATGGATTAACGAGTGAAGAAATTAAGGCTGAAGTGGTTAAATTATTATTTAATCGTGAAACTGCTGAAAAAGACTTATATAAACCTCAAGCAACCTTACCTAGAAAAGAAGACGAAAGTCCTAAATTTGCAGTTCGTGCAGTACCAAAGGATAAAAGTGAATTAGAAAAAGCAATAACTGATGGTCAAAACATTACAAACTTAGATCCGAATAAGCAAATCGATCAAAATTTAATTGATGCATTAGCAGAAGCAAAAAATGTAGATAATGATTTGAATGCGGATCAACAAGCAACTGATGATAGCAAGAATAAATTGAACACGGCTATTCAAGAAAAATTAAGACAAGATGCTGTGGAAAAATTAATTGCAGTTGCAGAAAGAGGATCAAAGTTAGAAGAAGCAGAGTACTATACACCAAAAACTGCACAAAACCTTAAAGATTTAGTGGATAAATATAATGCATTAGTTGTAGCTTCTACATCTAATGATCCAGTAGAACGTGTGAGACATAGTATTCAAGAAATTGAAGAAGCAGTTAAAGAAATCAATGATGGAATCGATCAATTAGAACGTAAACCTGATAAAACAGAACTTGAAGCAGCACTTGATAAAGCAGTTGCTTTTGATAACTTAGATATGAATGATCCTGAAGATAAAGCGGTTGATGATGCATTAAAAGCAGGACAAGATGTAGAGGGCGATTTAAATGCTACAACTGCACAAGTCGAAAAGGTATCTAAAGATTTAAACGATGCATTAGATGCAAAAGCCAAACAAGATGCTCTAGATGCTGCCGCTAAGGATAAACAAGCAGCATTTGATGAGTTAAATAAAGCGGTTGATGCAGCACAAAAAATTGAACAAGCAGAATTTACACCAGAATCTGTTAAACCATTAGAAACAGCAAAAGAAGCGGGGAAACAACTAGCAGCAGATAATGCAGCTACTCCAGAACAATTAAAAGGTGCTACAAAACTTATTCAAGATGCGATTAATCAACTTGTAACGGATAAATCAGAATTAACGAAGCAAATTGAAGCGGCACAAGCTTTAGAACCATTAAATAATTCAGCTACAGATCAAATACTGAAAAACACACTAGATGCTGCAATTGCAGTTAAAAATGACCCTAATGCAAATCCACAAGCAATTAAAGAAGCAACTTGGAATCTTGAAGATGAAATCAATAATAAGATTGCAGCTGATGCGATTGAGGCATTGAGAACGGCTGTAAATAAAGTAAATGCTGCAGATGAGCCAGCATATACTCCTAATAGTTTTGCACCTTTAAAAGTAGCTGCTGTTGAAGGGCAAAGTATTTTAGATGATCCATCGTCTGCAAGTTTGCCAGAGACAATTGCCAAAGCAAAAGAAATTAATCAATTTATTGATGGATTAAAAGAAAAGGCAGATAAAACAGAACTTGAAAAAGCGCTTGATGCTGCAGTCGCATTCGATAATTTAGACATGAATGATCCTGAAGACAAAGCGGTTGATGACGCATTGAAAGCTGGACAAAATGTAGAAGGCGATTTAAATGCAACACCTGAGCAAGTGAAAAAAGCAGCTGATGTTTTAAACGAAGCACTTGATGCTAAAAAAGCACAAGATGCCAAAGATACTGATGCAAAAACAAAGCAAGCTGCATTAGATGAATTGAATAAAGCGATCGAAGCAGCAAAAGCAGTCACTAAATCAGATTATACACCAAATACAGTAACTCCTTTAGAAAAAGCTGTAAAAGCAGGAGAAACAGCCAAAGCAGATACAAATAAGACCCCAGAAGAGTTGAAACAGGCTGCCAAAGCAATCAATGATGCCAAAGATGCTTTAAAAGCAAAAGCAGATAAAACAGAACTTGAAAAAGCGCTTGATAAAGCAGTAGCATTCGATGATTTAGATTTGAATGATCCTGAAGACAAAGCGGTTGATGACGCATTGAAAGCAGGACAAGAAGTAGAAGGCGATTTAAATGCAACACCTGAGCAAGTGAAACAAGCAGCAGATGTTTTAAACGAAGCACTTGATGCTAAGAAAGCACAAGATGCCAAAGATGCTGATGAAAAAGCTAAACAAGATGCTAAAGATGTTGATGAAAAAACAAAGCAAGCTGCATTAGATGAATTGAATAAAGCGATCGAAGCAGCAAAAGCGGTTAATAAAGCAGATTACACACCGAATACAGTGACACCTTTAGATAATGCTGTAAAAGCAGGAGTAACAGCCAAAGCAGATACAAATAAGACGCCGGAAGAGTTGAAACAAGCTGCCAAAGCAATCAATGATGCCAAAGATGCATTGAAAGCAAAAGCAGAGCAAGATACCAAAGATGCTGCAGAGAAAGTAAATCAAGAAAATAAAGTTGATAAAACAGAACTCAGCAAATCAATAGCAAAAGCAGAAAGCATCAATTTCTTTGATCCGGGAGACAAAGAAGATGCAGCGGTGTTAGATGCGTTGTCAAATGCTAAAGAAGTTGAAGCAGATACTAATGCTTTGCAATCAGATGTTGATAAAACAAAAGATGTTTTAGAGAAAGCACTTAGTGCAAAAGCAGAGCAAGATGCCAAAGATGCTGCAGAGAAAGTGGAACAAGATAATAAAGTTGATAAAACAGAACTCAATAAATCAATAGCAAAAGCAGAAAGCATCAATTTCTTTGATCCGGGAGACAAAGAAGATGCAGCGGTGTTAGATGCGTTGTCAAATGCTATTGAAGCAGCAGCTAATCCTAATATATCTCAGACTAAAGTAAATGAAACAGTAGCAGCATTAAATAGTGCAATTGCTACTAAAAATGCACAAGATACAAAAGATGCAGCTGAAGCGGCAAAAGTGAAACAAGAAGTGTTAGATACAGATGAAACTCAAGAAGAAATTATCGATGAAGAA
This sequence comes from Staphylococcus carnosus, assembly GCF_900458435.1. Lineage (NCBI taxonomy): Bacteria > Bacillati > Bacillota > Bacilli > Caryophanales > Staphylococcaceae > Staphylococcus > Staphylococcus carnosus. Next base: position 1,698,812 of record NZ_UHCT01000001.1, on the reverse strand, counting down.
ATCATCCAACCAAACAATGAAGATCCAATCGTTGATGAAAAAGTTGACTCAACAGTTGTTGATGAACCAACAATTAAGCCAGTAGAAGAGAGACAAAAACCATCTGAAGTTTCAAAAGATAAATTAGCAGAATTGCAAAAAGTAATTACTATTGCGGAGAAAACTCATACTACTGAATACACACAACAATCTGTTGAAGCATTAGAAAAAGCTGTGAAAAACGGTAAGTCAATTGTTGAAAATTCAGATGGGTTTACGATAGAAGAGATTCAAAATGCACTTCAAACAATCGAAGATGCAATTCACAACTTAGAAGTGAAAGAGTCAACAACTATTCCGCCTGCTGAAAAAGTTGCAGAATCAAAATTAACATCAAATGTTGAAAACGTTGATAGCAATTCAACAGTTAAGTCTACTGTGAAACAAAATCACACAGTAACAAAAGAAGTAAATCATAAAGCGGAAAATAGTAAAGAAAAAGTATTACCTAAAACAGGAGAAAACTTAGCACCTGTACACCCAATATATGCTACATTAATGTTCGCTATCGGTGGATTAATGATGTTCTTCAGAAAAAGAAAAAATGAAGATAAAGATAGCACTGAAAAATAATTAAATATCTACACAAAATAGAGCCACGTCGATTGACGAGGCTCTATTTTTCGGGGCTACAGATCAATAATGTCCCATTCCTTTGTATTTAAATAGGATTTAGTAACGGGTTATTTTTTAAAGGAATCTATCTCTATAATTTTTGTAGTTTTATCAGGATTTGAATGAGTTTGTCTAAAGCGCTCATATTCGGAAATAGTATGACCTCTTAGAGTCCATAACCGTAAATTTCGATAAAGATTTAAAGCATGTTTGTTTAGATTTTGAAGTGAAGCCTTCTTAAACAAGCCTTGAGTTTTCCAATCTTTAACGGTATCTTGAATATCATTTTCAAAAGGTAATGTTTTTATACATGGAATAATTAGTTCTTCAATAATTAGTAATTTAATGAGAGGTGTTGGATTTTTTTCTAACTCGGATGGGATCTGAATGTGTCTTTTAAAAAAGTTGATGCTGTCTTGAATTTCGAATTGATTTATATATGAAGATTTCGAATTAAAATCGATAAGTTCATTTAATGTTTCGGGTAGATAATATGGAATATTATGGTAAATCTCACTTAACATTGAATATGCATCTTGTAAGATAGGTTTAACAAAATATCCTTCCGCTAATGATTCATCCTCAATATCTTTAAAGAAAAGTTTGATTTCTTTCTTAATTTCAAGGATAGATTTAGGATTATCGAAATATTTATCGTACAATAACTTTACGATTTTTAAAGGAACAAACCCATATAGTTGAAGTAAAGCATCATAAAATTGAAATTTGTGATCTTCACTCTCATTTTCACTATTAAATAAATCGTTATATAAATGATCATTATTTAATGCTTCTATTAATTTGTCTTCATCACTTTCATTCAATTCATTGCGAATCAATGCTTTTAGAAGTTTAGTTTCTTCTTCGACAGACATAAATTTTGCTGAATAATTGTGAAGTGTACTTTCTAATATAGTTACTGGATTCATGTTTTTTGAATTGAAATAATTTTTGAGATGGAGGAAGACGTCTTTTGGGAGATACATAATTTCGTACATAGTATTTTTGAAAATCATAAATGTTGCGAGAGATTGGTTTTCTTCTGTGGCACCTAAATAGCTGTTTCTATCTTCAAGCACCATAAGAGAAAATAAAATTTTGATAGAAGGAATCATTTCAAAAAGTTTTTCAAGTATATAAAAATCTTTCAAAACTTCTTGTGCGATGAGTTGGCAGTTTTCTTTTCTGCTTATTGGATTCGTGATTTCAATTTTTAGGATTTTAGTAATAAAAAACAACTCTTTATTACTAAAATGCTGATTTAAACAATCAGATAAAGTAACAGCTTCATATTTTCTGCGATGTGATTCGGCTAATGCATAATAACCAATGTTTTTATAAATATTGTTATTTAAGTCAGGGATTTTGTGGAATTTATGATTCAAGATAAAGTGGTTATAATCATTTAAAAAATAGGGGGAGATGAAATATCGATTTTTGCCAAGCGGAATGAAATAGTCGGTATCATGTAAATGAATAAGCTTTTGAAATATCGGTCGCTCAATAAAGATAAAAGGAAGATTGGTTAAAAGTGCTTGTTCAATCATCTTTATTTCGTGTTTATTTAATAATCCGATTAATAATTTGAATAAATCTTTATAGGATAAGCTTTCGGATACATGCAATGATTTTTTGATGTCTAATTGCTTTATTAAATTTTGTAAATCCGATTTTGATTTAAAATGGTTTGATTCGTTCAAAGAAATACCTCATTTCTAGTTGTCTAAGTTATTGTTTGTGTGTGAAGGTAATTGTTATGAAATTAAAAAGTGATTGTAATGCTGACAGAAAAAAGAAGGGAATGACGTTACAGGATAAAGGTTTCTTGCAAGTCTGCTATCAAATAGAAATAACGGGGTAGAACAGCTTTATTGATACAACCTGATTTCATTAAATTAAAATGGAAATTAGATTGTTAAGAATATTATAATGAGAAATCAGTAGTTTGTATATAGAGTTTCGAACAATTTTAAAATTCATATTGCCAATAAAGGACAGTTGAGAGTAGAACAGCAGATAGAATTTGGGATTTTTATTTAGAAACAATGAAATCGTTGGAGAAAAAATTTTCTCCAACGATTTGAATTTTAATTATTTATTTTTAAATGACTTTCTTTTTAACCATCGAGCCCAGATTATAGCAATAATAATACCGATAAAAGTAATGACCATAAAAGTTTTGAAGAATGGTTGTTCGTATTTCAATGAAATATGTGTTTGACCACTTTTAACAGGTATAACACTCATAATTCCATTTGCCTTTTTAACATCATACTTTTTGTCGTTTATTTCTGCATATAAACCATTTCTGTAAGCTGTTGGCAATACTAAATAGCCGTGAGCTGATTTTGGTTTTGTGATTTCTAATCCACTGTTTACCTTTTTAACTTTTACTGGGGTCACTTCATGTGATGCTTGTTTCAGTGTTTGATAGTTTTCACCATATATTCCTTTTACGGAAAGTCGGTATTTGCCTTTAGGAAGTTGGATATTAAGATCAGGAGAGGCTTTAACTCTCATAGTGACAGGACTTACGAAGCGTCTGTATTTATAATCTAATCTATTACGCTTTTGCTGGTATTCATTCACTTTAACATAATGTTCGCCTGACGGTGATAATCGTTCAATATCCATTTCAACATACATATCTTTATATTTATCAGCAATTGATGATGGTAATTGTAATGTCATGCCGCCTCGATTTTTGGTGACTTTGATATGATTCTTATCGAGTTGTTTAGCCTGATTTAAATGAGACGTTGTATCACTGAGTAAATTAGGATTATTTTTGAATTTAGAATTACCTTTTTTAGCGCCGTCCCATACTACACCTTGCAACATTGCTTGTTCTCGATCTAAAGGTGATTTAAGTTGTTTCATACTATATGTTTTGGTTGTAATGTGAGCGCTTGGATAATGAATTTGATTAGATGAATGTAAGAAATTACCATCTTTGCCGTCTTTAACTTTATCTTGAAGTTTAAAACCATACGGCATATTCATATCTGAGCCCATTTTAAAGCGGTCAGTAACATTCCATAATGCCATCATATTTGCACGATTATTGAATAAACGATACGTGCTGTTTTTATCAATAGGCATATTAATCTGCATTGTTTTATCATAGTATTTCAATATGTTGCCATCAAAAATACTAGAATAAAGTGAAATACCATTATAGCCGTATATCAATGGTGAATTTAAACCGAATATACTCATGTAATCAATACGCATTAAATCATTGTTGTTTTTCTTTTGTATCTCTTTTATTTTTTTATTTAGAGGATGACTAAAATAATCATACTTAGTCACTTGTTTTTGATCAGTTTGATATTGAAAAAGTATATTATTGTTATAATCCCAAGCCAGCCAAAGTTGTTGAAGGATAAATAAGCTTACTAAAAGGATTTTTATCCAAAAGTTTTGTTTACCTCTTAATAAGAGTACTAGTGCAATCATTAGAATAAAAATAAGTACTGTACTCATCCACCAATGCCATTTGCCTATAGCGAAATGATAGGAATAAAGAAAAATTCCAATAGCTGGAAGACTAGCAGCCAGTAGGGATGTTATTGATAATTCGGATAAATGTTGAATCATTAAGGCGGTGATAATAGCAGCACTCAATGCCAACATATATACCCAGCGCCTTTGCGGAATCGACATTCCATTGAAAAAGCTATCAAAGCCGTTTGTGAAAGAGCCAATCAAGAAAATCCAAGTCATAATCGCAAATAAGCGGAAATAATAATGCTTATATAATTTAAATTGCAACAATGCGATAATGACTAATAATGATAAAACAATATGAAATCCAGATAAAAATGTTTGTTTTTCAGTATCAAATAAATTTACAAAAAAAGGATATTCTACTGGATTTTGTTTGCGATCATTTTGTAAGAAAGAGGTTACACCATTTGTAAAACCCCAAATGCTAATGAGCAAACTAATTACTAACGAAATTATTGTTGTATAGATTTTTGACCAACGGGTCATAATATCATTTTTGTAGGTGAAGATGGTTCTATAAATAAAATACGCACTAATGATAATTGCTTCATAATAACTGAAGTAGAAATTAGATATTAGTGTGAGTGATAAACCAAAAATAAGCGTGCCTGCTTTTCGCTCTCTAAATAATTTTTCTACACCTAGCAAAGTGATTGGAAAATAGATTAAAACATCTCCATAAAAAGACCATGTAAAATTAAAATAGAACATTACATTTGAAGCAGCATAAAGCATACTTGCGATTACGGCAGTATATCTTTTCAAATGATAATAGCGCATTAAATAATAAGCAGCGATAAATGTAAGGCAGGCTTTGAAAATTGAAAAGAATAACTGGTTGCCTGGCCAAAATTCAATCGTATGCGGATTCATATGTAATGCATGTTCTGCAATCCAAACAAAAAAGAAATTAACATATGTGAGCGGCGAAGTAGAATAATAATAAGCCAAATCTTTCATATAATCGCCGCCTAGCCCGAACGAAATATCATAAAAACTAGAAAGATTTGTAATATGGTTATACAAATACATTTGAAATGGCATCATTTGTCTGAAGCCGTCTCCTTCTCCGCTATATACAAAATGATGTCTAAATACAGCATTGAATGCGGGGAGAAAGAAAATCAATATGAGTACAACACTTACTCCGGCAATTTTTAGAAAACGGATAAGTTTATTACTTAAGGATGATTTCATCTAAAGTCGCTCCTGAAATTAATTTATAGGTATGTATATTTACATATGTAAAATTTTATAATTCAATATACCCATTTTAAATTAAGTGTTAACAAAATTTCATCTCAAAAGTATCATTTGAATATTAAAAAAGTGTTAATATATATATGGTCTAGCTGACCAATCGTCGGAGTATTTTGAATATATTTAATCAGGAATGATTAAAGTTTCTATGGGTATACTATCATAGAGGGATTTTAAGGAGGTAATTAATAAGATGGTTGAAGTAAAAAATGAAGCTGGTATCACAAAAATTGCAGACAATGTAGACAGAGTAGCTGCTCTGGAATATTCATTTGTAGATGATTTGCTTGCATTAGGTATTAAACCAGCTGCTATTGCCGATGACGGCAGTAAAGAAAATCTATTTGAAGCGATGCGAGATAAAGTGGGGGACTATATCTCAGTTGGGCACAGAAGCAATCCTGATTTAGAAAGAATCAAAGATGCGGAGCCGCAATTAATCATTGCTGATGGTCAACGCCATCATGAAATTTATAGAGATTTACAAAAAATTGCCCCTACAATTTTATTGGAAAGCTTTGAAGGGAATTATAAGGAAAGTTTGAAAATCTTTGAAACGATAGGAAAAGCTGTTTCTAAAGAACAATTAGCTAAACGCTATGTTGCAATTTTCCAACAAAAAATAAACCAAATTGACGAAAAGGTCACAATTGATACTAATTTATCTACTTTAGCCGCTGTTGTTACTGATGATTATATCGTCGGTCATGATTCAAATAGTTTTGTCGGCCAATTTTTAAAACGTTTAGGATTTAAAGCGGCAATTACGCAAGCTGATTCTAATAAATATCCTGAATATAAAAATGGGCCTTATCTTAAAGTAACAGATGAGCAATTGTTAGAATTAAACCCTGAACGTTTGATTTTAATGGTGGATAAAAAAGATGAACCAGCATTAGAAAAATTACGTCAATCAGAGGTTTATAATACAATCAATGCGAAGAAAAATAATCGTATCCACATTGTAAATCGTGAGTTATGGGCAAAAACTCGAGGATTAATTGCTGCTGAATATATTATTGATGAAATCGTTAATTTTAAAGAAGGATAAACAAAACCTTTTTAAATGAAGAACGTGTTGAAAGTAAAGCTGAGGATTTCCAGAAAAAATCTTCAGCTTTACTTTTTTTCTATTAAAAAGTTAAAGTATTAAGCAATTAGGGTAATTTAAAATATTACAATTAAGTACAATGAGAGGCGATTAATATGGAATACGAAATTAAGCATATAGATTCAACAAATGTTATAGGTATATTAAGTAAATATGCCACAATGCAAGATGCGCAGCAAGGTTTGCCTAAAGCGTGGGAAGCATTCAATAATTCAGATAAACCAGAAGAATTAAAAGCGTTAAGCAATGCTGTAACTTCAGATAAAAAGTCAGTCGCTGATCTGCATCCTTACACATTACCTGAAGGTGATTATATTGTTGCAGATGCGATAGGACCACTACCTTATACTTTGCAGAAAACAACAGAGCAACTTTATAATCCTAACTTTTTATCTGATTTAGGTTATAGACACCGTGATGCACCAGGTATAGAATTATATCCGCATGGTAATACACAAGTTGATGATTATGTAGCACAGGTATGGGTGCCGATTGAAAATTAATAAATAGAATGATAAAAGGTGTGCTTTCAATTTTGAGCACACCTTTTTAAGTTAAATTGTATTTTCTTTGAAAAATTTGACATATTCATCTGTGGCTTCTTCGAAATAATTATCTGAATATATCTCAAAATGACCACAGTTGAATTCACGAATTGTAGGTTTTTGTGAACGTTTAGCATGTCGTATTGTTGTTTTTGCAGGTGCTAAATTATCATTACTGCATACAGCGTAAAATATTGGATTATTGATTTCTTGTGCGTAACGCCCAGGTGAATATTTAAGAAATTCAAAAATCGTAGCTGCTTGTGCTTTATTTTCAAAAGTAGAACGTTCGGGAACAAGTTCTAAATATTGTTGATAATCTGGCACAGCCATTAAAGATATAGAACCAGGTTCGCCAGCTAGCGGTACCATGATACTGTGATAACTACTGATAGAAAGCAACTTCTCAAATAGTGCTAATAATGTGAGTTTTGATTCACTTTTTGAAGATATTGCTTTTAAAGTTGCGAAAGTATCTGTATAAGGGCATTGTGTAATCGTTGCTGTAATATCATTACGCATTGATGAAAGTGTCATAACATGTCCTCCACTGAAAGAAGTACCGAATAACAATAATTGTGTTTCATCAATACTATCAATAGACTTAGCAAATTTGATTGCATAATTCCAATCTTCTAGTTGATCTTTAACATTAATATATTGTCTTCTGTTGCCGCCGCTATTTCCAAAGTTTCGATAATCAAATACTAAACTAGCAAAGCCTGCTTCAGCAAACTTAGCAGCATAGTCATCTAAACGCATATCTTTTACTCCGCCTAATCCAGGGGCCATCACAATAATAGGTGGTTTTTCAGAAATATCAGGAAGATAAAACCACGCACTGCATGGCGTACCGTCTGAATCGAAAGTGACATCAGATCGTTTGAATTCGTAAGCCATAAAGAACACCTCTTATTAGAATTAATACTGCATATACTTATTGTAAAATGCATTTATAATATTACTATTCCCTGATTTTTAATGTTTTTACACTCTATTTCCGGTATTTTCCCATCACTGATTAATTTAGCAAAGTCATTGAGATTACCTATTTTTGCTGTTACGACTTCATCAATTTTACTGCTATCTGCAGTTAAGTATTTTTCCTGAGAAATTTCAAGAATTCGACGTCTAGTTTCTACTTCTTCGAAACTAAAATCAGTGACACCATGGGCAACTGAGATGCCGCTGCAACAAAAGAATCCTTTATTAATATTTAGTCTTTCGAAGTTAAAAAGAAAATCGAATTGAGTTAACGATTGTTCAGAAGATCTTACTTTTCCTCCGATAGAAACCAGTGTATGGTTTTGATTGATGCATTGAACTAAAACAGGAATTGAATTTGTGATGATGGTCAAATTTTCTTTAGTATCTAACATTTTAGCAATTTGTAATGTTGTAGACCCGCTATCTAAAAATATACAATCTCCATTTTTAATAACATCGACTGCTTTTTTGGCAATCTCTATCTTTTCGGATAAATGTTTTTCTAGTCGACGTTCGATTGCAGACTCACCATTTACTTCCTTATTAATTCGTATTCCGCCATATTCTTTCAATACGAGGTCCTCTTTGACTAATTGTTGAATATCTCTTCTTAATGTCTCCATGGATATTCCCAAGTCTTTATGTAAGGTTTTTAATTCTAAAAATTCATTTTGTGCTAATAAATTTATTATTTCAGTACGACGTTCTCTAGGTAACAAATGACACACTCCTTTGTAATTTTAATTGAAATATACCATATTTATTAGTATGTTGGTATAAAGTTGGTAATAAGTTTGTATAAAGTTAATCAACACTTACACATACTTAACACTGACTTAATATTTCTCTCCTATACTTTGAATATATCAAAGTAGGAGGTGCGGGTTGTGTTAGCACTAAAAAATGTAAGTAAAAGTTTTAATGATAACGAAGTATTGAAAAATATAAATTTAGATATTAAATTTAGATATTGAAAATGGTGAAATTATAGCTTTGCTAGGACCGAGTGGATATGGCAAGACAACATTACTCAATATGATTCTTGGTTTAACTGATGTCTCTAAAGGTGAGATTCATTTTAATGGAAAACCAGTCCATAATGTTCCGATGAACAAACGAGGCTTTAACATTGTCTTTCAAGATTATTGTTTATTTCCGCATTTGAATGCTCGAGAAAATATTTTGTATGGCTTGAAAAATACTAAAAAGAATACTGATTCTAAAGAAATAACAGATTTAATCGAACTTCTTGATTTAAGACCACATCTTGATAAAAAAATCCATGAACTTTCTGGAGGCCAAAAGCAACGTGTTTCTATAGCTCGAACGATTGTAATGGAACCTGAGGTTTTATTAATGGATGAACCTTTAAGCGCATTAGATGGGATGATTAAAGAGCGTATTAAAGACATGATTGTAAAGGTAGCTAAATCGTTATCGCTTACAACTATCATTGTGACACATGATCCAGAAGAGGCACTTACAATGGCTGATAAAATTGTTGTAATTGAAGATGGTGAAATTGCACAATATGATACTCCGAATATGATAATTAAACAACCAGCCAATCAATTTGTAAAAAAGTTCATCCTAAACCAGCTCGAGATTAAACGTCATAATATTTACACATTATTTGGTGAGCAACATGGCGCATAAATTATGGAGTCAGCGTATTATTCAAATTTTACTGTTTGTGTTTTTTATCGTGTTTTTAGTATTGCCTGTAATTGTTTTACTGGGACGCTCAATTATCGCAGATGGTCATATTAGTAACTTATATTTTAAAGAAGTGTTATCAAACCCGGATGTTACAACTGCACTCATGCGAAGTTTGAAACTGTCATTATTAACGGCAATTATTACAAGTATCTTAGCCTTTTTTGCAGCATACGCATTGCAAACGACTGCAATACAACAATGGTTGAAAAGTTATTCTAATGGCATGATGGTTTTGCCGATGTTAGTTCCTACAATTACCTATGTTTTTTTATTGATGTATTTGTTTGGAAATGAAGGTATTATCGCAAAGTTAATAGGGCAACCTCTATTTACAATTTATGGTGAACATGGCATGTTGATTGGTTATGTCATTTACACTTTGCCAGCTGCTTTTATTATTATCAATAATGCATTTCAGTATATTGATCAACGATTTTATTATATTTCTCAACTCATGCAAGATAGTGGGGTACGCAGGTTTTATCACACAATATTAAGACCTATGTTTATTCCGATTGGCAATGCATTTGTTTTATCTTTTATTTTAAGTTTTACAGATTTCGGGATACCCGCTTCAATCGGCGCAGATGATACTATGATCTCCATCTTGTTATATCAAACAATTCTAGGTTCAATTCCTAAATTCGCGCAAGGTGCCGTGATTGCTTTTGTAATGCTAATACCCGCACTATTCGGTTTTGTTTTTCTTGCAGTAATCGAACGATGGAATGTCAGTCACCAGGCTGCTGGCCACCATCAACCAGAAAAACGTCCTGTGCATAATTTTGTAATCAGCATACTTTTATTCGTGTTATGTACATGTATATTAAGTATTTTTCTTGTCATGATTGTTGTACCTTTTACTGAAAATTATCCTTATAAAATGGGCTTCACATTAAAACATATCGTGGCGCTGTTTAAGGATGAAATTTTAATTCATGTTTATATCCAATCTGTATTTGTAGCAGTTTGTACAGCGTTATTTGGTACCATCATTGCTTTTTTCAGCGCAGTCATCAATAGCAGAACCAAGTTGAAAGGCAGAAAAGCAATTAATTTAATAGCCATGCTGACGAATACAGTTCCTGGTATGATTCTTGGACTTTCCTATTTATTGTTTTTCCAAGGCAGCTCTTTAAAGGGCACATTTTTAATTGTAATTTTAAGTATTATTGTGCATTACTTTACAACACCTTATTTAATGGCAAAAGGTGCAATGGATAAATTAGACAAGTCGTGGGATATTACTAGTGCTTTACTGCAAGATAACTGGTTTGAAACGCTCTTTAAAATTATTTTGCCTAACATGAAATCAACCATTATAGAAATAGTAAATTATTATTTTATCAATGCAATGGTAACAATCAGCGGCGTTATATTTTTAGTTTCAACATCAACACAGATTGTTTCGACTCAAATCAACCAGCTGCAGCATTTCAATCGTTTCACAGACATATTTATTCTCTCTATTTTAATTTTAATAACGAATTTAGCAGTCAGACTGATCAGCACCATATGGATGCGTTATGAAAAAAGGAGGGAAATGTCATGAAAATTAAGCTTGTGATACTTGGGATTATTTGTGCAGTATTATTGTATTTTTCATATGTAGGACTTGGTGCCTCATCTGACAAAATTATTATCCAGACGAATGCGGATGAAGAAGCAATTGCCGCAATGGAAACAGCGTTAGATCACCATGGATATAAAGGTCAATATATTGTTCAGCCGCAATCTACTTCTGAACTCGGCGGGAAAATTATGGCTGAAGGAAAAAGTATTGATGCTGATATTGTTACGCAAGCCAGCTATTATTTGGAAAGTGCACAAAAAGAGCACCATATGTTTGTGCCGATACATTCGACGATGAATCAACATGAACTTAAACAATATCCTGACTATATGTCTCCAATTTTAGGGAATATGGGGTCACTATTTGTTAATACTAAAGTATTGAAAGAAAAACATTTACCTGTACCTAAAAGCATTAAAGATTTAACCAAACCAGAATATAAGAATGAAATTTCATTTCCGAACATTATGGACTCTTCAACAGGATGGCTGCTATTGCAAGGGGTTATTAGTGAATACGGAGATAAAGAAGGTCAGCAAATTATCAAAAAACTGATAGTAAATGCTGGACCTCATTTGGAAAGTTCAGGCTCAGGACCACTTAAGAAAGTACAATCTGGAGAAGCGGCAGTAGGGGCAGGACTTAGAAACCAAGCAATCGATGCAGAAAAAGATGGAGAACCTATTAAGTATATTGACCCATCTGAAGGCAATTTTTCATTAACAGAAGCTGCTGCAGTTGTAAAAAAGGCGGCAAGAAACAACAAAAAGCAGAGAAAATGGTTGAAGTGATTCAAAAATACGGACGTAAAGATTTATTAAAAGAATATCCAGTGCCATTGTACAAAGGGGAAAAAGTTTCTAAAGAAATGGAGCCTAGCTACCCTGAAGAATGGAAAACACCTTTAACCGTAAATTTACTGGATAAACACCAAACAATTTTTAATGACGCTAAAAAAGAAGCAGAGATTGAAAAAGATAAAAAGTAAAGGAGTTTTCATAATGACACAAACATATAAATTGCTGACACCGGGACCATTAACAACAACAGATTCAGTCAAAGAGACAATGTTGGAAGATAGATGTACTTGGGATGAAGAATATAAACAATTAACGCAAGATATCCGTCACAGATTGTTAGAAGTAGCAAGTGTTTCAGCAGATGATTATACCGCTGTTTTACAACAAGGAAGCGGTAGTTTTGTAGTAGAAAGTGTGCTGCAAACAGCATTAGGAAAAGATGATCATGTGCTGATTATAAGCAACGGTGCTTATGGTAATCGTATGATTGATATGGCCAATGCAATTGGGAAGAAAGTCACAGAAATGCGTGTAGCGTATGATGCTGTTCCGGACTTTGAAAAAATAGAAGAAATCATCGAACAAGATCCGTCTATTACACATGTGGCCATGGTACATTGTGAAACAACTACGGGTATTTTGAATCCTTTAGCGCCTTTGTCAGAGATTGGAAAACGTAAGAATGTATCTTTGATTATTGATGCGATGAGCAGTTTTGGCGGTATACCTATAAAGGTTAATGATTTAGGTATTGATTATTTAATAAGCAGTGCGAATAAATGTATTCAAGGTGTGCCTGGGTTCGGTTTTGTGATAGCGAATAAAGAAATATTGAAGCAAACACAGGGTAATGCAAGTAGTATAGCATTAGATTTATTTGAACAATGGAAGGTAATGGATGTTGACGGCAAGTGGCGCTTTACTTCTCCGACACATGTCGTTGCTGCTTTTCAAGAGGCACTGATTGAATTGGACGAAGAAGGCGGTACGCCTGCAAGATACCAACGATACAAAGATAATAATAATTACGTTATAAAACACTTAAAAGAGTTGAATTTCCAACCTTATATCGATGATGAATATCAGTCGCCTATTATTACCACTTTCTTATACCCTGATAAAGATTTTGTTTTTGAAGATTTTTATCAATACATGAAAGAAGCAGGTTTTGTATTATATCCAGGCAAATTAATGGATACGCCATCGTTCAGAATCGGCAATATCGGTGACTTGCATCATAAAGATTTTGTTTCATTAGTAGATAATATTCAAAAATATATGAATGAAAGGGATTGATTTCATGTTAAATAAAATAGAAGGTGTCATTTTTGATTGGGCAGGTACGATGATTGATTTTGGTTGCTTTGCGCCTGTTCATGTTTTCATTGATATTTTTAAAGATGCAGGCATAGATGTAACGATTCAAGAGGCGAGAGAGCTTATGGGGATGTTGAAACGAGATCATATTCAAGCCATGTTAGAGATGCCGAGAATTCAATCACTTTGGGAAGAAAAGTACGGTAAGAAAGCAACTGAAACGGATATTGATCAACTTTATGAGAAGTTTGAAGACCAGTTGATGGAAACATTAGAAAATTTCACTACTCCTATTCAAGGCGCCGTGGACACAGCAAATTGGCTGAAAGCGAAAGGTATTAAAGTAGGTTCTACGACGGGTTATACAAAAGAAATGATGGAAGTCGTAAAACCTAATACAGCGTTGCAAGGTTACCAACCAGATAATGTCGTAACTGCTGATATGGTTGGAGGATTCGGCAGACCTTATCCGTATATGATATTTAAGAATATGGAAGATTTAGAACTTCAAAGTGTTAAACATGTTTTAAAAGTCGGTGACACGGTGTCTGATATTCAAGAAGGTGTTAACGCAGGTGTTATTACGGTAGGCGTAATAAAAGGCAGTTCAATTGCTGGATATAATGAAGAGGATTGGCGAAAACTTTCTGAAGATAAGAGGGTAGAAATCGGTATGAAAGTGAAAGAAAAATTTGAAGCTAATGGTGCAGATTATATTATTTACAGTATTGAAGAATTGCCAGGATTAATTGAAGAAATAAATAACTAAGTGAAATTTTTCCGCATACATCTTTTATGGTATTTATGCGGATTTATTAATTTTTTCAACAAAAAAGAAATATAGTATAATTAAGAGAATCTGAAAGAATCAATAAAGTAATACTGAAAGGTGATGAATGATGGTTATACAATGGTATCCAGGACACATGGCAAAAGCCAAACGTGAAGTGTCGGAACAATTAAAGAAAGTGGATGTTGTATTTGAATTGGTAGATGCACGCATTCCTTATAGTTCTCGTAATTCAATGATAGATGAAGTGATTCAAAATAAACCACGTGTGGTTATTTTGAATAAAAAAGATATGGCAAATTTAAGTGAAATCTCCAAATGGAAAGATTATTTCAGAAGTAAAGGCTATTATCCTGTTGCAGTGGATGCTAAGCACGGCAAAGGACTTAAGCAAGTGGAGCAAGCTGCAATTGAAGCGACTAAAGAAAAGTTTGAACGTGACAAAGCGAAAGGATTAAAACCGCGCGCAATCCGTGCCATGATAGTAGGTATTCCTAATGTCGGCAAATCAACTTTAATTAATAAGTTAGCGAATAAAGCAATTGCGAAAACAGGTAATACACCAGGTGTTACCAAGCAGCAGCAATGGATTAAAGTAGGTAAGTCATTACAGTTATTAGATACACCAGGGATTCTCTGGCCGAAGTTTGAAGATCAGACTGTGGGTAAAAAATTAAGCCTAACAGGTGCAATTAAAGATAGTATCGTTCACTTAGATGATGTTGCTATTTATGGTTTAGACTTCTTCAAAGAACATGATGTTGAAGCACTGCAGAAGAATTTTAATGTAGATGTTGATGCTGATGCAGAGAACATGGAATGGTTTGATGCAATCGGTCGCAGACGAGGTGCTTTACAACGTGGAAATGAAGTAGATTATGAAGCGGTTATTGAAATGATTATTAATGATATCCGTAATGGAAAATTAGGAACACATAGTTTTGATATTTATAAAGAAATGGCAGACGAAGTTAAATAATGGCACATTCTATAAAAGAAGTAAAAGCGTTATTAAAAGAAATACACAATTTAAAAGCACTTGATGCATCAGAATGGAATAAGGATGAACGTAAAGGTGTGCAGCAAGCCATTGCCAGTCGTCGAAAACAGTTGGAAAAAGAATCGGCATTGGTTGCGCATTATGAAGAAATGACACGCTATGAAGAAAATATATTGAGTGACAACCCTGAAGCGGTGATATGCGGTATTGATGAAGTTGGCCGTGGACCGCTTGCAGGACCTGTTGTGGCTTGTGCGGTCATTTTAAATGCGGATCATGCTTACTATGGATTAGATGATTCTAAAAAAGTGAGTGCTGCCAACCGCCAAAAATTATCTGAAGCATTAATAGAAAAGACAACTGCATATGCATATGGTATTGCAACACCAGAAGAAATTGATGATTTGAATATATACCAAGCCACACAAGTTGCGATGATGCGTGCTATTGAAAATCTAAATGTTACGCCTACACATTTATTGATTGATGCAATGGAACTCCCATTAGACATTGCTCAAACTTCAATTATTAAAGGTGATGCTAAGAGTGTTTCGATTGCAGCGGCGAGTATTTTAGCTAAAGAGCATCGAGATACTTATATGCGACAACTTGCAGAACAATATCCAGGTTATGATTTTGAACATAATGTCGGTTATGGAACGAAAGCACATTTAGAAGGAATAAAACGTCTAGGTATTATTCCTGAGCATAGAAAATCTTTTGAACCGATTAAATCAATTGTTCTTGAAAAATTAGACATCTAGGATAAAAATGTTGTGCAACTTTGTGTAATTTATAATCAATCATGAAAACTGTTTCAAATAGTAACAAACTCTTATGAGGCTAGCTTTGGCGCTTATATTAAAATATTAACAAAATTGACAAAAAGAGCCTCTTTCAGTTTACAATAGCGCTTACATTTTCTATAATTAACAATGTACTTAACCTAAGAAACAGGAGGATGGAGAATGAATATCCACGAGTATCAAGGAAAAGAAATCTTTCGTTCAATGGGCGTTCCCGTTCCAGAAGGACGTGTAGCATTCACTGCTGAAGAAGCAGTAGAAAAAGCTAAAGAATTAGACACTGATGTTTATGTTGTTAAAGCACAAATCCACGCTGGGGGTAGAGGTAAAGCTGGCGGTGTAAAAATCGCTAAGTCATTATCTGAAGTGGAAGCTTATGCTAATGAATTGCTTGGGAAACAGCTTGTAACTCACCAAACTGGCCCTGAAGGTAAAGAAGTTAAACGTTTATACATCGAAGAAGGCGCAGATATTAAAAAAGAATATTATGTTGGCTTCGTAATCGACCGTGCAACAGATCGTGTTACTTTGATGGCGTCTGAAGAAGGCGGAACTGAAATTGAAGAAGTAGCAGCAAAATCACCAGAAAAAATCTTTAAAGAAACAATCGACCCTGTCGTTGGTTTAGCACCATTCCAAGCGCGTCGTATTGCTTTCAATATCAATATTCCAAAAGAATCAATCAATAAAGCTGCTAAATTCTTAATAGCTTTATACAATGTGTTTATTGAAAAAGATTGCTCAATCGTTGAAATTAACCCATTAGTATTGACTGGTGAAGGCGATGTTTTAGCTTTAGATGCTAAAATCAACTTTGACGATAATGCTTTATTCAGACACAAAGATATTCTAGAATTACGTGATTTAGAAGAAGAAGATCCAAAAGAAATCGAAGCTTCTAAATATGATTTATCTTATATTGCTTTAGATGGCGACATTGGCTGTATGGTTAATGGTGCTGGTTTAGCTATGGCAACTATGGATACAATCAATCATTTTGGCGGAAATCCTGCAAACTTCTTAGACGTAGGGGGCGGCGCTACAAAAGAAAAAGTTACTGAAGCATTCAAAATCATCTTAGGTGATGACAATGTTAAAGGTATCTTTGTAAACATCTTCGGTGGTATCATGCGTTGTGATATTATCGCTGAAGGTATCGTAGCAGCAGTTAAAGAAGTCGACTTAACATTACCTTTAGTTGTTCGTCTTGAAGGTACTAATGTTGAACTCGGTAAACAAATCTTAAAAGATTCAGGTTTAGCAATCGAGCCAGCAGCTACAATGGCTGAAGGTGCTCAAAAAATTGTGAAACTTGTCAAAGAAGTCTAAGGAAAGGATGAGAGACTAAGATGAGCGTATATGTAGATAAGAATACAAAAGTAATCGTGCAAGGTATCACTGGGTCTACAGCCCTTTTCCATACAAAACAAATGCTTGAGTATGGTACTCAAATCGTTGCAGGTGTAACTCCTGGTAAAGGCGGACAAGTAGTAGAAGGTGTACCTGTATTTAATACAGTAGAAGAAGCAAAAGAAGAAACTGGTGCTAATGTTTCAGTAATTTATGTTCCAGCACCATTTGCTGCAGATGCAATTTTAGAATGTGCAGATGCTGATTTAGATTTAGCAATCTGTATTACTGAGCACATTCCTGTTCTAGATATGGTTAAAGTTGTTCGTTATTTAGAAGATAAAAACACTCGTTTAATCGGACCTAACTGCCCAGGTGTTATTTCTCCTGACGATTGTAAAATCGGAATTATGCCTGGTTACATCCATAAACGAGGCCATGTGGGCGTAGTATCTCGTTCTGGTACTTTAACTTATGAAGCAGTACATCAATTAACTGAAGAAGGTATCGGTCAATCATCAGCTGTTGGTATTGGTGGGGACCCTGTCAATGGTACTAACTTCATCGATGTATTAGATGCATTCAATAAAGACCCTGAAACTAAAGCAGTTGTTATGATTGGTGAAATCGGCGGTACTGCTGAAGAAGAAGCGGCTGAATGGATCAACAAAAACATGACTAAACCAGTAATCGGATTTATCGGAGGTCAAACAGCTCCTCCAGGTAAACGTATGGGTCACGCTGGTGCGATTATTTCTGGCGGTAAAGGTACTGCTAAAGAAAAAATCAAAACACTTAATGAAAACGGTGTGAAAACTGCAGATACTCCTTCTGAAATCGGTTCTACTTTAATTGAAGCGGCTAAAGAAGCTGGTATTTATGAAGAATTATTAACAGTTAAGAAAGATTCTTAATTTTTAAATCACATTATTGTTCACAAATAAAGCATAGGTTTGTACTGAAAAGTGCAAATCTGTGCTTTTTTATTATTTAAGTTGAGTATTCTTATATGTTTTAAATGTTTTTTGGATTATTTATATATAATAGAAGAAACTCGACACCTTATTTAGATTGTTGTTTTGTAAGAAAAACTTATATTAATGGATGTTTTTTTATCTGTATATAGAAAGATGGGGAGAAAATACGGGTTATTCAATGTATAGCTCGAAATATCATTTTGAAATTACAATTATAATTTAGATACTTTAAGAAACCGACAATACTTTGACAATTGAGAGAACCAGTCTGCGTAAGGTATGCTCTATTTTCAAGTTGCTCGAATAACTTAACGTTCTTTAATAAATCAATAATAATGACGAAAGTTAATTGAAATATTTCTATTACAGGAGTTTGTGCAGTTTGTTTGGATGGTGATTAAAAGATACAACCTACTTCTATATCAAAGTGAAAAGAAAACGAAAAATAACCGTGAGGTTGAACAATTAGATTTAAGTTTAAAAGGTTCGCTCCTGTCCAAAAAGTAACATTAAAATCAATTGGCTTTAAATTAAAATATTGACAAATGTAAAATAAACCGTTTATCATTTACCTTTGTAACAAGGATGATAATTAATCGACGCAAGGGGGAATCACTTTGGCTGATAATTTAGTCATAGTTGAGTCGCCTGCAAAAGCTAAAACAATTGAAAAATATTTAGGGAAACGATATAAAGTTATCGCATCAATGGGGCATGTCAGAGATTTGCCAAGAAGCCAAATGGGCGTTGATGTTGAAGAAGATTTCGAACCCAAATATATTACTATTCGCGGCAAAGGACCGGTCGTTAAAGAATTAAAAAGACATGCTAAAAAAGCAAAGAAAATCTTTTTAGCAAGTGACCCCGACCGTGAAGGAGAAGCGATTGCATGGCACTTGGCGAATATATTAGAATTAGATGAAAATGCAAAGAACCGTGTAGTATTTAATGAAATTACGAAGGATGCAATAAAGGAAAGTTTTAAAACACCTAGAGGAATTGAACTGAATCTAGTGGATGCTCAACAAGCACGCCGTATTGTAGACAGACTTGTGGGATATAATATTTCTCCAGTACTATGGAAGAAAGTTAAAAAAGGTCTTTCTGCTGGTCGTGTTCAATCAGTTGCATTACGACTTATTATTGATCGTGAAAATGAAATCAGAAACTTCAAACCAGAAGAATACTGGAAAATAGAAGGTAATTTCAGATATAAAAAATCAACATTCAGTGCTAAGTTCTTACATTATAAAAATAAACCGTATAAATTAAACAATAAAGATGATGTCAAATTCATCACAGATCAATTAGATGGTAACGAATTCGAAGTCACTAAAGTGACTAAAAAAGAAAAGAAACGTTATCCAGCTAATCCATTTACGACATCTACTTTGCAACAAGAAGCTTCAAGAAAATTGAACTTTAAAGCTAGAAAAACAATGATGATTGCACAACAACTTTATGAAGGTATTGATTTGAAAAAACAAGGTACTGTTGGTTTGATTACTTATACGCGTACTGACTCAACACGTATCTCAGCTGGAGCAAAAGCTGAAACAAAAGAATTCATTACTGAAAAATACGGAAAAGATTATGTATCTCAACGTAAAGCAGCTGCAGGTAAGCAAGGGGACCAAGATGCCCATGAAGCTATTCGTCCTACTAAAACTTTGCGTACACCTGCTGAAATGAAAGAATTCTTAACTCGAGATCAATATCGTTTGTATAAATTAATTTGGGATCGTTTTGTTGCGAGCCAAATGGCACCAGCAGTTTTAGATACTGTTGCAATGGATATTGAGCAAAATGATGTTAAATTCCGTGCGAATGGACAAACAATTAAATTCAAAGGTTTTATGACTTTATATGTAGAATCTAAAGATGAAGAAGAAGAGAAAAATAGCAAGTTGCCTGTTATTGCTGAGGGTGAAAAAGTAGTCGCTACTGATATTGAACCTACGCAACACTTCACACAGCCGCCACCAAGATTCACTGAAGCGCGACTTGTTAAAACTTTAGAAGAATTGAAAATCGGTCGACCTTCAACATATGCACCGACATTAGATACAATTCAAAAACGTAATTATGTCAAAATGGAAAGTAAAAGATTTGTTCCGACAGAACTTGGTGAAATCGTACATGAACAAGTTAAAGAATACTTCCCAGAAATTATTGATGTCGACTTTACAGTCAACATGGAAACATTACTAGACAAAATTGCAGATGGCGACATTAAATGGAGAGAAGTTGTCGGCAACTTCTACGGCGGTTTTGAAAAAGATGTTGAACGTGCAGAACAAGAAATGGAAAAAATTGAAATCAAAGATGAACCAGCTGGTGAAGATTGTGAAGAATGCGGTTCACCGATGGTTATCAAAATGGGCCGTTACGGTAAATTTATGGCTTGTTCTAATTTCCCTGATTGCCGAAATACCAAAGCAATTGTGAAGGAAATCGGAGTTAAATGTCCAAAATGTGATGATGGTCAAGTTGTAGAACGTAAATCTAAAAAAGGCAGAGTTTTCTACGGCTGTTCTAATTATCCAGAGTGTGATTTCATTTCATGGGATAAACCAGTCGGCAGAAGCTGTCCAAAATGTGATCATTATCTTGTGGAACGTAAAAAAGGTCGTTCAAGCCAAGTTATTTGTTCAAATTGTGATTATAAAGAAGAAGTTCAAAAATAGAATGTTAAGATGCAAGAGGTTGGACACAAAAGTCGATACTGCTGACGTCCTGCCTCTTTTCATCTGAATGAGGAGGATTTATTTATGGCAGAGACAGTAGTTAATGTAGTCGGTGCTGGATTAGCAGGTTCTGAAGCAGCATATCAACTCGCACAGCGCGGTATCAAAGTTAATTTGATTGAAATGCGTCCTGTTAGACAAACACCTGCACACCATACCGATAAATTTGCAGAACTTGTATGTTCTAATTCATTGCGCGGTAATTCACTTACAAATGCAGTGGGTGTGTTAAAAGAAGAAATGCGCCGTTTAGATTCATTGATTATAAAAGCAGCAGATGCTGCACGTGTACCAGCAGGCGGGGCACTCGCAGTAGACCGTCATGATTTTGCCGGCTATATTACAGATACATTGAAATCTCATCCGAATGTGAATGTTATCAATGAAGAAATCGAATCTATTCCAGAAGGTTATACAATTATTGCGACAGGTCCGTTAACAACTGAAGGACTGGCAAAAGAAATTGTAGAAATTACTGGCGAAGATCAATTGTATTTCTATGATGCAGCAGCACCTATTATCGAAAAAGAATCTATTGATATGGATAAAGTATATTTGAAATCTCGTTATGATAAAGGTGAAGCAGCATATTTAAACTGCCCAATGACTGAAGAAGAATTTGACCGTTTTTATGATGCGGTTTTAGAAGCTGAAGCAGCGCCTGTAAATGAGTTTGAAAAAGAAAAATATTTCGAAGGCTGCATGCCATTTGAAGTAATGGCAGAGCGCGGACGCAAAACTTTATTATTTGGTCCTATGAAACCAGTCGGTCTAGAAGATCCGAAAACAGGTAAACGTCCATTTGCAGTTGTTCAATTACGCCAAGATGATGCCGCAGGTACACTTTACAATATTGTCGGATTCCAGACACATTTAAAATGGGGTGCGCAAAAAGAAGTCATCCGCTTAATTCCTGGTTTGGAAAATGTAGATATTGTACGTTATGGCGTAATGCACCGTAATACATTTATCAATTCACCAGATGTGTTATCTGAAACTTACCAACTTAAAGGAAACGACCACCTATACTTTGCTGGTCAAATGACAGGTGTAGAAGGATACGTTGAAAGTGCAGCAAGCGGGTTAGTTGCAGGTATTAATGTGGCGCATAAATTACAAGATAAAGCTGAAGTTGTCTTTCCTCGTGAAACGATGATCGGCAGTATGGCTTATTATATTTCACATGCAAATAACAATAAAAACTTCCAACCTATGAATGCGAACTTCGGTTTAGTACCGTCTTTAGAAAAAAGAATTAAAGATAAGAAAGAACGTTATGAGCAGCAAGCCAATCGCGCATTGACGTATTTAGAGAATTTTAAGCAAACATTGTGATAAATTATGAATATTTTGATAAAATAAGATTTATGTTTAGAAAACGTTTGCGATTTCGAGACTTAAATCACTGCAGCTCCCTCTGTCCATATGCTACAATGCAAATGATGGAGGGGTTTTTATTGAATAAAATCCAAGAGTCTTTTTTATACATGTTAAAAGTAGAACGATTTTTTTCTAAGCATACTTTAAAGTCTTACCACGATGATTTAGTTCAATTTAATGCATTTTTAGAACACGAGCATTTAAAATTAAAATCTTTTGAATATAAAGACGCGAGAAATTATTTGTCATTTTTATATTCAAAAGGCTTGAAAAGAACTACAGTTTCCCGTAAAATTTCTACGTTACGTTCTTTCTATGAGTTTTGGATGACACAAGATGATACGGTTGTTAACCCTTTTGTTCAACTTGTACACCCCAAGAAAGAACAATATCTGCCTCATTTTTTCTATGAAGAAGAAATGAGCGCTTTATTTGAAACTGTAGAAGCAGACGGTCATAAAGGTTTGCGTGACCGTGTGATTTTAGAATTGTTGTACGGAACTGGCATTCGGGTTTCAGAATTAGTGAACATCAAGTTAGAGGATCTAGATTTAAATTCACCTGGTGTTAAAGTGCTGGGTAAAGGTAATAAGGAACGATTTATACCATTTGGAAATATGTGCAGAGAGAGTATTGAACGATATCTAGAACTGTTTCCGCCAATTCAGAATGTAAAGCATGATTATTTATTAGTTAATATAAATGGTCGTCCCATTACTGAACGCGGTGTGAGATATGTTTTGAATGACATAGTGAAGCGGACAGCAGGAGTAACAGACATACATCCGCATAAACTGCGTCATACATTTGCAACGCATATGCTGAATGAAGGCGCTGATTTGCGAACAGTCCAATCTCTTCTCGGTCACGTCAATTTATCAACCACTGGTCGATATACGCATGTTTCAAACCAGCAATTGCGTAAAGTTTATTTAAATGCACATCCTCGAGCTAAAAAGGAGAAATAATAATGAATAACTCTATTCATGCGACAACAATATTTGCTATTAGACAAAATGGCCATGCTGCAATGGCAGGCGATGGTCAAGTAACACTTGGCGAACAAGTAATTATGAAGCAGACGGCACGTAAAGTACGCAGATTATATGACGGTAAAGTGTTAGCAGGATTTGCTGGTAGTGTGGCAGATGCTTTTACACTTTTCGAAAAATTCGAAACTAAGCTGCAAGAATTCAGCGGTAATTTAGAACGTGCAGCAGTAGAACTTGCTCAAGAGTGGAGAGGTGACAAACAATTACGTCAGCTTGAAGCGATGTTAATTGTGATGGATAAAAACTCTATTCTTGTTGTCAGCGGTACAGGTGAAGTAATTTCACCAGATGATGATTTAATTGCAATCGGTTCTGGCGGCAACTACGCTTTAAGTGCTGGCCGTGCATTAAAACGTCATACAGAAATGTCAGCAAAAGATATTGCATATGCAAGTTTAAAAGTTGCTTCAGAAATTTGTGTCTTCACAAATGACAACATTATTGTCGAAGAATTATAAGTATTCTTTTTGGAATATAAACAACCATAATTTTCCTGAGAAACGGAAATGAGTAAATTTGAAATATTGGAGGTTGATCGACGGATGGATGCTAGCGCAATCAAGCTTACCCCTAAAGACATTGTATCTCAGTTGAATGAGTATATTGTCGGACAAAATGATGCAAAGAAAAAAGTAGCCATTGCTTTGAGAAACAGATATCGTCGCAGTCAGTTAGATGAAGAAATGAAACAAGAAATTGTTCCGAAGAATATATTAATGATCGGCCCTACTGGTGTAGGTAAAACTGAAATTGCCCGTAGAATGGCTAAGATTGTCGGTGCACCTTTTATTAAGGTGGAAGCAACAAAATTCACTGAAGTGGGTTATGTTGGAAGAGACGTTGAAAGTATGGTTCGTGATTTAGTAGACGTTGCAGTAAGACTTGTAAAAGAAGATAGAAAAGATAAAGTGAAAGATGAAGCGGTTAAAAAGGCTAATGATAAATTAGTTAAATTACTTGTACCGAGTATGAAAAAGAAAGCAAATCAAAATGCAGGTAACCCGTTTGAATCTATTTTTGGCGGTATGATGCCTAACTTCGGAAATAATGATGAAGAAGATGAAGAGCCACCAACTGAAGATATTAAAACAAAACGTTCTGAAATTAGAAGTCAGCTTCTGAACGGTCAATTGGAAGAAGAAAAAGTACGTATCAAAGTTGAACAAGACCCAGGAGCTTTGGGAATGCTTGGTACAAACCAAAATCAGCAAGTTCAAGATATGATGAATCAATTAATGCCTAAGAAAAAAGTTGAACGTGAAGTACCTGTTAAAACAGCGCGTAAAATCTTAGCTGACGAATATGCTGATGAATTAATCGATCACGAAACAGCCAATCAAGAAGCATTAGAATTAGCTGAACAAATGGGAATTATCTTTATAGACGAAATAGATAAAGTAGCAAGCAACAACCAAGGTGGCGGACAAGATGTTTCAAGACAAGGTGTTCAAAGAGATATCTTGCCAATTGTTGAAGGAAGCGTTGTTCAAACAAAATATGGCAGTGTCAACACTGAACATATGCTGTTTATCGGAGCAGGTGCTTTCCATGTGTCAAAACCGAGTGACTTAATTCCTGAGTTGCAAGGACGTTTCCCAATCAGAGTAGAATTAGATAGTTTATCAGTTGATGATTTTGTGAATATTCTTAAAGAACCGAAATTATCATTGATTAAACAATACGAAGCGTTATTGCAAACTGAAGAAGTCACAGTGAACTTTACAGATGAAGCAATTACACGATTAGCTGAAATTGCTTACCAAGTTAACCAAGACACAGACAATATCGGTGCAAGACGCTTGCATACGATTTTAGAAAAAATGCTTGAAGATCTATCATATGAAGCACCTGGCATGCCGAATGCAGTGGTTGATATTACTGCTCAGTATGTAGATGATAAATTGAAATCTATTTCAACTAATAAAGATTTAAGTGCATTTATCTTATAACTTATAATTATAAATATAAAAGGAGAAGAAAAATGAGTTTACTTTCAAAAACAAGAGAATTAAATACACTGTTGCAAAAACATAAAGGTATTGCAGTAGACTTTAAAGATGTTGCGCGCAAAATTAGTGAGGTTACTGTTACAAACGTATTTATCGTATCACGCAGAGGTAAAATTTTAGGCCATAGTTTAAACGAATTGTTAAAAAGCAACCGTATCAATCAAATGCTAGAAGATCGTCATATTCCAAGTGAATACACTGATAAATTAATGGATGTTAAACAAACAGTTTCAAACATCGGTATTGATGATGACTTATCTGTTTTCCCTCCTGAAAACAGAGACACATTCATTGACAGCAAAACTACAATTTTCCCAGTATTGGGTGGCGGTGAAAGATTAGGTACGCTTGTATTAGGCCGTGTATCTGATGACTTCACTGATAACGATTTAGTGTTAGGTGAATATGCAGCAACAGTATTAGGTATGGAAATTTTACGTGAAAAACATAGCGAAGTAGAACAAGAAGCACGTGATAAAGCAGCAATCAACATGGCTATCAATTCATTATCATATTCGGAAAGAGAAGCAATTGAGCACATTTTCGAAGAACTTGGCGGTAAAGAAGGTTTATTAATCGCTTCTAAAGTTGCTGATCGTGTCGGTATTACACGTTCAGTTATTGTAAACGCATTACGTAAATTAGAAAGTGCCGGTGTGATTGAATCTCGTTCACTAGGTATGAAAGGTACTTTCATTAAAGTTAAAAAAGAACAATTCTTAGATGAATTGGAAAAATCTAACTAATCATTTATATTGTAACACTTAGTTTTCATTATTGCTTTATAAAATGAAATATGTTATATTTAATGACGGCTAAAGAGCCGATAACGCACATGAAAAGCAAAAGTATAAAGGGTGCGATGTTATTTCGTCGTTTTTATACGAGCTTTTTGTGGAGGAAAATAACCAAATTGGAGGATTTTAATCATGGCAGTAATTTCAATGAAACAATTGCTAGAAGCAGGTGTTCACTTCGGTCACCAAACACGCCGTTGGAACCCAAAAATGAAAAAATATATTTTCACTGAAAGAAATGGTATCTATATCATCGACTTACAAAAAACAGTGAAAAAAGTTGACGAAGCGTACAACTTCCTTAAACAAGTATCTGAAGACGGCGGTAAAGTCTTATTCGTAGGTACTAAAAAACAAGCACAAGAATCTATTAAAAATGAAGCTGAACGTGCTGGTCAATTCTACGTTAACCAAAGATGGTTAGGCGGAATCTTGACTAACTATAAAACAATCTCAAAACGTGTAAAACGTATTTCTGAAATTGAAAAAATGGAAGAAGACGGTTTATTCGAAGTATTACCTAAAAAAGAAGTAGTTGAAATCAAAAAAGAATACGACCGTTTAATCAAATTCTTAGGCGGTATTCGTGATATGAAATCAATGCCTCAAGCATTATTCGTAGTTGACCCTCGTAAAGAGCGCAACGCTATTGCTGAAGCACGTAAATTACACATCCCAATCGTAGGTATCGTTGATACTAACTGCGACCCAGATGAAATTGATTACGTTATTCCTGCAAACGACGATGCAATCCGTGCCGTTAAATTATTAACTGGTAAAATGGCAGATGCAGTCTTAGAAGGTCAACAAGGTGTTTCAAATGAAGAAGTAGCTGCTGAACAAAACATCGACTTAAATGAAGATGAAGTTGTTGAAGTAGAAGAAGTTAAAGAAACTTCTGTTGAATCAAACTAAGAATAATTCAAAAAGGGTGATAAGATATTAAAAGCTTATCACCTTTTTTTAAAAAGAATATTAATAAAAAATGAACTTCAGAATACAAATATTACTTTGTGTATGAAGTTGTAATAAAATAAATGAATAATCAGATATTGCAAGTTTAAAGCAAGGCAAATAGAGTTATATTCATATTAAGAACTGATATACTGTATTTGAAATGATTATTATGTTATATAAATGGAGGAAAAATGAATGGCACAAGTTACAGCTAAATTAGTTAAAGAATTACGCGAAAGAACTGGCGCAGGTATGATGGATTGTAAAAAAGCGCTTGAAGCAACTGATGGCGACATCGAAAAAGCAATCGACTACCTACGTGAAAAAGGTATTGCAAAAGCTGCTAAAAAAGCAGATCGTATTGCAGCTGAAGGTATGACTCATGTCGAAGTTGAAGGAAACGATGCAGTTATCGTTGAAATCAATGCTGAAACTGACTTTGTTGCGCGTAACGAAGGTTTCCAAGAATTAGTTAAAGAACTTGCGAAACATATTCTTGAAACTAAACCAGAATCTGTTGATGCTTTAATGGAAACTAAAATGTCTACAGGTGAAACTGTTAAAGAACGTATCAATGAAGCAATCTCAACTATCGGAGAAAAATTAAGCTTGCGTCGTTTTGCAATCAGAACTAAAGGCGACAATGATTCTTTCGGTGCTTACTTGCACATGGGCGGACGTATCGGTGTATTAACAGTAGTTGAAGGTTCTACTGACGAAGAAGCAGCTAAAGATGTTGCTATGCATATCGCTGCTATCAACCCTAAATATGTTTCTTCTGACCAAGTGAGCCAAGAAGAACTTGCTCATGAAAAAGAAGTTTTAAAACAACAAGCATTAAATGAAGGTAAACCAGAAAAAATCGTTGAAAAAATGGTTGAAGGCCGTTTACGCAAATATTTACAAGAAATTTGCGCAGTTGACCAAAACTTCGTTAAAGACCCAGATGTAACTGTTGAACAGTTCTTACAATCTAAAGGTGGTAAATTAACTGACTTTGTTCGTTATGAAGTAGGCGAAGGCATGGAAAAACGTGAAGAAAACTTTGCTGATGAAGTAAAAGGACAAATGAAATAATTTTACTAAGTTGTTGAACAAGAAAGAAGACACCTTGTATTTCTATATAAATGCACACATTTGTATCAGACATACCTTTTGTGTCTTCTTTACTTGTATCACTTACATATTTTTACGATAGAGAGGATAGGAAAATGGCTGAAACTTCTAAATATAATCGCGTTGTCTTGAAACTAAGTGGAGAAGCCCTTGCTGGAGAAAAAGGGTTTGGTATTAATCCAATTATTATTAAAAGTGTTGCAAAACAAATTGCTGAAGTCGTAGAGTTAGATTGTGAAATCGCTGTAATTGTTGGCGGCGGAAATATCTGGAGAGGTAAAACAGGTAGTGACCTTGGAATGGATCGCGGTACTGCAGACTACATGGGAATGTTAGCTACAGTTATGAATGCACTTGCACTTCAAGACAGCTTAGAACAATTAGATTGCGATACTCGCGTTTTAACTTCAATCGAAATGAAACAAGTTGCAGAACCATATATCAGACGTCGTGCTATCAGACATTTAGAGAAAAAACGTGTTGTAATTTTCGCGGCTGGTATCGGCAACCCTTACTTCTCAACAGATACAACAGCTGCTCTAAGAGCTGCTGAAGTTGAAGCTGACGTAATTCTAATGGGTAAAAATAATGTAGATGGCGTTTATTCAGCAGACCCTAAAGTTGATAAAAACGCAGAAAAATATGAGCACTTAACATATATCCAAATGCTTCAAGATGGTCTTCAAATCATGGATTCTACTGCAGCATCATTCTGTATGGATAACAATATTCCGTTGAATGTGTTCTCTATTACAGAAGAGGGAAATATTAAACGTGCTGTTAAGGGCGAAAAAATCGGTACTACAATTACAAAATAAATTTGAGGTGTAATAAGATGAGCGACATTTTAAGCGAAACTAGATCAAGAATGAAAAAGTCAATTGAAAGTTTGTCACGTGAACTAGCTACTATTAATGCCGGCCGTGCTAATTCTAATTTGCTTGCAGGCGTAAAAGTAGATTATTATGGTGCACCAACACCAGTTCAACAATTAGCAAGCATCAACGTTCCTGAACCACGTTTATTAGTAGTTTCACCATATGATAAAACTTCTTTATCTGATATCGAACGTGCGATTAATGCAGCTAACTTAGGAGTAAACCCATCTAGTGATGGCGAAGTAATCCGTATCATGGTGCCTGCATTAACAGAAGAACGTCGTAAAGAATTAGTTAAAGACGTTAAAAAAATGGGAGAAAACGCAAAAGTTTCTATCCGTAACATCCGTCGTGACAGTAATGACGATTTGAAGAAAGACGAAAAAGAAGGCGTTATTTCTGAAGATGAATTACGTACTGGCACTGACGATGTTCAAAAAATCACTGATGAATCTATCAAAGAAGTAGATAAAGTGTTAGAAGAAAAAGAAAAAGACATCATGTCAGTATAATATCTCGTACGAACTGAATGAGTTGAAAATATTGTGACCAAAACTGTACCAACTAAGACTTTGGTACAGTTTTTTAATTGTTCTATTCATTGCTATTAACGAGTGTGATAAAATGATAGATAATTGCATGAATAATCTATTATAATGTAACAGAGATAGATTGAGCTCGGAGGATAGACCATGTTTAAAAAGCTGAAAAATAAAAATCAATCTGAAGCTGATGGGACACATTCAGATTTAGATTTACATAATATACCCGAACATATAGCGATTATCATGGATGGTAATGGCCGTTGGGCGAAGAAACGAAAAATGCCGAGAATTAAAGGGCATTATGAAGGTATGCAAACAATTAAAAAAATTACTAGAGCTGCAAATGATATCGGGGTAAAATATTTAACTTTATACGCCTTCTCAACTGAAAATTGGTCCCGTCCTGAACAAGAAGTAAACTATATTATGAACTTACCTGTTAATTTCTTAAAAACATTTCTTCCTGAATTAATAGAAAGAAATGTGAAAGTAGAAACAATCGGTTTTACGGATGATTTACCTGCTTCTACAATGAAAGCAATTAATCATGCTAAAGAAAAAACAGCGCAAAATGATGGTTTGAAATTAATATTTGCTATTAATTATGGCGGACGTGCCGAAATTACAGATAGCGTACGACGTATGTTTGATGATATGATTGAGCGAGGTCAGAATAGTAGCGATATTACTGAAGAAACAATTAATGATTACTTAATGACAAGCCAATACCCTGATCCGGAATTGTTAATAAGAACATCAGGGGAACAACGTATCAGCAACTTTTTAATTTGGCAAATTTCATATAGTGAGTTTATATTTGACCAAAAACTTTGGCCAGATTTTGATGAAGATGAACTTAAGAATTGTATTAAAATTTACCAGAAAAGACAGCGTCGTTTCGGTGGTTTAATATAGGAAGATAGGAGTATATTATGAGAGTTAGAACGGTAACGGCAATTATTGCTTTGTTAATCTTTTTACCAATACTAATTATCGGCGGACCTATATTGATGTATTTCTCATACATCTTGGCCCTTATCGCACTGAAAGAATTATTGAATATGAATAAAATCCGTTTTATTTCGATTCCTGGGATTATTAGTGCACTTGGTTTGATTATCATTATGCTGCCACATGATTTAGGTGCATGGGTAGCAGCAGTGCAATTAAAAGGACTCATTATAATGAGTTTCGTAATTTTAAGTTATACTGTCATGTCTAAAAACCGATTTAGTTTTATTGATGCAGCATTCTGTTTAATGTCAGTGGCTTATGTCGGTATTGGATTTATGTATTTATATGAAACACGTGAAGCTGGATTAGCATTTATATTATTTGCTTTCTTAGTCGTTTGGACAACAGATACTGGTGCATACTTATTTGGGCGTGCTTTCGGAAAGCATAAATTATGGCCAGTCATTAGTCCGAATAAAACAATTGAAGGCTTTATCGGCGGAGTTTTATGTAGTTTATTAGTGCCGCTAATTATGCAATTCTTTGTAGATTTCGATATTAATATTTGGATAATGCTTCTAGTTACAGTCATTTTAAGTATGTTCGGCCAACTTGGTGATTTGGTTGAATCTGGATTCAAACGCCATTTCGGTGTGAAAGATTCTGGTAAGATTTTACCGGGACACGGCGGTATTCTTGACCGTTTTGACAGTTTCATGTTTGTTTTACCATTACTTAACATTTTATTACTGCAAAATTAATAATTGCGAGGCATGTGAGAATTGCAAACAAATAGAAATTCGTTTGCACGTCGGCATGCCTTTTTCTGTATCAACGCTCAACATATTACTTGTACATAGCTCAAAATATCATTAATATAATATATTATGTTGAAAATTTTCAACCTACATATCTCAAAAGTAGGTGCGAGATAACTATAGTTATCTCCATTGTTACTTCAGAGAAATGAAATTTTAATTAGAGGTGGCCCATTTTGATAATTACTATATTAGCGTTTATTATCGTTTTTGGTGTCTTAGTTTCCGTTCATGAGTACGGCCACATGTTTTTCGCAAAACGTGCAGGAATTATGTGTCCTGAATTTGCTATCGGCATGGGACCCAAGATATTCAGTTTTAGAAAAAATGAAACATTATATACAATAAGATTATTACCAGTAGGCGGATATGTCCGTATGGCTGGTGATGGTATTGATGAAGTACCAGTCGAACCGGGAATGTCAGTCAAAATTAAATTAAATGACAAAGATGAAATTATACATATTATCTTGGATGATCAACACAAATTCCAACAAGCAGAAGTGATTGAAATTAAAAAATGTGATTTCAAAGATAAAATGTATGTAGAAGGCATTACATCTTACGATGATGAAAGACATCGTTATTATATTGCAAAAGAAGCATATTTTGTGGAAGGCGGAAGTTTAATCCAAATTGCACCGCGTAATCGTCAATTTATGCATAAAAAACCGTATCAAAAATTCTTGACGTTATTTGCAGGTCCATTATTCAACTTTATTTTAGCGTTAGTGATATTTATAGGTCTTGCTTACTATCAAGGTACGCCGACTAACTCTGTAAAACAAGTTGCAGACCATTATCCAGCTCAAGAAGCAGGATTAAAATCAGGAGATAAAATTGAACAAATCGGATCGCACAAAATCAGCACATTCGATGATATTCAAAAAGCATTAGACAGCAATAAAGATAAACCTGTTAAAGTGACATATGAAAGAGACGGCAAAAATAAAACAGTAGAATTAACACCTAAAAAAGTTAAAGAAGGCACAAAAGTGAGCCCTAAAATTTCTTATAAAATAGGCTATCAACCGCAATCAGAACATTCATCATTGATTGAACCTTTAGTAGCAGGTGTACAGCAATTTGTTAAAGCAGGCACATTAATTTTTACCGCAATTGTTGCGATGATCGGCAGTATTTTTACAGGCGGGTTCTCCTTTGATATGTTGAATGGCCCGGTGGGTATATATCATAATGTTGATACTGTGGTAAAAACTGGTATCATTAACTTGATAGGTTGGACAGCGCTTTTAAGTGTCAATTTAGGTTTAATGAACTTATTACCGATTCCTGCACTTGATGGTGGACGTATACTATTTGTTTTATATGAAGCGGTGTTCAGAAAACCAGTTAACAAGAAAGCTGAAACATACATTATCGGAGCAGGTGCTGTATTCGTCATTATTATCATGATATTAGTAACGTGGAATGATATTCAGCGTTATTTCTTATAAGAAACGGAGGAACTTAGTTTTATGAGACAATCAAAAGTATTTATACCAACGATGAGAGAAGTACCAGCTGAAGCTGAAGCATTAAGTCATCGTTTGTTATTAAAAGCAGGTTTAATTAAACAAAGTACAAGCGGAGTTTATAGTTACTTACCATTAGCGACACGTGTATTGAATAAAATTACAGCAATCGTACGTGAAGAAATGGAAAGCATTGATGCTGTTGAAATTTTAATGCCTGCCTTGCAACCATCTGAATTATGGGAAGAGTCAGGTCGTTGGGATGCTTATGGTAGTGAATTGATGCGTTTAACAGATCGAAACGGTCGTCAATTTGCTTTAGGTCCAACGCATGAAGAAGTAGTGACTTCTCTTGTTCGTGATGAAGTAAAATCATATAAACAATTACCATTAACACTTTTCCAAATTCAATCTAAATTCAGAGATGAAAAACGTCCTCGTTTCGGCTTATTACGTGGTCGCGAATTCATTATGAAAGATGCGTATTCATTCCATGCTGATGAAGCATCATTGGATGAAACGTATAATCAAATGTACGATGCATACAGCCGTATTTTTAAAAGAGCGGGTATAAATGCTCGTCCAGTTGTGGCAGATTCTGGTGCAATTGGCGGAAGTCATACTCATGAATTTATGGCTTTAAGCGAAATTGGTGAAGATACGATTGTATATAGTGAAAACAGTGACTATGCAGCTAACATTGAAAAAGCTGAAGTACGTTTTGAGCCAAAAGAAAATGGTGAAGCACTATTAGAATTAGAAAAAGTTGAGACACCTAATGCACATACTGCACAAGAAGTTGCTGACTACTTAAATCGTCCTTTAGAACAAATTACAAAATCAATGATTTTTAAAGTGGATGGCGAATTCATTATTGTATTAGTACGTGGAAATCATGAAATCAATGATGTGAAATTAAAAACATACTTCGGTACAGATAACATTGAACTTGCGACACAAGATGAAATTATTAATTTAATTGGTGCGAAACCAGGTTCAATCGGTCCAATTCAAGAAAAAGGTATTAAAGTATATGCGGATAATTTTGTTCAAGATGCACCTAATTTAGTAATTGGTGCCAACGAAGATGGTTATCACTATATCAATGCGAATCCTGAACGCGACTTTAATGTAGAAGAGTTCGGTGATTTCCGTTTCATTTTAGAAGGCGAACCTTTAAGTGACGGATCAGGTGAAGCTAAATTTGCTGAAGGTATTGAAGTAGGTCAAGTCTTCAAATTAGGTACAAAATATTCTGAAACGATGAACGCAACATTCTTAGATAATCAAGGTAAAGCTAAACCATTGATTATGGGTTGCTATGGTATTGGTGTTTCAAGAACATTGAGCGCTATTGTTGAACAAAATAGTGATGAAAATGGTATTGTTTGGCCAAAATCCGTGACACCATTTGACTTGCATTTAATTACAATCAATCCTAAAAAAGATGATCAACGTGAACTTGGCGATCAAATATACGCTGAATTACAACAATCATATGAAGTGCTTTATGATGATAGAAAAGAACGTGCAGGTGTTAAATTCAATGATGCTGATTTAATCGGTTTGCCAATACGTATTGTTGTAGGTAAACGTGCAGATGAAGGAATCGTTGAAGTCAAACGTCGTGATAATGGTGAAAGTGAAGAAGTTGAAGTTTCAAATTTAGCTTCTTATATTGATAATTTATATACACAAATTTAAGCGAAAGTTTTCCGAAGCTCTTAAAAGGAGTTTCGGAATTTTTTTGTTTTACTCTTTAATTCGAGTACGATAGGCTTTTGAAGCAACAATACATCATATATAATAGTTTTACTGTTTTTAGAACGAGGGGAAATTTGGTATAATATTTAAGATGTTTCTAAAAAAGAACGTAAGAAAAGTAACCACGCTGTTTTGAAGTGTGGTTCTGTTTTTCATAAAAGGTAGTACTGCATGGTTTCCTCTGACATCCTCTCTCAAACAATTGAGTTGTAATTCTTTCTTTGCAGTTCTACAATTCTATTTAATCAATCATTAAGGTGGTAATTGTCTTGGCAATGACAAATCAAGAAAAATTTAAAGTTCTAGCTGATCAGATTAAAATTGCGAATCAGTTAGAACCTGAAATATTAGAACAAAGTGAATTAAATCGTATTGATGTGTCGTCAAAAGCACGCACATGGCTTTTCCAAATCACCTTGCCGCACTTTTTATCTCACGAAGATTACTTACTATTCACTCATGCACTGACTGAAGAATTCAAAGATATTGCTACAGTCAACTGGCACTTCAAAGTTCAAAATACTACGAACCAAGATGAATATGCGATGAAATACTTTAACCACTGTATTGATCAAACGCGCTTATCACCAAAAGTCAAAGGGCAGTTGAAACAAAAACGTTTGATTATGTCAGGTGACGTTTTAAAAGTAATGGTTTCAAATGATGTTGAACGAGATTATTTCCATAAAGCATGTAATGGGAGTCTAGTGAAAGCATACCGCCAATGTGGTTTTGACGTAAATAAGATCGTGTTTGAAACAGATAATGATGGACAAGATGCGGATCTTGCTTCTTTAGAGGCTTACATTCAAGAAGAAGATCAGCAAAGTGCTAAAGAAGCTACTGAAAAATTAGAGAAAATGAAAGCTGAAAAGGCAAAACAACAAGATAACAATGAAAATACAGTAGCGAAATGCCAAATCGGTAAACCTATTCAAGTTGATAATGTGCGTCCAATCGAATCTATTATCGAAGAAGAATTCAAAGTAGCAATTGAAGGCGTTATTTTTGATATGAATATTAAAGAATTGAAAAGTGGACGCCACATTGTTGAATTAAAAGTAACAGACTATACAGATTCACTTGTACTTAAAATGTTTACACGTAAAAACAAAGATGATTTAGAACATTTCAAAGCGTTAAGTGTCGGCAAATGGGTACGTGCACAAGGACGTATTGAAGAAGATACATTTGTACGCGACTTAGTTATGATGATGTCTGATATTGAAGAAATCAAAAAAACACCAAAACAAGATAAAGCAGATGACAAACGTGTTGAATTGCACTTGCATACTGCAATGAGCCAAATGGATGGTATTAATAATATCGGAGATTATGTAGCGCAAGCAGCTAAATGGGGACATCCTGCAATTGCTGTAACAGATCACAGTGTTGTACAAGCTTTCCCTGATGCTTTTGCGGCTGCTGAAAAAAATGACATTAAAATGTTGTATGGTATGGAAGGAATGCTCGTAGATGATGGTGTTCCGATTGCTTATAAACCGACAGACCGTATTTTAAAAGATGCTACGTATGTAGTGTTTGACGTGGAAACAACAGGACTGTCAAACCAATACGATAAAATTATTGAATTAGCCGCTGTAAAAGTACATGATGGCGAGATTATTGATAAATTTGAACGTTTCAGTAATCCGCATGAACGTTTATCTGATACAATCAAAAACTTAACGCATATTTCTGATGATATGTTAGTGGATGCACCAGAAATTGATGATGTATTAACTGAGTTTAAAGAGTGGGTCGGAGATGCGATTTTCGTAGCGCATAATGCTTCATTCGATATGGGCTTTATTGACACAGGATATGAACGTGCAGGACTCGGCAATTATACAAATGGTGTTATCGATACCTTAGAACTTTCTCGTACGATTAATACAGAATTCGGTAAGCATGGTTTGAACTTCTTAGCTAAAAAATATGGCGTAGAACTGACACAACATCACCGTGCCATTTATGATACAGAAGCAACTGCGTATATTTTTATTAAAATGTTGAAACAAGTAGAAGAACTTGGTGTAACTAACCATAAAGATATAAATCAGTCTTTATCTAATGAAGATGCTTATAAACGTGCACGTCCAAGTCACATTACAATTTTGGTTCAAAACCAAGATGGATTAAAAAACTTATTTAAAATCGTCAGTGAATCTTTGGTCACTTATTATTATCGTACACCAAGAATCCCGCGTTCGTTATTAGATGAATATCGTGAAGGATTGTTGATTGGTACTGCTTGTGATGAAGGTGAAGTCTTTACTGCTGTAATGCAAAAAGACCAATCTCAAGTAGAACGTATTGCGAAATACTATGACTATATTGAAGTACAACCACCAGCGTTGTATCAAGATTTGATTGATCGAGAATTGATTCGTGATAATAAAACGATGGAAGAAATTTATGAACGGTTGTTAAAAGCAGGAGAAGCGGTTAATGTACCGATTGTTGCAACAGGTAATGTGCATTATTTGAATGAACATGATTCAATCGCACGTAAAATTTTGATTGCCTCTCAACCAGGTAACCCGCTTAACCGTTCAACATTACCAGAAGCACATTTCCGTACTACGGATGAAATGTTGGATGCATTCCATTTCTTAGGCGAAGAAAAAGCACATGAAATTGTAGTTGAAAATACTCAAGCACTCGCAGACCGTATTGAACGTGTTGTTCCGATTAAAGATAAATTGTATACACCGCGTATGGAAGGTGCAAACGAAGAAATTCGTGAAATGAGTTATGAAAATGCGCGTAAATTGTATGGCGATGATTTACCGCAAATTGTAATAGATAGATTGGAAAAAGAATTAGAAAGTATCATCGGTAATGGTTTCTCTGTTATCTATTTGATTTCACAACGTTTGGTTAAAAAATCATTGAATGATGGTTACTTAGTAGGCTCTCGTGGTTCTGTCGGTTCCAGTTTCGTAGCAACTATGACAGAAATTACCGAAGTGAATCCATTACCACCACATTATATTTGTCCAAAATGTAAGAAAAGCGAATTCTTCAATGATGGTTCGGTCGGTTCAGGTTTTGACTTGCCAGATAAAAAATGTGAATGCGGTGCTGAAATGATTAAAGAAGGGCAAGATATTCCTTTCGAAACTTTCTTAGGATTCAAAGGGGATAAAGTTCCTGATATTGACTTGAACTTCAGTGGTGAATATCAACCAGAAGCCCATAACTATACAAAAGTGTTATTCGGTGAAGACAAAGTATTCCGTGCCGGTACAATTGGTACTGTTGCAGAAAAAACAGCATTCGGTTATGTCAAAGGTTATTTAAATGACCAAGGTATTCATAAGCGCGGTGCAGAAGTGGATCGTTTGGTGAAAGGTTGTACGGGTGTTAAACGTACTACAGGTCAACATCCAGGCGGTATTATTGTTGTACCGGATTACATGGATATATATGATTTTACGCCTGTTCAATATCCAGCTGATGACCAATCATCACCTTGGATGACGACACACTTTGACTTCCACTCAATTCACGATAATGTGTTGAAACTCGATATTCTGGGTCATGATGATCCGACAATGATTCGTATGCTTCAAGATTTATCAGGTATTGATCCGAAAACGATACCGGTTGACGATAAAGAAACGATGCGTATTTTCAGTACACCTGAATCACTTGGGGTGACAGAAGAAGAGATTATGTGTAAAACAGGAACATTCGGTGTACCAGAGTTTGGTACGGGATTCGTAAGACAAATGCTTGAAGATACAAAACCAACAACTTTCTCAGAGCTTGTTCAAATTTCCGGTCTGTCTCATGGTACAGATGTATGGTTAGGCAATGCTCAAGATTTAGTTCGTTCAGGTACTTGTGACTTATCAGGTGTAATCGGTTGTCGTGACGACATCATGGTTTACTTGATGTATGCAGGTCTTGAACCGTCACTAGCCTTCAAAATTATGGAAGCGGTACGTAAAGGTAAAGGCTTGCAAGAAGAGTGGGAAGAAGTCATGAAAGAGAATAACGTACCAGATTGGTATTTAGATTCTTGTAAAAAAATCAAGTACATGTTCCCGAAAGCCCATGCTGCAGCATATGTTTTAATGGCTATGCGTATTGCATACTTTAAAGTACATTATCCGCTTTATTATTATGCAAGTTACTTCACAGTACGTGCATCAGACTTTGATTTAATTACAATGATTAAAGACAAAGAAGGTATTAAAACTGTCGTGAAGGACATGTATTCTAAATACATGGAGCTTGGTAAAAAAGAAAAAGATGTTTTGACTGTGTTAGAAATTATGAATGAAATGGCGCATCGTGGTTATCGTATGCAGCCGATTAGTTTGGAAAAAAGCCAAGCCTTTGAATTTATTATTGAAGGCGACACTTTAATCCCGCCGTTTATTTCAGTTCCTGGATTAGGTGAAAACGTTGCAAAACGTATTGTTGAAGCACGTGAAGAAGGCCCATTCTTATCTAAAGAAGATTTGAATAAAAAAGCTGGTTTATCACAAAAAGTTATCGAATATCTTGATGAATTAGGTTCATTACCAGGCCTTCCAGATAAAGCGCAATTATCAATTTTTGATATGTAATTAAAACAATGAGGTTGAAAAGCTTGTCATTGTGCAACAATTGGCAATTAAAAGTCGACTGTGTTATAATTACATTGCGTAAAAAATGAACTTTAGTCACGAAGAGTGGGGTTTACCCGCTCTTTTCTATTTGTATAAAAGGAGGTTCGCATGAGTAAAATCACTGAACAAATTGAAGAAATCATTCAACCCGTATTAGATGATTTGAATTTTGAACTCGTAGAAATTGAATTTACTAAAGAAGGAAAAGACCACTTCCTCAGAATTTCAATCGACAAAGAAGGCGGCGTCGATTTGAATGACTGTACACTTGCATCTGAGAAAATCAGTGAAGTTATGAATGAAGAAGACCCAATCGAACAAATGTATTACCTAGATGTAGCATCACCTGGTGCTGAACGTCCTATTAAAACTGATAAAGCACTTCATGATGCTGTAGAACAACCTGTATTTGTTTCTCTTTATGCGCCGATTGATGGCTCTAAAGAGTGGTTAGGTGTCTTGCAATCTGTAACTGATGACCATATTGTCATCAAAGCACAAGTTAAGGAAAAGAAAAAGGAAGTTGAAATCCCTAGAAATAAAATTGCTAAAGCACGTCATGCAGTATTGATTTAACGTGATTAGGAGGATTTAACCGTGTCAAGTAATGAATTATTATTAGCAACAGAGTATTTAGAAAAAGAAAAGAAAATTCCAAGAGAAGTATTGATTGACGCTATCGAAGCAGCATTGATTACAGCTTATAAGAAAAACTATGAAGCTGCGCGTAACGTACGTGTGGAATTAAATATGGATGAAGGTACATTCCATGTAATCGCACGTAAAGAAGTTGTAGATGATGTTTTTGATGATCGTGAAGAAGTAGATATCAGTACAGCATTAGAAAAAAATCCAGCATACGAAATCGGCGACATTTACGAAGAAGATGTAACACCTAAAGACTTCGGCCGTGTAGGTGCACAAGCAGCAAAACAA
This sequence comes from Staphylococcus carnosus, assembly GCF_900458435.1. NCBI lineage: Bacteria > Bacillati > Bacillota > Bacilli > Caryophanales > Staphylococcaceae > Staphylococcus > Staphylococcus carnosus. The sequence continues at coordinate 1,658,360 of NZ_UHCT01000001.1, read as the reverse complement.
GCTGTAATGCAACGTTTACGCGATGCTGAACGTGAAATTTTGTATGATGAGTTTATCGACAAAGAAGAAGATATCGTGACTGGTATTATCGACAGAGTCGATCATCGTTATGTATACGTTAATTTAGGACGTACAGAAGCTGTATTGTCTGAAGCTGAAAGAAGTCCGAATGAAAGTTATATTCCTAATGAACGTATCAAAGTGTATGTCAATAAAGTAGAACAAACTACAAAAGGTCCTCAAATTTATGTGTCAAGAAGCCATCCTGGTTTATTGAAACGTTTATTTGAACAAGAAGTGCCTGAAATTTATGATGGTACTGTAGTGATTAAATCAGTTGCACGTGAAGCAGGCGATCGTTCTAAAATCAGTGTTTATTCTGATAACCCTGATATTGACGCTGTTGGTGCATGTGTAGGTTCTAAAGGCGTGCGTGTAGAAGCAATCGTTGAAGAACTTGGCGGCGAAAAAATCGACATCGTTCAATGGAACGAAGATCCTAAAGTATTCGTTAAAAATGCTTTAAGTCCTTCTCAAGTACTTGAAGTTATTGTAGATGAAGCAAATCAATCTACAACTGTAATCGTTCCAGATTACCAACTTTCATTAGCAATTGGTAAACGTGGTCAAAATGCCCGTTTAGCTGCAAAATTAACTGGTTGGAAAATTGATATTAAATCTGAATCTGATGCTAGAGAAGCTGGAATTTATCCAGTTCCTGAAGTAGAAGAAACAGACGATGAGGTTACAGAAGATTTAACTGAAGAAGTGGTTGTTGGTCAAGTTGACGAAGAACCTGAAGTAGATGTTGAAGCTGAAGAAGTTTCAGAAATCGAAGACTTCGAAGAATCAGAAGAAGCTGCTGTTGAAGAACTTGAAGACGAAGAAACAGCTTCTGAGATTGAAGAAGCTGCTGAAGAAGAAGCTATCGAAGAAACATTTGAAAAAGATTCTAAAAAAGACGTAGAAGAATAATTTGGAGTGAATGACTTTATGAAGAAAAAGAAGATTCCAATGAGAAAGTGTATACTTTCTAATGAAATGCGTCCCAAAAACGATATGATTCGTGTGGTTATTAATAAAGAGGGAGAAATTTCTGCAGATGCTACAGGTAAGAAACCTGGGCGCGGTGCTTATGTTTCTAAAGACGTAGCACTCGTTGAAAAAGCACAAGAAAAAGGCGTGTTGGAAAAGTTCTTCAACTCAGATGCAGAAACACTTGCTCCTGTATATAAAGAAATCATACGTCTCATCTACAGAGAAGAGATACCAAAATGAATAAGAGCAACATCTTGAATTTTTTAGGATTGGCAATGCGTGCTGGTAAAGTTAAAAGCGGGGAATCCGTTATTTTAACTGAAATCAAAAAGAGAAAAGTCTCTTTAGTGATTCTTTCAGAGGATGCTTCGGCAAGGACTGAGAAAGAAATCAGCCAAAAATGCGAAAGTTACCAAGTCCCATTACGTATATTCGGAACCAGAGAAGAACTAGGTCAAGCCCTAGGAAAATCATCTCGCGTGAATATCGCTATAATGGATAACGGTTTTGCCAAAAAGCTATTATCAATGATAGATGAATAACGTAAGGAGTGATTATATGAGTAAACAGAGAATTTACGAGTATGCAAAAGATTTAAATTTAAAGAGTAAAGATGTTATTGATGAATTGAAAAAGATGAATGTAGAGGTGTCTAACCACATGCAAGCGTTAGAACCTAATGAAATCAAAGAATTAGACAAAAAATTCAAACCAGGTTCATCTAAAGATAAGCAAGATAATAAAGCTGCTCAAAATAATCACAAAAAACATCAAAATAATAATAAAGATAAAAACAACAACAATAATGGCGGCAACGCTAAAAAGAACAATAAGAAAAATCACAACAATAAAAACCAAAAAAATAACAAAAACAACAAGAATAATAAAAATCAAAAACAAGCACCTAAACAAGAAGCTGTTAAAGAAATGCCAGAAAAAATTACTTATACAGAAGGTATTACAGTTGGCGAATTAGCTGAGAAAATGAATATTGAATCATCTAATATCGTTAAAAAATTATTCCTTTTAGGTATTATGGCAAACATTAACCAATCATTAGATGATGAAACAGTTGAATTGATTGCAGATGATTACGGTATCGAAATCGAAAAAGAAGTTGTAATTGATGAAGAAGACTTAGACATCTATTTCGATGACGAAGAAGAAGATCCAGATGCAATTGAGCGTCCTGCAGTTGTTACAATCATGGGACACGTTGACCATGGTAAAACAACATTACTTGACTCAATCAGAAACACACATGTTACTGAAGGTGAAGCAGGCGGTATCACGCAACATATCGGTGCGTATCAAATTGAAAATGACGGCAAAAAAATCACTTTTTTAGATACACCGGGACATGCAGCCTTCACTACAATGCGTGCACGTGGTGCGCAAGTTACTGATATTACAATTTTAGTTGTAGCTGCTGATGATGGTGTTATGCCTCAAACTATTGAAGCAATCAACCATGCTAAAGAAGCAGATGTACCTATCATTGTTGCAGTGAACAAAGTTGATAAACCAACAGCTAATCCTGATCGTGTAATGCAAGAATTAACTGAATATGGCTTGTTCCCTGAAGACTGGGGCGGCGACACAATCTTCGTACCACTTTCTGCATTAAGCGGTGATGGTATTGATGACTTACTTGAAATGATTGTCTTAGTATCAGAAGTACAAGAATTGAAAGCTAATCCAGAAAAACGTGCTGTAGGTACTGTTATTGAAGCAGAACTTGATAAATCACGTGGACCTGCTGCATCATTACTTGTTCAAAATGGTACATTAAATGTCGGTGATGCAATTGTAGTCGGCAACACTTATGGACGCGTTCGTGCAATGGTTAATGATGCAGGTAAACGTGTGAAATCTGCTGGTCCGTCAACACCTGTTGAAATTACAGGTATTAATGATGTACCACAAGCTGGTGACCGTTTTGTTACGTTCTCAGATGAAAAACAAGCACGCCGTATCGGTGAAGCACGTCATGAAGAAAGTATCATTCAACAACGTCAAGAAAGTAAAAACGTTTCTCTTGATAACTTGTTTGAACAAATGAAACAAGGTGAAATGAAAGATCTTAACATCATTATCAAAGGTGATGTACAAGGTTCTGTAGAAGCGCTTGCTGCTTCACTTATGAAAATTGATGTTGAAGGTGTAAATGTACGTATTATCCACACTGCTGTAGGTGCGATTAATGAATCTGACGTTACTTTAGCGAATGCCTCAAATGGTATTATCATCGGATTCAACGTACGACCTGATTCAGGTGCAAAACGTGCAGCTGAACAAGAAAATGTAGATATGCGTTTACACCGTGTTATCTATAATGTTATCGAAGAAATTGAAGCGGCGATGAAAGGTATGCTTGATCCTGAATATGAAGAAAAAGTTATTGGACAAGCTGAAGTTCGTCAAACATTCAAAGTATCTAAAGTCGGTACAATTGCTGGTTGTTATGTTACTGATGGTAAAATCACTCGTAATGCAGGTGTTCGTGTTATTCGTGATGGTATCGTAGTCTTTGAAGGTCAATTAGATACATTGAAACGTTTCAAAGATGATGTTAAAGAAGTAGCACAAGGTTACGAATGTGGTATTACAATTGAAAAATTCAATGATATTAAAGTGGATGACATTATCGAAGCTTATGAAATGGTAGAAATCCAAAGATAATATTATTCTATTAAAATGCACTTTCCTTAGTTGGGAAGTGCATTTTTGTGTATATAGGAAATGAATAGATGGGAATTTCGTTGTGATTTCACTGACTAAGTAATCCAATAAGTTAAATATTAGTTTATAATTGGTTAATTCTATCTCTGTCTTTTAAACATTATGATATTAATGTAGTAAATATTATATTATTCGGAGGAACATCATGAAAAAGACAGCAATCATTAAAGCAAGCTTAGCTTCACTAGTTATAGGTACTGGTTTATTTGCAAGTACTGCACAAGCTTCAGAAATTTCATTAGTACGTCACACATTAGGGCTAGATCAACAATCAAAACAAACACAACAAAATACAAATGTTTATAAAACTGATAGAGAAGACAAAAATGTATTATTAGGGTATTACACTCAACCATCCACAGAGTTAACAAATTTAATTGGCTATACAAAGGATAATGATAAATTGGAATTTGTTCCTAAAGGAGGAGTAGGTGAAACGTTAGTTACTGTATCACCAAATACTTTCTCTAAGTACAATGCAGATAATAAAGGTAATCCTGGTTTAGATGTTTTCGTAGTAAGAGAAAATACTTCTGATCGTAGCGCCTCAATTTTATCTAAAGGTGGAGTAACTAAAACAAATAAAAATCAATATAAAGACACTTTAAAAACGCCAATTATAAATGTGAAATCAACTGAAAATGGACTAACAAAAGACGAGTCATTAAAGGGCATTAATTTTAATAAAGAGGAAGTATCTTTAAAAGAAGTAGACTTTAAACTCCGTAAAGCACTTATTGAACAAAAAGGGCTATATAAAGGTCAATATAGTGATGGAAAAATAATAGTTCATTTAAACGATGGCGAACACAATACTTTTGAACTTCATAAAAAGCTTCAAGACAATCGTATGAGCGATGTTATCAATTCAACTGATATCAAATACATTGAAGTATCATTAACTAAATAATTTAACTGAGAGGCAGTGACAAATCATGAATTTGTATACTGCTTCTTTTTAGGTAATTTAATCCATCTAAGCACTAATTACTTATAAATAGTGGTAAAGTAAAAGAAATAACAAATGAGATGGAGAGATTTTTATGTTGACGAATATTTGGTTTAATTTAGGTTGTGATGATTTAGATAAAAGCATGAAGTTTTATAAAGACATCGGTTTTACGATTATCCAACAACCAGAACAAGAAGGAGAAATGTTTGGATTTAAAGCTCAAACAGGCTCACCTGTTATGGTTGTGCCAAGAGAACGTTTTAATCAATATGTTGGAAAAGAAGCTTCTGGTAACGATGTATTAATTTCATTGTCGGTAAAAACAGAAGAAGAAGCGGATGAGTTAGCTAAGAAAGTAGAAGCAGCTGGCGGTATTATAAAAGACGCACCCAAAGTAAGAAACAATTTCTATGGTTTTTCATTCCAAGACATTGATGGCCATTATTTCAATATTATTGTAATGGCTTAATCTCATAAAATTGCTTATTTGTCAGATATTGCAAATAAGCAATTTTTATTTATAGAAATTTTGGATGTTATCAAAAATTTATGAGAAGTATTTAAAAATTATGTAAGGGTTTTCATATTTATATTGTGCGAAATATAAAACAGAGTTATTATTAAGATGGAGAATTCGATAAAGGGGTTGGAGGCATCAATATGAAAAAAATATATGGACACAGAGGCGTGCCGAGTTTAGCGCCAGAGAACACCATAGCATCTTATGAAACTGCTGCAAAAATTCCTGGTTTAAAATGGATTGAAATAGACGTTGCAATTACAGAAGATGAACAATTAATTATAATACATGATGATTATTTGGACAGGACAACTTCGATTTCAGGTGAAATAAGTGATACTTCATATGAGATTATTAAAAATGCAAGTGCTGGTTATTGGTTTGATAAAAAATTTAGTGAAGAAAAAGTGTTAACTTTTTCTGAATTTATTGATGTCGCTAATGAATTAAAATTGAATGTAAATATAGAACTTAAAGGTACAACAGGTAAAAATGGACCGAAGTTATTTAAATCTTATGTTCACCAACTAACAAAATTAATGGACCGATTTGATTCGAATATTGAAATTTTATTTTCAAGTTTCAATATCCCGTTACTAAAGACAATTCAGGAAGTAATGCCTGAATATCCGAGAGCTGTACTTTATGAAAAATGTGCATTTTATGAAGATTGGCGCACTGTTTTGGATTTTTGTGACACTAAAATTTTACATTTAGAAGAAATTGGTTTAACAGAAAACTTAGTGAAAATTATTAAAAGCGAAGGTTATACTTTAAATGTATATACAGTAAATGAAAAAGATAGAGCGAATCAATTATTTAGATGGGGTGTAGACGGTATCTTTACTGATGTGGCTCAACATTTAGTTCATTTACAAAATTAATTGTATATATTAGCCACAACTAGGAGGAAACATCATGAATTGGCTGATGAAGAAATTAGGATTAAAAGATTCTAAACAGTTAACAGGGTATTTATTGGTCGTGACAGCAGGACAAATTATTTATTCAGGTTTCGAAGCATTTAAAGGTACTTTTTATAATCAATTATTGCAAGTATTAAATGTAAATAATGCAGAACTTGGTGTGATTTTCAGTTTGATTGGATTGTCGATGTTTTTCTATATACCTGGAGGATGGATCAATAATAGATTTTCAATTCGTTCATTATTAATTACAGGTATGGCGATACGTTTTATCACAATGTGTATTGTTATTTTTTTACATCCAAGTTTCATGTTTTTAAAAATTATTGCTGTCATTTGGGGGCTTGTAGAAGCCTTTTTCTGGCCAGCAGTGTTAAATGGGGTTGTATTCTATACTGACAGAGAGCAGAGAGCAGAGAGCAGAGAGCATAGAGGATTAGGATTCGGCTTATTGGAATCGATTCGTTGTGGACAAGAAGTTATTATGAATTTAATTCTCGTAGCTATTATGGCCGCAGTAGGTAGTATTGCAGTATTAAAAGGTGGCATGTTAGTTTATAACTTGCTACTCATTCCATTAATTATTTTAATTTGGAAATATGTCCCTAAAAACGGGATTGCAGCAGATGAAAATCATGATGCAGAAACAGGCTATAAATCTGCAAAAGCTTTAAAAGGTTTGCTATACGTATTGATTCAGCCTAAAGTTTGGCTTGCTGCTATAACTGCAATGTCAGTTTATTGGAGCTATATCATTTTGATTTACACAGTTCCTTATTTACAAAGTGTATATCATTTAACAACAGCGCAAACAGCTTTCTTCGGTGTAATCAATACAGGTTTAATCGGAGTATTAGCAGGGGTAATTGCAGGTACTATCTCAGATTTTGTCTTCAAATCGTCAGCAAAAATGATTGGTGCGGGTTTGATTGCATCTGCTGCAATTCTTGTTATTGTTGTATTCTTTCCAGTTGGAACTACATTCAGCATTGTATTGTTAGTTACACTTTCCCTTACTACATTTCTATCAAAAAGTGTCTTGCTCGCTCCGATTTCAGAATTGAAAATACCCGAAGATTATTCAGGCGCAGCGATGAGTGTTGGTTCATTTTTAGCATATGCTCCTGTGTTTTGGGTGTATCGATTAAATGGAAGTTTATTAGATTCATTTAAAGGACATGAAATTCTTGCTTATCAAACTATTTTCAAAATTGGAATTGTCGTTTCGTTATGCGGTGCACTTTCAGCATTGATTTTAACATTTTTAATGAAACAATCACGCAAAAAAGAAGTATCAAATTGAAACGTGAAATAAAAATGAAACGTAAAAAATTAGGGTGTTCTGCGTAATTTTAAACAGTTAGGCAGCAAGTATAAAAACAATGAATCATTATAAATTTTGAAAATCGTTATAATATCAATGGTTTTAATATAAAAAGAAAATAAAAGGCATTTTACAGAAGTGAATTAAAATGAAATGTAAATTTTATTTTGAAATGTGCTATTAAACTTTTACGCATTCTTTACATGCTTAACTGTATCTTTACAATTTGTTTGGTCTTGAGTCATGATTAAAACTACTTCTTCAAGGGAAAAACTTTGTCAATAGGGCGATTTTAGTTTATAATTTTGGACTGAAGCTAATCGTTAAATGCAGAAGTTAGAAGAGGTGAAATACATGAGTAAAATGAGAGCAGAACGCGTTGGTGAACAAATGAAAAAAGAATTGATGGACATCATCAATAACAAAGTTAAAGATCCAAGAATCGGATTTATTACTATTACAGATGTCCAAGTCACTAACGATTTATCATTGGCTAAAGTTTATTTAACAGTATTAGGTAATGAGAAAGAAGTCGATGACACATTTAAAGCATTAGAAAAAGCCAAAGGATTTATTAAATCTGAATTAGGTTCAAGAATGCGTTTAAGAATCGTTCCAGAATTACAATTTGAATATGATCATTCAATTGAATACGGAAATAAAATTGAAAAAATGATTCAAGACTTGCACAAAAAGGACTAATAAATCATAAATTTTACTAACTGCATTTCTCTAAGTGAGAGATGCAGTTTTTTAATATACAAAATTAAAATTTGTTTATTTCTACTATTTCTTAAGATAAAACTGATGTAAAATAGATACGGTACGAATTAAATTTGAGGTGTTAAAAATGGAGGGTATTTTACCTGTTTTTAAAGAGCGTGGACTTACAAGCCACGATGTAGTCTTTAAACTACGTAAAATCTTACATACTAAAAAAGTAGGCCATACAGGGACATTGGATCCAGAAGTAGATGGTGTATTACCTGTATGTATCGGGAATGCTACTAAAGTAAGTGATTATATTATGGATATGGGAAAAGCCTATGAGGCTGAGGTCACGATTGGTTACAGTACAACAACTGAAGATCAAACTGGTGAAGTATTAGAAAGACGTAATGTAGAACCAGATCAATTATCAACACAAGAAATAGATGCAGCAATTCAATCATTTAAAGGTGAAATTGAACAGATTCCGCCTATGTATTCATCAGTAAAAGTAAATGGACGAAAATTATATGAATATGCACGTAATAACGAGACGGTTGAAAGACCGAAACGAAAAGTGATGATTTATGAAATTGAGCGAACATCAGAGCCTGAATTCCACGATGGTGTTTGCAGTTTTAACATCTTGATTCGATGTGGCAAAGGTACCTATATTCGTACACTAGCTACAGATATTGGAAATGTTTTAAATTATCCAGCACATATGTCTTTACTTACTCGAATAGAGAGCGGCGGTTTCCAAATTAAAGATACTTTGAAATTAGATGAGGTTGATCATCTTTTTAAGCAAGAATCATTACAGGAACACTTATTTCCTATAGAATATGGATTGAAGGGATTACCTCATATTCGTATTAGTAATCCAGAGATGAAAAAACGTATTTTAAATGGGCAGAAGTTTTATAAAAATGATTTTACAGAAGCGATTGAAGGTGTGACGGTATTAGTTGATAGTGATACAGAAAAAGCATTAGCACTTTATATACCGCATTCTGAAAAACCAAATGAAATCAAGCCGAAGAAAGTTTTTAATTAAAGGAGAGGCACACTTATGAAAGTGATAGAAATTACACATCCAATTCAACCAGAGCAATATATTAAAGAAGACGTTGCGATGGCATTAGGCTTCTTTGATGGATTGCATAAAGGACATGCGCAAGTTTTTCATGCGCTGAATGAAATCGCTGAAAAGAAAAACTTGAAAAAAGCAGTGATGACATTTGATCCTCATCCATCAGTGGTATTGAATCCAAAACAAAAAAGAACAGATTATCTGACACCTTTATCAGATAAAATAGAGATTCTTGAAGCCTATGATATTGATTATGTTATCATTGTGAACTTTACTTCTAAATTTGCAGATTGTTCGATTGAAGAGTTTGTAGAACAATATCTTGTAGAGAATCATGTTAAAGAAGTGATTGCAGGCTTTGATTTTACGTTTGGAAAACATGGGAAAGGCAATATGTCAGTGTTAAAAGAGTTGAAAGAACATTTTAATACGACAGTGGTAAGCAAACAGGAAATGTATTCAGAAAAAATTTCAACAACTGAAATTCGTCGTGCATTAAAAGAAGGTAATTTGAAAAAAGCTAATGAAGAATTAGGGTATCGCTATCGTATTAAAGGTACCGTTGTTCAAGGAGAGAAACGTGGTCGCACCATCGGATTCCCTACAGCAAATATTGAACCGAGTGATGATTACGTACTTCCGAAAAAAGGCGTTTATGCTGTCAGCTTAGCGATTGGTGCAGAACAACGTATTTACCGCGGTGTTTGTAATGTAGGTGTGAAACCGACATTCCATGATCCAAAAAAATCTCATGTAGTTATTGAAGTGAATATTTTTGATTTTGATGAAGATATTTATGGAGAACGTGTTGTTGTTTTCTGGCATCATTATTTACGCCCTGAAATTAAATTTGATGGTATCGATCCGCTTGTCGAACAAATGAACAAAGATAAAGAACAAGCAAAATATTTATTATCTGTTGATTTCGGTGATGAAGTATCATATAATATTTAGGTCGGAATGATTGCATGTTTTGCAGTCAGATTGAAAATAAACAGTCCTCTATCTTGGTAGGTCGAGACTCCGACGCCTCACTCAGACTGAGGAGACTATATAAAATTAAAGGAGGAAATTGACTATGGCAATTTCACAAGAACGTAAAGACGAAATCATTAAAGAATACCGTGTGCACGAAACTGATACTGGTTCACCAGAAGTACAAATCGCTGTATTAACTGCTGAAATCAATGCGTTAAACGAACACTTACGTACACACAAAAAAGACCACCATTCACGTCGTGGCTTATTAAAAATGGTAGGTCGTCGTAGACATTTGTTAAACTACTTACGTAAAAAAGATATTCAACGTTACCGTGAATTAATCAAATCATTAGGTATCCGTCGTTAATCTTTTGAAGTAATTAAACTGATACCATTTAGAGGAAAGAACCATCGTTGGTTTCTTTCCTTTTTTTATAGGGCAGATAAAAACTGGAATATAATTTTAAGCTAGTAAATGATATGATAGAAGTATTAAATGTAAAAGAGGTAGTAATAGAAAGGAGATTCCTAATGTCTCAAGAAAAGAAAGTGTTTAAGACTGAATGGGCCAACCGACCATTGTCGATAGAAACAGGACAGATGGCGAAACAAGCAAATGGTGCGGTACTCGTACGTTATGGTGACACAGTTGTGTTATCTACAGCGACTGCATCAAAAGAACCGCGTGACGGCGATTTCTTCCCATTAATGGTGAACTATGAAGAAAAAATGTATGCTGCAGGTAAAATTCCTGGAGGCTTTAAAAAACGCGAGGGTCGTCCAGCTGATGAAGCAACATTAACTGCACGTTTAATCGACAGACCAATTCGTCCTCTATTCCCTAAAGGTTATAGACATGACGTTCAAATTATTAATATGGTATTGAGTGCAGACCCTGATTGCTCACCTGAAATGGCAGCAATGATTGGCTCATCTATGGCATTGAGTGTTTCTGATATTCCATTCCAAGGCCCAATTGCAGGTGTTAACGTTGGATATATTGATGGAGAATATGTCATTAACCCTACAGTAGAACAAAAAGAAGTTTCTCGTTTAGATTTAGAAGTTGCAGGTCACAGAGATGCTGTAAACATGGTTGAAGCAGGCGCAAGTGAAATCACTGAAAAAGAAATGCTAGACGCTATCTTTTTCGGTCATGAAGAAATCAAACGATTAGTTGATTTCCAACAAGAAATCATTGATTATCTTCAACCTGAAAAAACTGAATTCATTCCTAAAGAACGCAATGCTGAAGTAGAAGAGAAAGTGACTGCTTTAACTGAAGAAAAAGGATTGAAAGATGCAATCCAAACATTCGATAAAAAAGAACGCGAAGAAAATATTGATGCAATCCGTGATGAAGTTGTTGCTGAATTTGAAGATGAAGAAAATCCAGACAATGATGAAGTAATCGCAGAAGTTAACTCAATCTTAAATGATTTAGTGAAAGAGGAAGTCCGCCGTCAAATCGCAGATGAAAAAGTTCGTCCAGATGGTCGTAAACCGGATGAAATCCGTCCGCTTGATTCTGAAGTAGGTCTATTACCTCGTGCCCACGGTTCAGGTTTATTTACACGTGGTCAAACACAAGCTCTTTCTGTATTGACATTAGGTGCTATGAGTGAATATCAATTGATTGATGGTTTAGGAACAGAAGAAGAAAAACGTTTCATGCATCACTATAACTTCCCTAACTTCTCAGTAGGCGAAACAGGTCCAGTACGTGCACCAGGGCGTCGTGAAATCGGACATGGTGCTTTAGGTGAACGTGCATTGCGTTATATTATTCCTGATACTAAAGACTTCCCATATACAGTGCGTATTGTAAGTGAAGTTTTAGAATCTAATGGTTCTTCATCTCAAGCATCAATTTGCGGATCTACGCTTGCATTAATGGATGCTGGTGTGCCGATTAAAGCACCAGTAGCTGGTATTGCAATGGGACTTGTTACACGTGATGACAACTATACAATCTTAACGGATATCCAAGGTATGGAAGATGCTTTAGGAGATATGGACTTTAAAGTAGCAGGTACTGAAAAAGGTATCACAGCCATTCAAATGGATATTAAAATTGATGGTTTAACACGCGAAATTATTGAAGAAGCTTTAGAACAAGCACGTGTAGGACGTTTAACAATCTTGAATCATATGCTTGAAACAATTGATCAACCACGTCCTGAATTGAGTGCTTATGCACCTAAAGTTGAAACAATGACAATCAAACCTGAAAAAATCAGAGATGTTATTGGACCTGGCGGTAAGAAAATCAATGAAATCATTGATGAGACAGGTGTTAAATTGGATATCGAGCAAGACGGTACAATCTTTATCGGTGCTGTAGACCAAGATATGATTAACCGTGCACGTGAAATCATTGAAGATATTACACGTGAAGCTGAAGTTGGACAAGTTTACAATGCGAAAGTAAGACGTATTGAAAAATATGGTACTTTTGTAGAACTTTTCCCAGGTAAAGATGCTTTATTGCATATTTCTCAAATTGCAAATCAACGTATTAATAAAGTTGAAGATGTATTGAAATTGGGAGATACAATTGAAGTCAAAGTCACTGAAATTGATGACAAAGGCAGAGTGAATGCTTCTCACCGTGCGTTGTTAAATAAAGAAGATTAATAAAGTAAAACCAGAATGTTACCTTTTAAATTAGGAAAACATTTCTGGTTTTTTCTATATACATAACAGTTGCCTTCAGTTCCCGTGTGAAGTAGTGTACAATGCGTTCGATTTAACCTATAATGTAATATGAATACTTATATGGTCGGGGAATTATAAATAGGAGGTAACATTTTGAATTTAGTAAAGAAAAAGAATAATGATATTCGCATCATCCCGCTTGGCGGCGTGGGTGAAATTGCGAAAAATATGTATATCGTCGAAGTAGACGATGAAATGTTTATGCTGGATGCAGGATTGATGTTCCCAGAAGATGAAATGCTGGGTGTCGATGTTGTTATTCCAGATATTCAATATGTCATTGAAAATAAAGATAAATTAAAAGGTATTTTCCTTACACATGGACATGAACATGCGATTGGTGCGGTAAGCTATGTTTTAGAACAAGTCGATGCACCTGTTTATGGTTCAAAATTAACGCTTGCGTTAGTTAAAGAAAATATGAAAGAACGCAATATCAATAAAAAAGTACGTTATTACACTGTAAATGATGAATCAGTCATGCGTTTCAAAAATGTAAACGTATCTTTCTTCAATACAACACACAGTATTCCAGACAGCTTAGGTGTAACAATCCATACTTCATATGGTGCAATTGTTTATACAGGTGAATTTAAATTTGATCAAAGCTTGCATGGCAACTATGCACCGGATTTGAAAAAAATGACAGAAATTGGTGAAGAAGGTGTATTTGCTTTAATCAGTGATTCAACTGAAGCAGAGAAACCGGGTTACAACACACCAGAAAATGTGATTGAATCTCATATGTTAGATGCATTTACAAAAGTGAACGGCAGACTTATCGTTTCTTGTTATGCTTCAAATTTTATTCGCATTCAACAAGTATTGAATATTGCACGTAAATTAAACCGTAAAGTATCCTTCTTAGGACGTTCTTTAGAATCATCATTTAATATTGCTCGAAAAATGGGATATTTTGATATTCCAAAAGATTTATTGATTCCGATTAACGAAGTTGAAAATTATCCTAAGAATGAAGTTGTCATTATTGCGACAGGTATGCAAGGTGAACCTGTAGAAGCATTAAACCAAATGGCAAGACAAAAACACAAAATAATGAATATTGAACCAGGCGACTCTGTCTTTTTAGCAATGACAGCTTCAGCAAACATGGAAGTTATCATTGGTGATACATTAAACGAGTTAGCACGTGCTGGTGCAGATATTATTCCGAACAGCAAAAAAATACATGCTTCAAGCCATGGTTGCATGGAAGAACTCAAAATGATGATTAACATCATGAAGCCAGAATACTTTATCCCCGTCCAAGGCGAGTTCAAAATGCAAATTGCACATGCTAAATTAGCAGCTGAAGCAGGTGTTGCACCTGAGAAAATCTTTTTAGCTGAAAAAGGCGATGTGTTGAACTATGATGGCGAAGATATGGTCTTAAATGAAAAAGTAGAATCAGGAAATGTGTTAATCGATGGTATTGGTGTAGGCGATGTAGGAAACATCGTTTTACGAGACCGTCATTTACTTGCAGAAGATGGTATCTTCATTGCAGTTGTTACACTTGATCCGAAAAACAGAAGAATCGCAGCAGGTCCTGAAATTCAATCACGTGGATTTGTATATGTACGTGAAAGTGAAGAATTGTTGAAAGAAGCGGAAGAAAAAGTTCGTGAAATCGTAGAACAAGGTTTGCAAGAACGTCGTATCGAATGGTCTGAAATTAAACAGAACATGCGTGATAAAATCAGTAAACTCTTATTTGAGAATACTAAAAGACGTCCGATGATTATTCCAATCATTTCAGAAGTTTAATTCAATAAATCGTATCTATAAAAAGATACACAAATGCTATGGTGTCCTCAAAAAGGGGTGCCATAGCATTTCATATTATTTATTGTATTTTAATTATTAAGAAAGTAGCACGTATTTTGCTATAAATGTTAAAATAGAAGGATAGTATTATAGATTGAAAATACTTAATGACAAGACTATAACAACATTTTAAAAAGTCTTACTCATTAAAAATACATAGAAGCACACGTAATTATATATTGAAAAGAAGGTGTATGTTTTGGCACAAAGAAAAAAGAGAACGACAAGCACGAAGAAAAAGACAACTGCTAAGAAGAAATCTTCTAAAAAGCAACAAAATGAAGCGCCTTTGCGTTATATTGCGGCGATTATCACTGTAGTCTTAGTCGTTCTGGGTGCCTTCCAATTAGGTATTATTGGCAGAGTGATTGATTCATTTTTCAATTACCTTTTTGGATATAGCAGATATTTAACTTATATTCTGGTGATATTAGCATCAGGATTTCTTGCGTATAACGGTAAATTACCAAAGACACGCCGATTAACTGGATCAATTGTATTGCAATTCGCATTATTATTTGCGGCGCAGTTATACTTAGTATTTACTAAAGGTGCTGCAGGTGATAGAGAACCTGTTTTATCATATGTGTATCGCCAATATGATAAAACACATTTTCCAAACTTCGGTGGTGGGGTGATTGGTTATTATTTAGTTCACTTATCTATCCCGCTTGTATCTATTGTTGGTGTAGTTGTCTTTACAATTATTTTATTTATTTCCAGTATTATTCTCTTAAATAAACAACGCCATCGTGATGTAGCCAAAGTTTTCTTAGAAAAATTAAAAACTGGAAGCCAATCTGCAGCGATACATAGAAAAGAGCGTAAAGAGCGCCAAGCAGAACGTGCAGAAGAGAAACGAAGACGAAAAGAAGAAAAAGAACTTGAAAGACAAGAGCGAGAAGCTGCAAAAGCACAGCAAGAAGAAGTTAAGGATGTCAGTGATTTCACTGAAATTCCAATTCCTGAATCAGAAAAAGCAGATAGTGCTATCCCAATTTATGGGCATAATGACAAAGAAAAACAATTGAAACAACAAGGAAATGATCAAGAAGAAGCTTCACAAAATGTGATGACTGAATCACCGCGCAAACGACCAAAACGACAATTAGTTGAGGATGTACCTGAAGAAACATCTAAAGAAGATATGGGTTCTATTTCAGATGCAGGAGAAGTAGAAAATGCTGCGTATAAATTACCGCCATTAACACTTTTAAATACACCAGCTAAACAAAAAACGACTTCTAGAGCGGAAGTACAAAAGAAAGGCCGTTTATTAGAAACAACTTTGAAAAACTTCAATGTTGATGCGAAAGTGACACAAATTAAAATAGGACCAGCTGTTACACAATATGAAGTTCAACCTGCCCAAGGCGTGAAAGTCAGCAAAATTGTTAACTTGCATAATGATATTGCGCTAGCACTTGCTGCAAAAGATGTTCGTATTGAAGCACCAATACCAGGACGCTCAGCTGTAGGTATTGAAGTACCGAATGATAAAATCTCATTAGTATCATTAAAAGAAGTATTAGAAGAAAAATTCCCTTCTAAGAATAAATTAGAGGTAGGTTTGGGTAGAGATATATCAGGCGACCCAATAAGTGTTGAATTAAATAAAATGCCGCATTTACTTGTGGCAGGTTCAACAGGCAGTGGTAAATCCGTTTGTATCAATGGTATTATTGCGAGTATTTTATTAAATGCGAAGCCTCATGAGGTTAAATTAATGCTAATTGACCCTAAAATGGTAGAATTAAATGTATATAACGGTATTCCACATTTATTAATTCCAGTGGTTACTAATCCGCATAAAGCTTCTCAAGCTTTAGAAAAAATTGTGGCTGAGATGGAACGTCGTTATGATTTATTCCAACACACTGGAACAAGAAATATTGAAGGCTACAATAAATACTTGAAACGACAAAATGAAGAATTAGAAGAAAAACAATCTGAACTTCCATATATTGTCGTTATCGTAGATGAGTTAGCAGACTTAATGATGGTAGCCGGGAAAGATGTAGAAAATGCGATTCAACGTATTACACAAATGGCGCGTGCAGCAGGTATTCATTTAATCATCGCCACACAACGTCCGTCAGTAGATGTTATTACTGGATTGATTAAAAATAATATTCCATCAAGAATTGCTTTTGCAGTAAGTTCACAAACTGACTCTAGAACAATTATTGATAGAGGCGGTGCTGAAAAACTCTTAGGTAAAGGAGATATGCTGTATTTCGGTAATGGTGGTTCAATACAAACGCGAATTCAAGGCGCTTTCTTAAGTGACGAAGAAGTACAAAATATCGTGAATTACGTAGTTGAGCAGCAAAAAGCTAATTACGTAAAAGAGATGGAACCTGATGCGCCAACTGATAAAGCTGATGCTCAAAGCGAAGATCCTTTATATGAAGAAGCTTATATGTTTGTAATTGAAAAACAAAAAGCAAGTACATCTTTATTGCAAAGACAATTTAGAATTGGCTATAACAGAGCATCACGATTAATGGATGATTTAGAAAACAACAATGTAATCGGTCCGCAAAGAGGAAGCAAACCTAGACAAGTATTAGTAGATTTAGATAATGGTGAGGTGTAAAGATGACAAATACAAACTCTATATACAGAATCAAAGAATGGATCTTAAACGCTATTGACGATGGTACTTTGCAACCGGGCGACCCGGTTCCTAGTACATTATTCATTGCACGAGAGGTAAATGCTAAAACAGATGATGTGTACGATGCAATTGATGAATTGATTACAGAACAAGTATTGACACAAAGTTTTGAAGCACAAGCAACTGTTAAAGAATCACAGCCTTTCTTTTATCCTTTGGATAAATTGCTTAGCATTGGCAAAATGATTGAAAAAGAGGGCTACCAAGCTGGAACTATTTTTATGAATTTAGATCAGCAGCCTTCTACAAGATTTGATCGTAAAGCTCTGAATTTAAAAGAAGGCGAGTTTGTCACATTAATTGAACGTATTCGTACAGCGAATGGTCGTCCGGTCGTTTATTGTTTAGATAAAGTGGCAACTGATTATTTAACATGTGCAGCTTTTCAAGCACATGATGAATCCATTCTGACTGCCATTAAAGAAAATGCTGATATTACGATTGCTTACTCAGAAACTGAAATTGAATCTGTCAGTTATGAGCCGAGAGTATCTGAAGCTTTAGAAGCTGCACCTAATGAAGCATTAATGTTATTAAAACAAATTCATTATGATGCTGATCATCGTCCGATTCTGTTTTCATTTAATTACTTCAAGAGTGAAGTCGTTAAATTCAAAACAGTTCGAGAAACAGAACCCGAATAAAAGAGGTGGAAAGTTTGAACAAACAATTAGAATCTAAAAAAGAACCACGAATCAAAGTTATGCCGACAGATAAGTTTAAAACCACTTTGGTGACATTTAAATTTATGGCGCCTTTAGATGAAGAGACTATGACGTCACGCTCTTTATTAAGTAAGCTTTTAGTAAGAGCGACTAAAAAGTGGCCGACAGATAAAGCATTTAATCGTAAGTTATCTGAACTATATGGTGCTTATGTAAATAGTTTCGTAACAAAATTTAAAGACAAGCATGTTATTACACTTACATTAGAACTTGTAAATGAGAGATATCTTAAACATAAAGACCCGTTATTTGATGAAGGACTAGCGTTGTTGAAAGAGATTATTTATAATCCGATTGTTGAGGATGGCAAGTTTAATGAAACATTTGTTCAACAAGAAAAAACATTATTGAAGAAAAAATTGGAAGCGGTCAATGATAATAAATCACAACTGGCATTCTTAAAATTAATGGAGAATATGTTTGGTAATCAACCATACAGTTATTTAGCATCAGGATTAAGCGAAAACATACCGAAAGTAACGCCTGAATCGTTATATCATACATATCAATCCATGCTTGAAAATGATGACTGTGCAGTTTATGTAGTTGGGAATGTTGATACAAATATTGTCACTGAAAAAATAAAGAATATGTTCAATATTCAACCGCTTACACAAGTTTCTCATGTAATTCAAGCCCAACATTCTGAGAATGAATTACCACAAACAATTATTGAATATGATGATTTAGACCAAGCAAAATTAAACATTGGATTTAGATTCCCTACATATTATGGCCGCCCTGATTATTATACGTTTGTTGTTTTTAACACTATGTTTGGCGGAGACCCATCTTCTGTACTATTTAATGAAGTGCGTGAAAAACAAAGCTTAACTTACTCTATCCATTCGCAAATAGATGGAAAGAATGGTTATATGTTCGTTCTTAGCGGTGTCGCTGTTGAAAAATATGAATTAGCAAAAGAAACAATCATTGATGAATTTAAAAAATTCCAAAATGGAGAATTTACAGAAGAAAAATTGGAACTTGCTAAAAAAATCTTAATATCTCAACGTAATGAATCACAAGATCGTCCAAAAAGTATGGTCGAAATTGCACATAATCAAATTTTATTACCTGAAGATTTAACAAATGGTAATTATGGTCAAAAGATTCATGAAGTAACTAAAGAAGATATTATTAATTTAACGCAACGTGCCATCCTAGATACGGTTTATGTATTGACGAAGGAGGATGAAGCAGAGTGAACAAACAATACTATGAGTTAATAGACGAAACTGTTTATGAAAGCCAAATGGATAATGGTTTAAAACTATTTATCATTCCTAAAAAAGGTTTTCAAAAAACCTTTGTAACATATACTACGCAATTTGGTTCTCTCGACCATAAGTTCAAACCACTTGGAAATAATGAATTCGTAACTGTTCCTGATGGTGTAGCACACTTTTTAGAACATAAATTGTTCGAAAAAGAAGAAGGAGACTTATTCACTGAGTTTGCTGAGGATAATGCGCAAGTTAATGCATTTACAAGTTTCGACCGTACAAGTTACTTATTCAGTGCAACTTCTAATGTTGAGAAAAATATTCTTCGTCTGATGAATATGGTAGAGACACCTTATTTCACTGAAGCAACAGTTGAAAAAGAAAAGGGTATTATTGCTGAAGAAATTAAAATGTACCAAGAACAACCTGGATATAAATTAATGTTTAATACTTTACGTGCAATGTATTCAGAACACCCTGTACGTGTTGATATTGCAGGCAGCGTAGAAAGTATTTATAACATTACAAAAGACGATTTATATTTGTGCTATAAAACTTTCTATCATCCATCTAATATGGTTATGTTTGTAGTTGGAGATGTGGATCCAGAAAAAATAAATAATCTGGTAAGTGAGCACGAAGCAAAACGTGAATTAAGCGATCAACCTGAAATTGTACGTGATCCACTTGTAGAACCTAATGAAGTACAGCAAGAAACAATCCTTGAGGAAATGAACATCCAAATTCCTCGATTAATGTTAGGATTTAAAAATATACCTCCTGAAGGCTCTAAAGAAATGTTTATGAAACGTGATTTAGAAATGACTTTCTTTTTTGAAATGGTTTTAGGAGAAGAAACAGATTTCTATCAAAAGTTATTAAATGATGATTTGATTGACGATACATTTGGATATCAATTTGTGATGGAACCTACATATAGTTTTTCTTTAATTACAAGTTCGACTCCAGATCCATCTCAATTAAAACAATTACTTTTAGATGAATTAAAAAGTAAGGTCGGGAATTTAGAAGACGAAGAAGCCTTTGAATTATTGAAAAAACAATTCATTGGTGAATTTATTTCAAGTCTAAACTCACCTGAATATATTGCAAACCAATATACAAAACTGTATTTTGAAGGTGTCAGCTTGTTTAATATGCTAGATATTGTAGATAGTATAACTTTAGATAGCATCAATGATGCTTCTCAAAAAAGCTTGAACTTTAATCAAATTACAGATAGTCGTTTGGAGATTAAAAAGTAATGAAAGCTCTTGTTATCGGCGGTTCAGGTTCAATAGGTTCTGCAATCGTAGATCGATTGTTAGAAGAGGGTTACGAAGTTATTATTCATTACAACCGTTCTGATATAACTATGTTAAAACAAAAGTATGCGCATCAAAAAGTTTCTTTTGTGCAGTGTGATTTAGCGCAAAATACTTCAGACATTATGCAGCATTTTGAGTTTGTTCAAAATCTAGATTGTTTAATTTATGCAGCTGGACAAAGTTTATATGGAATGGTACAAGATATGGATGATACGTTGGTAGATCATTGTTACCGCATCAACGTTAAAAGTTTGATTCAACTTACTAGAGGTTTTATTAATCAGTTGAGAAGAAGCAACAACGGCAGAATCATTGTTATCTCTTCAATTTGGGGAGAAACTGGTGCAAGCATGGAAGTTGTTTATTCAACAATGAAAGCAGCACAAATCGGTTTTGTAAAAGCACTTAGTCAAGAGCTTTCGCTGACAAACATTACAGTAAATGCTGTGGCACCTGGTTTTGTGAGTGGCAACATGGCAGATGAATGGTCAGAAAGCGAACGTGCAGAAATCATTAATGACTTGCCGCAGCAGCGAATGGTTGCACCAGAAGAAGTCGCTTACACATGTGCATATTTGTATCATCCAATGGCGCAAAGTGTAACTGGAACTGTTCAAAAAGTTAATGGCGGTTGGTACATTTAGTTATTGATTTCTATATTCATATTTCATGAGATAATGCTATAATGTAGTTATCTTTTACTCGTACATAGGACGTAAAGATGCATCATAAGTGTTCTATTCGATGTTTGAACTAAGGGGCGTGGAAAAACATGATAGCACCAGAACGTAAAATTGAATGGTATTTGGAATATGAAATTACATTTAATAGAGCGGGCTTATTAGGAGATGTCTCAAGTCTTCTAGGAATGATGGGAATAAGCATTGTGACTATTAATGGTGTCGAACAAAATCGCAGAGGACTATTAATCAGAGCCGAAAGTGTGGATAAAATGCATCGCTTTGAAGATATTGTGAATCAAATTGATGAAATATCGATTAAAAAGCTTCGCAAACCTGAATTAAGAGATCGTTTGGCTGTACGCCATGGTCGTTATATAAAACAAGATGCTGAAGATAAAAAAACGTTTAGATTCGAACGTGAAGATTTAGGGCTGCTTGTTGATTTTATGGCTGAAATTTTTAAAGAAGACGGCCATAAATTAATTGGAATCAGAGGAATGCCGCGTGTCGGTAAAACAGAATCTATAGTAGCAGGTAGTGTTTGTGCACATAAACGTTGGTTATTTATCAGTTCAACATTAATAAAACAAACAGTTAGAAACTCATTGCTTAAGGGCGAATATGGACCAGAACATGTTTATATCATTGATGGTGCGGTTACAGCTAGAGAACAAGATCCTAAACATCGCCAGTTAGTAGATGAAGTAATGACTTTGCCTGCTATTAAAGTAGTAGAACATCCTGATTTGTTTGTTGAATCTTGTGACTATCAACTCGATGATTTCGATTATATTATTGAACTGAGAGAAACAGATGATCAAGAAATTAAATATGAGCATATGAAACAAAAAACAGTTAAAAGTAAGAATAATTTAGATTTTGGTGATACTTTTGATGAATTTGGTGGAGGCTTTGGATTTTTCGAATAATGTATCAAGGAGTGTAAACGGATGAGCAATACAATTGGACAGACTTTAAAAGGAAAAAGAGAGCGTCTAGGGATGACTTTAAATGAATTAGAAAAACAGACTAATGTAAAACGAGAAACACTAGTCTTAATTGAAAATAATGATTTTGAAGCCCTTAAAAATCCGAATTACGCTGAAGGAATTATTATGAAATATGCAAAGGCTGTGAATACAGATTCATCTATATTAATTCATCATCATAGAGAAGAATTGCCTCAACCTGCTGAGCGTCAATATGATAAATCTATTGAACAATTCAGCGGGCCTAATCCACCTATGTATAAAACGCAAAATAAAGATTCAAGACAGCTTGTAATTTGGTTGTCAGGATTTATTATTTTGACTGCAGTATTATGGGTGTTGGCAGTTCTCTTTTTATAATATGATAAGTTAGAAGTGAGGAGTTAAATTATGAACCTGCCCAATCAGATTACAGTCTTTAGGGTAATTTTAATACCGGTATTTATACTATTTGCTTTAGTGAATTTCGGCTTTGGCAATATGACTTTTATCGGTGGCTATGAAATACGTATTGAGCAATTTATCAGTGGAATTATCTTTATTGTTGCTTCATTAAGTGACTTTGCGGATGGTTATTTAGCGCGTAAATGGAATTTAGTTACTAATATGGGTAAATTCTTAGATCCGCTAGCAGATAAATTACTTGTTGCGAGTGCTCTAATTGTACTTGTACAATTAGATTTAACCAATTCAGTTGTAGCAATCATTATTATTGCTCGTGAATTTGCGGTAACAGGTTTACGTTTATTACAAATTGAACAAGGATTCGTAAGTGCTGCTGGACAACTTGGAAAAATTAAAACAGCAGTTACGATGGTTGCATTAGTTTGGATTTTACTTGGTGAACCACTAGCAATGTGGATTGGTTTTCCATTAGGCCAAGTATTATTGTATATCGGCGTATTCTTTACAATCTTGTCTGGAATTGAATATTTCTATAAAGGCAGAGATGTTTTTAAACAACAATAATAAGATTCAAATATTTAGGGTGTTATCAATGCAGTTATTTTTCATTTTGGCATTTTACAGTGCAAATGAGTTCACAAATGACTGTGTTTGTGACATCCTTATTTTTGTGTAGATTAGGATTAGAAACCATTTGAAGATGGGGGAATAGATATGAAAATTTCAATTGTAGCAGTTGGTTCAGAATTATTATTAGGTCAAATACTGAATACAAACGCTAAATATTTAGCACAATTGTTTAATGGTGTAGGCTTGAATGTTATGGAACAAGCGGTCATCGGTGATAATCCAGAACGTTTAGAACGCTTGTTAAGACAAACTTTAGAAGAAAATGATACTGTCATCATGACAGGTGGCTTAGGGCCTACAAAAGATGATTTAACAAAACACACAGTAGCTAAAGTTTTTGGTAAAGAGCTTGTGACTGATAATGAAGCATTAGAATATATTGAAAATTATTTTAAAGAGCAACATCAAGAAATGAGTGAAAACAATAAACAACAGGCCTTAGTGATTGAAGGCGCAAAAGTGCTTCCTAATAAAGTAGGTATGGCACCTGGTATGTTAGTTGAGCAAGATGGCAAACGTGTTGCCTTAATGCCTGGACCGCCTAAAGAAATGCAGCCTATGGCAGAAAATGAGCTGCTTCCTTATTTATTAGAAGGAGATAAATTAATTTTTTCTGAACAGTTAAGATTTGCGGGTATCGGTGAATCAAGAGTAGAAACAGAATTAATGGATTTAATAGATAATCAATCTAATCCAACTATTGCGCCATTAGCAGGTCCTCATGAGGTCTCTACGCGTTTAACAGCGAATGGCAGAAACCAAGAAGAGTGTGAAAAACTTATTGCACCTGTTAAAGAAGAAATTCTTAAACGTATTGGTAAATATTATTATGGCTCAGATCATACTAAAATCGAACAAGCTGTTTTAGCTAAAATACCAGGTGATTTTGCGATATATGATGGTGTAACCTCAGCTGAGATTTACTCACGACTTAAAGAGTATGATAAAGACAACCAATTAAAAGGTATGCTGCTTGATAATGATAAATATGTAAGCAGCACTTTAACCCTTGAAGAACGTTTGAAACTTTCTGCAGCTTACGTAAGAGATTTTTATCAAACAGAAATCAGTATTTCATTATTATATGATGGCGAAAAAGTGCATTTAGGTGTGTTGACAGAAAAAGGCTTCGAGAGTGAATCGTTTGTGATGACACAAAAAAGAAATTTAGTTAAACACAGAACGCCAAATTATGTCTACATCCGTCTTATTAATTTGTTTTCTTGAGGATATAAGTTTTAAAAAGTTCGAAAACAGGTACGGATGTTCGCTTAAATAGGATTTTTGATTGAAATTAATCGAACAAACATTCGCAAATTGCTTGTGTTTTATCATCAAACACTGTATAGTATTAATTAAGATAATTAAGAGACTAAATCTCGATTAGGAGGTCCAATATTGGATAATGAACGTCAAAAAGCGCTAGATACTGTCATTAAGAATATGGAGAAATCGTTTGGTAAAGGTGCAGTTATGAAACTAGGCGACAATAAAGCACGTCGTGTTTCAAGTATATCAAGCGGTTCTGTAACATTAGATAACGCTTTAGGTGTCGGTGGATACCCTAAAGGAAGAATTGTAGAAATTTATGGGCCAGAAAGTTCTGGTAAAACTACTGTAGCTTTACATGCTATTGCGGAAGTACAAAAACAAGGCGGCGTTGCAGCATTTATCGATGCAGAACATGCACTAGATCCTGTTTATGCTGAAGCATTAGGTGTAGATATCGATAACTTATATTTATCTCAACCAGACCATGGGGAACAAGGTTTAGAGATTGCTGAAGCATTCGTTCGAAGCGGTGCTGTAGATATTATTGTTGTCGACTCAGTAGCAGCTTTAACACCTAAAGCTGAAATTGAAGGTGAAATGGGAGATACACATGTTGGTTTACAAGCACGTTTAATGTCTCAAGCATTACGTAAACTTTCTGGTGCCATTTCTAAATCAAATTGTACTGCTGTTTTCATCAACCAAATCCGTGAAAAAGTCGGTGTTATGTTCGGTAACCCTGAAACAACTCCAGGTGGTAGAGCATTGAAATTCTACAGTTCAGTTCGTTTAGAAGTACGTCGTGCTGAACAGTTGAAACAAGGTCAAGAAATTGTGGGTAACCGTACTAAAATTAAAGTTGTTAAAAACAAAGTAGCACCACCATTCAGAGTAGCTGAAGTAGATATTATGTATGGTCAAGGTATTTCTAAAGAAGGCGAATTAATCGACTTAGGTGTTGAAAATGATATCGTTGATAAATCAGGTGCATGGTATTCATATAATGGAGACAGAATGGGTCAAGGTAAAGAAAATGTCAAAAATTATTTGAAAGAGCATCCTGAAATCAAACAAGATATTGATAATAAATTAAGACAAAAATTAGGTATTTTCGATGGCGATATTGAGGAAAAAGATGAAAAACAAGCTGAAGCAGAGAAAAATGAAAATACAAATTTATTTGATGAAGAATAGTTAAGTAGTAAAGTTGAGCCTGTTTTCAAGTGGACAGGCTCTTTTTTTACATAGCAATCATTGTATTATTTTAAAACGAATTTTATAGATAAAAATATAACTATATATTTCTAAACACAATATTTTGAATTAAATAGTGAGCACCAATTATTAACCTTGACACTCCTTGTATTTAAAAAGTACAATTAGTATGTATGATTCTTATATAACTTCATATAATCATATTGAAACTGATATACAAATAAACAAAATCCTAGAAAAAGGAGGTGTTTGTGTGAATTTATTAACCCTCCTACTCATTTTGCTGGGGTGTATTCTAGGAGTTGTTGTAGGGTATATTGCAGCCCAAAAAGTTTTGCATGAGAAACAAGTTCAAGCAAAACAAACTGCAGATGATATTATAAATCAGGCGAACAAAGAAGCAGATAATCTCAAAAAAGAGAGATTACTTGAGGCTAAAGAAGAAAATCAACGTTTAAAAGAACAAACCGAAAATGAACTTCGTGAAATACGTGGTAATCTTCAAAAACAAGAGGCCCGACTCCTTCAAAAAGAAGATAACTTAGAGCGTAAGTCTGATCTATTAGATAAGAAAGATGAGATTTTAGAGCAAAAAGAATCGAAAATTGAAGAAAAACAACAACAAGTAGATACAAAAGAGAGTAGTGTTCAATCAATAATAATGAAGCACGAACAAGAATTAGAACGCATCTCCGGTCTCACACGTGAAGAAGCAATTAATGAACAATTCCAACGTGTTGAAGAAGAACTGTCACAAGATATTGCAGTACTTGTTAAAGAAAAGGAAAATGAAGCAAAAGAAAAAGTTGATAAATCAGCAAAAGAATTATTAGCTACAACTGTTCAGCGTTTAGCAGCTGAACATACGTCAGAATCTACAGTATCGGTAGTAAACTTACCTAATGATGAAATGAAAGGACGAATTATTGGACGAGAAGGTCGAAATATTCGTACATTAGAAACATTAACAGGTATAGATTTGATTATTGACGATACACCAGAAGCTGTTATCTTATCTGGCTTTGATCCAATTCGACGAGAAATTGCACGTACAGCGTTAGTTAACTTAGTTTCAGACGGACGGATTCATCCAGGACGTATTGAAGATATGGTAGAAAAAGCGCGTAAAGAAGTAGATGATATTATCCGTGATGCTGGTGAACAAGCAACATTTGAAATCAATGTTCATAATATGCATCCAGATTTAGTTAAAATCTTAGGTCGCTTGAAATTTAGAACAAGTTACGGTCAAAATGTCTTAAAACACTCAATTGAAGTAGCTCACTTAACAGGAATGTTGGCTGCTGAATTAGGTGAAGATGTGACATTGGCTAAAAGAGCTGGTTTATTACATGATGTTGGTAAAGCTATTGACCATGAAGTTGAGGGCAGTCATGTAGAAATCGGTGTTGAACTTGCTAAAAAATACCATGAGAGTGAAACAGTTATTAATGCAATCCACTCTCATCACGGTGATGTAGAACCAACATCAATTATCTCTATATTGGTAGCAGCAGCAGATGCTTTATCTGCAGCTCGTCCAGGTGCGCGTAAAGAGACACTTGAAAACTATATTAGAAGATTAGAGCGTTTAGAAGCTTTATCTGAAAGTTACGATGGTGTTGAAAAAGCATTCGCAATTCAAGCTGGTAGAGAAATCAGAGTGATTGTATCACCTGATGAAATTGATGATTTGAAAGCACACCGTCTAGCGAGAGATATTAAAAAACAAATAGAAGATGAACTACAATATCCAGGACATATTAAAGTGACAGTTGTTCGTGAGACGAGAGCAATTGAATATGCAAAATAATTTTTGAAATCATAACCCTAGACCATGAAGGTCTGGGGTTTTATTATTTCCGAATTTAGTAAAGTAAAAAGACGAGAAATAATAAAAATCTCGCCTTTACATATAATTTAGTAGATGGAATTCAATAATAAAAATGTAAGTGCGGATAAACAAAGTGATATAACTATGACAGCAATTAATGGTTTAAAAGCACGGTTCTTTAAATCTTTAAATGAGACATTTAATCCTAAAGCGACCATAGCCATCATCATAAAGAGATTTGTGATGAAATCGAGTACATTCATAATCGTTTGAGGGATATTAATGTACGTATGAATTACGGCCATAATTACAAATCCAATTAAAAAGTAAGGAATATCAATTTTTTGGCTTTCATATTTGTTCTTAGATCGGAATTTCATGATTATTATTAAAATAATGCTGACGGGTATCAGGAGGAATACACGACCTAATTTACCTAATAAAGCAATACTTAATGCCTGATCTCCAGAAAAGTCAGCTGCAAGCACTACATGGGCAATTTCATGCAAACTAGTACCAGTCCAAGCCCCGTATAATTGTGGTGATAAGTGTAA
Organism: Staphylococcus carnosus; assembly: GCF_900458435.1. Taxonomy (NCBI): domain Bacteria; kingdom Bacillati; phylum Bacillota; class Bacilli; order Caryophanales; family Staphylococcaceae; genus Staphylococcus; species Staphylococcus carnosus. The sequence continues at coordinate 1,629,990 of NZ_UHCT01000001.1, read as the reverse complement.
GAAACTATCAAAAACTGTATAACTAAGTGAAAAAATAGTTCCGATCAAAGCGATAATACCAATACTAATTGCTGCATCTTTTTCGCGGGATTTAAGAATTGAACTTGTTGCCGCTATAGCAGCGGCTCCGCAAATACCAGTACCAATTCCTAGTAAAATACCTAAATTTAAATCTCCTTTAATCCACTTATTCAAAAAGTAAATACCAGCTATACTGAAAATTACTACTCCAATATCTACAAGAAGCAAAGTTCCACCTTTAGTGATAATTTCATTAATGTTTAGTTTCAGACCATATAAGACTATAGCAAGTTTCAATAAACGTTTTGACGAAAATTCAATACCATTTCTGTAATTCTCTGGGTAACCTTTAAAGTGTCGATATAATATAGCAATTAAAATAGCGATTGTTAGCGCACCGACTTTATCTAAAATGGGTACTTTAGATAAAGTTAAACTTATAATTGCAATGATGAGCGTAAAGACAATACCAAGGATGAAATATTTATTTTTTGAAGCAGTCATTACATCATCTCCTTTGATTTAAGATTAGCACCTTAACTTTATATCGTGAAATAAATAATTAGTATAATAGTTATAACAAATTTGTTATAATCTTCGGTGGGGTAGGGGAGGCAAATTTAAAATGGATCCATTTAAAGTACTGATTGAAGTGGTAAAAGCACAAAGTTTTACGAAAGCGGCTGAAAATCTTTATACATCACAACCTTCTATCAGCCGAGATATTAAAAAGTTGGAAGTTGAATATGATGTTAAAGTTTTCGAATTCAAACATTCAAGAATGACTTTAACTAGTGATGGAGAAAAATTATTCAGGTATGCTCTAAAACAAAAGCATTTAGAAGAAGCACTTAGAAGAGATTTAAAACAAGCACCCCATACAATATCTGGTGAATTAACAATCGGAAGCAGCTATACTTATGGTGAATACCGTTTGGCTCAAAAACTTGCCGATTTAGCTCATCAATATCCTCGTTTGCATATACATGTACATTTAGACAATTCTGAGCATGTCATTGAGAATATAAAGCGTAATGTAATCGATATAGGGATTATAGAAAAAGAAATTCAGGTCAATATGATAGACAGTAAGAGAATCGAAAAAGATGAAATGGTTCTTATTCGAAAAAAAGAGAGTCAATATAATATGGATACATGTTTTGTACGTGAAAAAGGTTCCGGAACACGTGTTTATCAAGAAGAAGGATTAGCGCAATTTGAACTGCATCCATTTTTAGTTGAGATAAATAATACAACTTTGATAAAACATATGGTTCATGATGGTTACGGTTTCTCTATAGTTTCCAAAAAAACATTAACGCCTTTTGATAAAGAAAAACTAGAGATTATACCTTTAAACATTGAACGATATTTTTATCTGTTAACGCATACAAATAAATACATTGATCAGAATATGGAATTATTGATTAATAAATTTACAAAGGAATAGGCAATAAAAATAGGACATACCGCTTCGGTATGTCCTATTTTTATTGCTTTATCTTTTTTAATTAATTATTTGCTTAGTAATAAATCAGTGTTTTTAACTTCTTTTAAAACTTCACAAGTATCGAAAGCATTTGATGATAAATTAGCATATCTCTCAGCTAAACGATAAGCGTTGATATAAAGTTCTAAAGAGTCTTTTGCGATGTCTTCTGGGTCCTCACTTTTTGAAGGATTTGATTGAAGTACAAGTTCTGCAAACTTTTCGGGATCAATGTTAATTGACATTTAGTTATTACATCTCCTATAAATTTGATAGACAAATCATAACATAGAAACAATTTTCAAAAAAGTATCGCGATAAGCGATAATTGACGTATTTTTGAACAATCTTACTATGTCTTGCCTTAATGATTCTTTACCCCCTCTCCATAAAATTAAATATATTTTTGGAAAAAGTTAATGAAAGAGTGGAATCTTGCTTATTATAGACTTTTCAATATTGACCTTTTCTATTAAACTAACTAATAAGAGAGGATGAATTCACTTTGAGAATATTATTTATCGGTGATATTGTCGGTAAAGTAGGTAGAGAGGCGATTTCAACTTATTTACCGAAACTTAAACAGCAATATCGTCCCACAGTTACAATCGTGAATGCAGAAAATGCTGCACACGGAAAAGGGATTACTGAAAAAATTTATAAAGAATTATTAAGAGAAGGCGTTGATTTTATGACCATGGGTAATCACACTTATGGACAACGTCAAATTTATGAATTTATCGATGAAGCAAAACGCATGGTACGACCAGCTAATTTTCCTGATGAGGCACCTGGTATCGGAATGCGTTTTATACAAATAAACGAAGATAAACTAGCAGTCATCAATCTTCAAGGACGTGCATTTATGCAAGACATAGATGATCCTTTTAAAAAAGCAGACCAATTAATAGAAGAAGCACAAAAAGAAACACCATATATTTTTGTGGACTTTCATGCTGAAACGACGTCGGAGAAAAATGCGATGGGATGGTATTTAGATGGTCGTGCAAGTGCTGTTGTTGGAACACATACACACATTCAGACTTCAGATAATCGCATTCTTCCAAACGGTACAGGTTACATTACAGATGTAGGTATGACAGGATTTTATGATGGTATTTTAGGAATTAACAGAGACGAAGTCATTTATCGATTTATTTCAAGTCTTCCTCAAAGACATGTTGTTCCTGATGAAGGCCGAGAAGTTTTATCTGGTGTTGTGATTGATTTAAACAAAGAGGGTCAAACTAAAAATATTGAACGAATTTTAATTAATGAAGATCATCCATTCGACATGTTAAAATAAGTATCGTCCATTAGTATGAATTTATAGTAAAACCACTGTGAATATAGTAAAACAGTGGTTTATTTTGTTATGATTAATAGTGAATTAAATTACAGGAGGCAAAGGTATGAAATCACAAGTATCATGGAAAGTTGGCGGTCAACAAGGTGAAGGAATCGAATCGACAGGGGAAATCTTTGCCACAGCTATGAACCGTAAAGGGTACTACCTATACGGTTACAGACATTTCTCAAGCCGAATTAAAGGCGGTCATACCAATAATAAAATTAGAGTATCAACAAAGCCAGTTCATGCTATTAGTGATGATTTAGATATTCTCGTTGCATTCGACCAAGAAACAATTGAGTTAAATCACCATGAGATGCGTGACGACAGTGTGATTATCGCTGATGCGAAAGCTAAACCTTCTAAACCTGAAGATTGCAAAGCACAACTTATTATTCTTCCTTTTACTGATATTGCAAAAGAATTAGGAAATAAATTAATGAAAAATATGGTAGCTATCGGTGCGACTTGTGCCGTTATGGATTTAGATATCCAATCATTTGAAGCACTTATTGCAAATACTTTTGGTAAAAAAGGTGAAAAAATTGTAGAAAGCAATATTCAAGCTTTACACCAAGGCTATGATGCAATGAAAGAACAAATGCCAGAATTAGAAGGCGATTATCACTTAGAACCAAGTGATTCTGAACCGCATCTTTATATGATTGGTAATGATGCAGTAGGTTTAGGTGCGATTTCTGCAGGTTGTAAATTTATGGCTGCTTATCCAATTACACCAGCATCAGAAATTATGGAGTATATGATTGATAATCTGCCGAAAGTCGGCGGAACTGTTATTCAAACTGAAGATGAAATTGCAGCTGCTACAATGGCAATTGGTGCAAATTATGCAGGTGTACGTGCATTTACAGCTTCTGCAGGTCCTGGTTTATCATTGATGATGGAATCAATCGGTCTATCTGGTATGACAGAAACTCCGCTTGTTATTATCAATACACAACGCGGAGGCCCTTCTACAGGATTGCCTACTAAAGAAGAACAATCAGATTTAATGCAAATGATATACGGTACACATGGTGATATTCCGAAAATTGTTATTGCGCCAACTGATGCAGAAGATTCTTTCTATTTAACAGTTGAAGCATTCAATTTAGCTGAAGAATATCAATGTCCTGTTATTATTTTAAGTGACTTGCAATTAGCATTAGGTAAACAAACAGTTGAGCAGTTAGATTACGACCGTATTGAAATCAAACGCGGTGAGCTTTTACAAGGAGATATTGAAAGAGAAGAAGATGATAAATCTTACTTCAAACGTTACGCACTTACTGCTAACGGTGTATCTCCAAGACCTATTCCAGGTGTAAAAGGCGGTATTCACCACGTCACAGGTGTAGAACACAGCCAAGAAGGTAAACCAAGTGAATCTGCACAAAACCGTCAAGAACAAATGGATAAACGTATGCGTAAAACAGAAAACTTATTAATTAGTGAACCTGTTATTGATGATCAACCGTATGATGAAGCGGACATCTTATATATTGGATTTATTTCAACTAAAGGTGCTATCCAAGAAGGAAAAGCACGTCTTGAAAACCAAGGTGTCAAAGTAAATCATTTACAAATCAGACAATTACATCCATTCCCAGCAGAAATAGTGCAAGAAGCAGTAGACAAAGCGAAAAAAGTAGTAGTAGTTGAACACAACTATCAAGGTCAATTAGCGAATATATTAAAAATGAATGTTAATGTTCACGGTAAATTGATTAAACAAACAAAATATGACGGTACACCATTTTTACCGCATGAAATTGAAGATAAAGGATTAGAGATTGCCAAAGAGACTGAAGGAGTGGGTACAAGTGGCAACATTTAAAGATTTTAGAAATAACGTTAAACCAAACTGGTGTCCAGGTTGTGGTGACTTCTCAGTTCAAGCTGCAATACAAAAAGCTGCGGCGAATGTCGGATTAGAACCTGAAGAAGTAGCATTAATCACTGGTATTGGTTGTTCAGGACGTTTATCAGGCTATGTAAATTCATATGGTATGCACGCTATTCATGGTCGTGCATTGCCAATTGCACAAGGTGTGAAAATGGCGAATAAAGATTTAACTGTTATTTGTTCAGGCGGTGATGGAGATGGCTATGCAATTGGTATGGGTCATACTATTCATGCTTTACGCAGAAACATGAACATCACTTACATTGTTATGGATAACCAAATATATGGTTTGACTAAAGGACAAACATCACCATCTTCTGCACCAGGGTTTGTGACGAAAACAACTCCAAAAGGTAACATTGAGCAAAATGTAGCACCTTTAGAACTTGCATTATCTTCTGGTGCAACCTTTGTAGGACAAGGTTTCTCAAGTGATATCAAAGGACTAACTAAACTTATTGAAGAAGCTATCAATCATGATGGTTTCTCATTTGTAAATGTCTTTTCTCCATGTGTAACTTACAATAAAGTAAATACTTATGATTGGTTTAAAGAACATTTGGTATCTATTGATGATATTGAAGATTATGATACTGCTGACAAAAACAAAGCAATTCAAACAGTGATTGATCATGAATCACTACTAACTGGTATCGTTTATCAAGATAAAGAAACACCGTCATATGAATCTCAAATTGAACAAATGAACGGTGAACCTTTAGCAAAACAAGATATCAAAATTGATAAAGAACAATTTGAAGACTTAACAAAACAATTTATTTAATAAATATAATAGCTTTCATTATGTTGTTAATAGGGTATAAACCTATAAAGGCTTAATGAAAGCTTTTTCTTTTTGAAATGTAGTTTTCATACATAAATATAATATTATTTTATATAATTCAAGTTAATTATTCGATTAAACGTTTGGTAAACCACTTTAATTGGGTATTGTGAAATATGTCATATTAAAGAGGTGGATAAATGACACAAGAGATTAATAGAAATGATGAAGAGAGTGCTAAGCAGCAAAGATTATTAGACAACATATTCACGAATTGTTTAGGAAAATATCCCGATTATTTAAATAATCAAAGTGATGATAATGATATAGATAAAGAAGGACTAGAAGAAAGAAAATATTTACTTAAAACTGCTGCTAATCGTGAACATTTAGCAAGATGTATACGTGATTATGTAAATGGGGGTTTAGTAAAAGTGCTTGTGGATGAGAGTATGTTAATAGATTTCACAGAATCTGCAAATCAAGATCACACACATTTCAAAAGTCGCAATAAAGAACTAGTTGAAAAGTTTAATAAAAGAGTTCAACAAATTAAAGGAAATATTCCTTTTGATGAAGATAATAAGCCTGTTCCATTAATGGTTAAAAGAGTGAAGTGCGGAGGATTTAAATCGATAGCAATAGACGACATACATCGTCTTGTTTTTAAAGTTGTTGAAAACCGTCTTATTATAGTGAGTTGCTATTACCATACAATATAAATATTTATGTAATACAAATACACACTTCATTTAAAATTTGATACATTTAAAGTAACTACTGATGAAAAGAGGAATTTTGATATGCAAGATACGTTGATGAGTATCCAAGTTTTACCTCAAACACCAAACGGCGAAGATGTTATTCCATACGTAGATGAAGCGATAGCAATTATTGAGCAATCTGGATTAGATTTTCGAGTAGCTCCTTTAGAAACAACCGTTCAAGGCACAATGAGCGAGTGTTTAATTTTAATTCAAAGCATTAATGATAGAATGGTTGAGTTGGAAGTACCAGGAGTTATTAGTCAAGTTAGATTTTATTATGTACCTACAGGTATTACCATGGAAGAATTAACAATAAAATACGATTAAAAGGCATATATATTTATTGCTTGAGGCTCAAGTATTCACTTTTTACATGATGAATACTTGAGTCTTTTTTTATTTGCAAAAGTGTAATTAAATAGGTTGATAAAAATAGAATGTAAAGTTGACACAATAGTCAGACAATTAATATAATTCGATTATAGAATTTCGCAATGTAGATTAAAGGAGGAATTATATGAAGAGAAGATGGTTTAAATTAGCAATTGTATTGTTGTCTTTGCTATTAGTTTTATCAGCTTGTGGCAGTAAAAAATCTGATTCTGATAATGCAAATGGAGAATCAGGAAGTACTGGGAAAAGTAATGCGAAAGGCGGAACTTTAAAAATCGGTTCCGGTGCACCACCAGAAGGAAACTTCTCAGGAATATTTGCAGCATCTTCAACTGATGCTGGTGTAATTGGTTTGTTCAGTGATGGGCTATTTAAAATGGATGATCACTTACAAATGAAGCCTAATTTAGTTTCATGGAAAGAAGTTGAACCTGCTAAAAAGTATAAGTTCACTTTGAAAAAGGGTGTTAAGTGGCAAAACGGCGACCCACTTACAGTTAATGACTGGATTTTTACTTTAGAAACTTTAGCAAACCCTGAATATGATGGACCACGTTATGATACTGTAGAAGCTATTGAAGGGGCAAAAGAAAAACATGAAGGTAAAGCAGAAACAATTTCTGGTATCAAAAAAATTGATGATTATAATGTAGAAGTTACATTTAAAGAAAAGAAAGTTAACAATTTATTGAGAATTTATAGCGGGGATTTATTAAACGAAAAGATATTCAAAGATATCCCTGTTAAAGATATGGCTAAATCAGATGCTGTGCGTAAACATCCAATTGGGTACGGACCATTCAAAGTTAAGAAAATCGTAGACGGTGAATCTGTACAATTTGAAAAATATAAAGATTATTGGAAAGGCGAACCTAAGTTAGACAAAATCAACTATAAAGTTGTTGACCAAAATGCTATTGTAAAAGCACTTCAAAACGGTGACATCGATATGGTTAGTGAAGGTACAGCACCAATGGCTAAACAAATTAAAGAGTCTAAAACAGATAATGTTAAAATTTTAACTTCGCCATCAACTTCATATATGATCGTTGGTTTCGTGTTAAACGGTTATGATAAAAAAGCAATGAAGGTTGGAGAACCACGTCCGAAATACCAAGATGTTAAATTAAGAAAAGCAATGGACTACGCAATTAATAAAGACGAATGGATTAAAGCTTTCTTACAAGGTTATGGTAAACCTACTAACTCGTTAATCCCAACAAACCATTGGGTTTCTCAAGGTAATAAAGGTTTAACTGATTACAAATATAATGTTAAAAAAGCAAAACAATTGTTAGATGAAGCAGGATATAAAGATAAAGATGGAGACGGCTTCAGAGAAGATCCTAAAGGTAAAAAGTTTGAAATTAATTTGAAACACTATGCTGGTACAAACCCAACATTCGAACCAAGAACTGCTGCATTAAAAGGTTATTGGGAAAAAGTAGGTTTAAAAACAAAAGTTAGCATGGTTGAGTTTGGTAAATTTGGTTCAGATTTAGAAAATGCTGATAAGAGCATGGAAGTTTATTTCAGAACTTGGTCACAAGGTGCCGATCCAGATCCATCAGGCTTGTATAAATCAAATGCTCTATGGAATGAATCAAGATACAACAATCCTGAATCAGATAAATTATTAGCTGAAGCAACAGACTATGATGTAGTTGGAAATAGTAAAGAAAAACGTAAAGATATCTACTTAAAATGACAAAAAATATGGAATGAAGAAGTACCTGTTATTCCACTTGTTGAGCTAGAAGATATTACTTTAGTAAGCAATAAAGTTAAAAACTTTGAAGTTTCTTTCAAAGGTTCTAACCCTGCAAATGAATGGACTGTAGAAAAATAAAGTTTTGCTTGTAAAAGCCTCGATAGATTTCGAGGCTTTTTCTAAGCAAAAGAGGAGTGTTTAAATTGACATCAGAGAATATATTAGAAATAACACAATTAAGAACCAGCTTCTACATAAAAAAAAGATTGGTTTTCTACAGTAAATAATATTAATCTATCAGTAAAAAAAGGAGAAATTCTCGGAATTGTAGGAGAATCTGGATCTGGGAAATCAGTTTTAAGTTTATCTGTAATGCAATTATTACCTGAAAAAATAGCACGAATTGACCAAGGGGAAATCAGTTTTAAAGGAAAGCGTATAGATAATATTAAAGAAAGTGAATATAACAAAATGCGTGGTAAAGAACTTTCAATGATTTTTCAAGAACCTATGACTGCTTTAAACCCTGTTTTTACAATAGGAAACCAACTTATTGAAAAAATAATTTTACATCTAAAACTAAGTAAAAAAGATGCAAGAGAAAGGGCGATTGAGCTACTTAATCAAGTTGGAATTCCTAGAGCTGCAGAAGTAATAGATAACTATCCCCATCAGTTATCTGGAGGTATGCGTCAAAGAGTAATGATAGCTTTAGCGATATCGTGCCAGCCAGATTTGCTGATTGCTGATGAGCCTACCACTGCACTAGACGTAACCGTTCAAGCTCAAATTTTAGAACTTTTAAAGAAAATAAGAAAAGAAAATGATATGTCTATCATATTCATTTCACATGATTTAGCTGTAATATCTGAACTTTGTGACAGAGTTGCAGTTATGTACGCTGGAAATATTATTGAAACAGGTTTAACAAATGAAATTTTCCAATTTCCAAAACATCCTTACACTCAAGCTTTGATTAGGTCGATTCCTAAATTGGATGAAAGGACTGAAAAATTAGAAGTAATTGAAGGAAGTGTACCTTCATTAGTTAATATGCCGAAACAAGGATGCAGGTTTGCAAATAGATGTCCTTCTGTAATGGATATCTGCAAAACAGGAGATATATCTTTGAAACAAATTGATGCAGAGCATAAAGTTGCTTGTCATCTATATGATGCAAATTAATGGAGGGAAACTATGGATAAAAAGACAATCTTAGAAGTAAATAATCTCAAACAATATTATCCAATCAAAGGTGGATTTTTCCGTAGAACTGTTGGACATGTAAAAGCTGTCGATGGTATAAGCTTCAAAATAAAAAAGGGCGAAACAATGGGTTTGGTAGGTGAATCTGGTTGTGGTAAATCTTCTGCTGGAAGAAGTATCTTAAGGTTGCAAAAACCTAGTGAGGGGACAATAACTTTTGACAACGAAGATATTACTCATCTTAAAGGTAAAAAATTACGAGAAGCTAGAAAAGGATTTCAAATGGTCTTCCAAGATCCATATGCATCTCTAAATCCTTTACAAATGGTTGGGGATATAGTCGGAGAACCGATAAAAAATTATACTAAAAAATCGAAAAAAGAGTTAGAAAAAGAAGTTAAAGAATTATTGTTGAAAGTTGGATTAAATACTGAAGATTATTATAAGTATGCACATGAGTTTTCTGGTGGACAAAGGCAAAGAGTAGGAATAGCACGTGCATTGGCGTTGAAACCGAAACTGATTATTTTGGATGAACCAGTAAGTGCATTAGATGTTTCGGTTCAATCACAAGTATTAAACTTGTTAGATGATCTTCAAAAAGAATTTGACCTAAGTTATTTATTTATCGCACATGATTTAAGTGTTGTAAAACATGTAAGTGACTATATAGGTGTTATGTATTTAGGTCATATTGTTGAACAAGGACCAGCAGATGAAATATACAAAAATCCTAAACATCCATATACGCAAGCACTAATTTCAGCAATTCCAGAAATTGATCAAGAAAAAAGGAAGGAACGTATTTTGTTAACAGGTGATTTGCCATCTCCAGCAAACCCTCCAACTGGATGCCCGTTTCATACTAGGTGTCCCATAGCTCAAGAAGCATGCAAAACAACAAAACCTGAATATAAACAAGTTAATCCTAATCATTTCGCAGCTTGTTTGTTGATTGAGGAAGAGGTGGAGAAATGATTCAGTTAATTATACGTCGATTATTATTAATGATTCCTTTATTATTTTTAATTTCAATAGTTATCTTTGGTATTTCAAAATTACAACCTGGTGATGCGTTTACAGGAGCGGGCTCTTCATCTGAAAATTCAGCGCAATATTTTGAAGCCCAAAGAAAAAAATTGGGTTATGATCAACCTATTCATGTTCAATACATAAAATGGGCTGAAAAAATTGCACATGGTGATTTAGGTGAATCAGTTAGGTTTAAAAGACCTGTAATTGATTTGATAGAAGAGCGTATGCCGAACACGATTATTTTAGGAACACTCAGCTTGATTATCACATATATTTTAGCGTTTCCTTTAGGAATTATTTCTGGGCGCAAAGCTTATTCACCTTTAGACTACACAATACAAGTTGCCAATTATTTCTTATTGGCCTTACCATCATTTGTAGCTGGTGTATTTGCGATATATTTATTTGCATTTCAGTTAAATCTATTTCCATTCCAAGGATCAGTTACGATAGGTTTGGAGGAAGGTACGTTTCCTTATTATATGAGTAAACTTTATCATGCATTCTTACCAGCTTTAATACTAGGAGTCATGTCAACTGCAGGCTATGTTCAATTCTTAAGAAACGATATTATTGAAAATTCTCGTAAAGACTATGTAAGAACAGCAAGATCTAATGGAATTTCAACAAATAAAATATATAACAAACATATTTTGCGGAATTCAGTTATTCCAATTGTTACTTTCTTTGGTGGAGATGTTTTATCAATTTTTGGTGGGGCAGTTATTACTGAAACTATTTTCTCTTATCCAGGTATCGGTAAACTCTTAATCGAAGCGATTAGCGGTAAAGATTATCCGTTAATGATGGCTTTATTACTATTCTTTTCATTCTTAGGATTATTAGCAAACTTAATATCAGATATTGCATATAGTATTGTTGATCCAAGAATTAAGAGCAACTAAGGAGGAGAAAATATGTCTAAAAAATTTAAAGATAAAAACGAAAGCATTTCACCATTAAAAAGTGCATTTATAAATTTTACGCACAATAAGTTGGCAATGACTGCACTAATTTCACTGTTTTTAATTTTTGTGATTTCAATGTTATCTCCGCTTATTGCTCCGCATGACCCTAATACTCAAAATTTAGTATATATAAAAGGTGATATGTCTCCGGAACATTGGCTTGGAACTGATGCTGGTGGTAGGGATATATTAAGTCGATTATTGTATTCTGGACGTGTTTCAATGGTATTCGGAATTACTACAACTTTAGGAATTTTAATTATAGGTATTATTGTGGGAATGATATCAGGGTATTATGGAGGAAAAGTAGATACAATTTTAATGCGTATTACTGAATTTGTAATGTTATTTCCATTCATTCCATTTGCTATCGTATTGAATGCAACATTCAGTGAAAAAATCAAAAATCCATATGGTTCTGCATTTATATTAGGTGCTGTAATAGTGGTATTATCATGGGTAGGAATAGCGCGTTTAGTACGTGGTAAAGTTATGCAGGAAAAGGAAAATGAATATTTCTTAGCAGCAGTTTCTATTGGTACTCCTGTTTATAAAATTATGCTAAAACATTTATTACCAAATATATTAAGTGTCATTATTGTACAAGCAACGTTATTATTCGCAGTGCAAATTGTAGCAGAAGCGGGTTTGAGTTTCTTAGGGTTTGGTATTGAAAAAACAACACCTACTTGGGGGAATATGTTGTCAGATGCACAAGAAGCAGATGTGTTAAGTAGCAAGCCATGGATTTGGATGCCGCCTGCTTTTATTATTACATTTACTATATTATGTATTAATTTTGTTGGAGAAGGTTTAAAAGACGCTTTAAATCCTAAAGCTAAACACTAATATTAAAAAGCCGACTAATTTATCATGAATGCTTAGAGTTTCTCTTTAAGACTTTATGATTGATTGTCGGCTTTTTCTTTCTGGAATCATTTTGCACATTTCGGCTAAACCATATATAATGAGGTAATGATTAATCGGGGATATAGAAAGGATTTTGCGAAGTGAATGAAGAACAAAGAAAAGCAGGTTCTTTAGATGTTATTGCACAACGAAATAAAAAAGAAAAAGATTATAGTCAATACTTCGAAACAGTTTATCAACCGCCAAGTTTAAAAGAAGCGAAAAAACGTGGTAAAGAAGATGTTCAATATAATCGTGATTTCCAAATCGATGAAAGATTTAAAGAGATGGGCAAAGGCCGTACATTCTTCATCAAAACATTTGGTTGTCAAATGAATGCGCATGATACAGAAGTAATGGCAGGTATATTTGAAGCACTTGGTTATACATTAGCAGAAGATATTTTAAAAGCAGATGTGATTTTACTTAATACATGTGCAATTCGTGAGAATGCTGAAAATAAGGTATTCAGTGAAATCGGTAACTTGAAACATTTAAAACGTGACCGTCCAGATTGCTTAATTGGTGTATGCGGCTGTATGTCACAAGAAGAATCAGTTGTAAATAAGATATTGAAATCATATCAAAACGTAGACATGATTTTTGGTACTCATAATATTCATAAATTACCAGAAATTCTTGAAGAAGCCTATATGTCTAAAGCTATGGTGATTGATGTATGGTCAAAAGAAGGCGACGTTATTGAGAATTTACCTAAAGTCCGTGATGATTATTTCAAAGCTTGGGTGAATATTATGTATGGTTGCGATAAATTCTGTACATATTGTATTGTGCCGTTTACACGTGGTAAAGAGCGCAGCAGACGTCCACAAGATATTATTGATGAAGTCCGTGATTTAGCACGACAAGGTTATCAAGAAATTACTTTATTAGGTCAAAACGTGAACTCATATGGAAAAGATCTTAAAGATATCGAATATGATTTAGGTGACTTATTCGAAGATATTTCTAAAATTGATATCCCGCGTGTCCGCTTCACAACCAGCCACCCTTGGGATTTCACTGACCACATGATTGATGTCATCGCAAAAGGCGGTAATATTGTTCCGCACATTCACTTGCCAGTACAATCAGGAAACGATGCAGTATTGAAAATTATGGGCCGTAAATACACACGAGAAAGTTACTTAGACCTTGTAAATCGTATTAAAACGGCAATCCCAGATGTCGCACTGACAACAGACATCATTGTAGGTTACCCAAATGAAACTGAAGAACAATTCCAAGAAACACTATCTTTATATGACGAAGTCGAATTTGAACATGCGTATACGTACTTATACTCTCAGCGTGATGGCACACCTGCTGCACGTATGAAAGATAACGTAGAAAAAGAAGTGAAGAAAGACCGCTTGCAGCGTTTGAATCAAAAAGTAGGTTACTACTCAGAACGCGCATTAAAAGGTTATGAAGGACAAGTTGTGACTGTATTATGTGAAGGAAGCAGTAAAAAAGATAATGAAGTACTAGCAGGTTATACAGACAAAAACAAACTTGTGAACTTCAGAGGACCAAAAGAAGTCATTGGTAAATTGGTGGATGTTAAAATCGACGAAGCGAAACAATATTCATTAAATGGCACTTTCTTGCATGTCCATGAACCAAGTGCGGTGAAAGCTTAATGTATGAGAAAAAAGACATTTTAGCACAAGCTCAAAAACTCAGTGATCAAATTAAACAATTAGATACCGTGAAATATTATCAACGTGTTGAAACACAAATCCATCGTAATCATCATATTGATGAATGGATGAGTGATTTAAAACAAAGACAGAAACAATCTGTTAACTTACAAAATTATGGAAAAATAGAAGCGTATAAACGTAGTGAAGCAGAGATTGCACAGATTCAAGAAAAAATAGATGCTTTGCCGATTGTGACTGAATTCAGAGAAGCACAATCTGACGCAAATGATTTATTGCAGATGATGATAAATACAATGGCCGATCGTTTAAACGCAGCACATCAAGATCAGTAAACACGATTAAAACTAGAAGGGGCGTTAAAACATGAACGTGAGAAAACTCACTTTAACTTCAATGTTCATTGCGATTAATGTAGTTTTAAGCAGTATTATCGTCATCCCATTAGGGCCGATTAAAGCAGCACCCATACAACATATGACGAATGTTTTATGTGCTGTATTTGTCGGGCCATGGTATGGATTGGCACAAGCATTTTTATCTTCTGTGATTCGTATGATATTTGGTACAGGGTCTGTTTTTGCATTTCCCGGCAGTATGGTGGGGGTATTGCTAGCCAGTTTGTTATATCGTTATCGTAAACATCTATTTATGGCAGCATTTGGTGAAGTCATCGGTACAGGGTTAATCGGAAGCTTTATGTGTATTCCATTAGCTTGGGTAATCGGTTTGCATCACGTAGCGATCAAACCATTAATGCTTGCTTTTATCACATCAAGTGCATTAGGGGCATTTATCAGTTATGTCATCTTAATGGTTTTATTTAAAAAAGGAAAATTGAACAAATGGCTGCCTAAAGATTAGAAAAAATCCGCTTCAGAAACACAATCTGAAGCGGATTTCTTCACTTAATAAGCACTTTGATTATTAGACTGGTCTCTTAATTGCATATATTGATCAATGTAATTAGAGAAAGCACCATCTACATTCGCATTAATTAAATTTTGCATCGCTAATTTAGTATTGGCTGTATATGGATGGACGAGTAAACCATGCTGATGCAGTCTTTCAACTTGAGCAGGTGTCGCATCATGATATTCAGGTCCGACGCCATCTGCATAAGAAGCAATATAATCTAAATCTTTATCTGTATAGCGTGGTATTTCTAAAACATCTGTTAATTGAATCAAAGGTATATTCGGATTCAATTTTTTCATTTTCAATAGGCTTTCTTGTGAGAAAGATTGAATTACGATTTGACCATTTTTCAACTTGTCAGATGTCAACATACCATGTTTATTCAATGTATCTAACAATTTTTCTTCCATGCCAGGATACACATCTGGAGATTTTGTTTCAATATAATAATTTGTATCAGGACCATAGCGCGTTAAAATTTCATCTAAAGTCGGTACTTTTGCACCGGCATATTTAGGGTTGGCATACTGCGGATTTTTTTGATTGAACCAGCTGCCGACATCCATTTGTTTTAACTGTGCAGTTGTATAATTTTTGACAGGACCATGGAATTTGCCGCCTGTTGTACGATCAACTGTTTCATCATGCATCGCAATTAAATTACCATCTTTTGTCATTTGCAAATCTAATTCTATGTAATCTGCACCTAACTCATTTTTAGCTTTATCATAAGCGAAAAAAGTGTGTTCAGGAGCATAACCGCTCGCACCGCGATGTGCAATTGCGACATTTTTAGCTAAAACATTTTTGTTTTGCTGCGCATTATTTTGTGAAGCAGATGAATCTGATGAAACAGGACCCATACCGCCGCCGCTTGCTAAAGCCCCTTGAGAACCTAGAAGAATAGATGCAGATAGTACTGCTGATGTAACTAAAATCTTACGTTTTTTCATATTGAAACTTCATCTCCCTTTATTAAGTCTATAATTAATATATCAAAAACAAATACGCAATATATTAATTTTAACTATAAATTCATATAGATTTACTACATATTTATAATCAATTAACTAAAATGATAAGATGATTCGAATAAATATGTCGTAAAATTTGAAACTCGTATGAAAACTAAGAATTTGTTAAAATAGATGAGTTAAGAGAAACGTAATGTGTATTGATTGCTTATTACATCAAAAATGTATAAAATATATTAAATTCAAACAGAATTAAACCGAAGATAGAAGGAATGATTAAGAATCATGACAAATGTAACGCCGATGATGCAGCAATATTTAAAGATAAAATCACAATACCAAGACTGCTTATTATTTTTCAGATTAGGCGATTTTTACGAAATGTTTTTTGAAGATGCTAAAGAAGCATCCAGAGTCTTAGAAATCACGTTGACAAAACGTGATGCAAAAAAAGAAAATCCTATCCCTATGTGCGGCGTACCT
Source organism: Staphylococcus carnosus (assembly GCF_900458435.1). Classification (NCBI taxonomy): domain Bacteria; kingdom Bacillati; phylum Bacillota; class Bacilli; order Caryophanales; family Staphylococcaceae; genus Staphylococcus; species Staphylococcus carnosus. The sequence continues at coordinate 1,613,411 of NZ_UHCT01000001.1, read as the reverse complement.
TATCATTCAGCTGAAAGTTATATCGAAACTTTAATTAATGAAGGCTATAAAGTCGCGATTTGCGAACAAATGGAAGATCCGAAAACAACAAAAGGAATGGTGAAAAGAGAAGTCATTCGCGTTGTTACGCCTGGTACGATTATGAATCAAGGCGGTATGGATGAAAAACAAAACAACTATATTTTGAGTTTTATTAAAGACGGTGCAACGATTGCAGTGAGCTACTGTGACGTTTCTACAGGTGAGTTGAAAGTAACGAAATTCAATGATGAAAGTATGTTATTAAATGAAATAACAACTATCAACCCAAATGAAATCGTTGCTGCTGATCAAGTCAGTGAGAGTTTGAAACAACAAATGAGTCTAGCTACTGAAACAATCACTGTAGTTGATGAAATCAGTAATGAAGCATATGAAGTGAATCAAGTTGAAGATACACTGATGCATCAAGCCGTCCAATTATTACTCGATTATATTCATCATACTCAAAAACGTAATATGAATCATATTGAAGATGCACAAGTTTATGAAGCAATAGATTATATGAAAATGGATTATTACGCGAAACGTAACCTTGAATTAACAGAAAGTATACGTTTGAAGTCTAAAAAAGGAACGTTACTATGGTTGATGGATGAAACGAAAACACCGATGGGAGCACGTCGTTTAAAACAGTGGATTGACCGTCCATTGATTTATAAACAAGCTATTAATGAACGATTAGATGCGGTTTCTCAATTGATTGATCGTTTTATCGAACGTGATACACTTAGAAATTACTTGAATCAAGTATATGATATTGAGCGTTTAGTAGGCAGAGTGAGTTACGGTAATGTGAATGCGAGAGATTTAATTCAACTTAAACATTCAATTGCTGAGATACCGAATATTAAAGCATTATTAGATGATTTTGATGATGCATTGCCAGAACAATTCCGTCAATTAGAACCCTTGAATGACTTGTTGGATTTACTTGAAAAAAGCTTAGTTGAGGAACCGCCGATTTCTGTTAAAGATGGCGGGTTGTTCAAACAAGGTTTCAATCAGCAGCTAGATGAATATTTAGAAGCCTCAGTCAACGGTAAACAATGGTTAGCACAGCTTCAGGCGAAAGAACGTGAACGTACGGGTATCAAATCATTAAAAATCAGCTTCAATAAAGTATTCGGTTATTTTATTGAAATTACACGTGCGAATTTAAAAGGCTTCGAACCTGCAGATTTTGGTTATAACCGCAAACAAACGCTTTCTAATGCGGAACGTTTTATTACAGATGAATTAAAAGAAAAAGAAGATATTATTTTAGGTGCTGAAGATAAAGCAGTTGAATTGGAATATCAACTTTTTGCGCAATTGAGGGAAGAGGTTAAAGCGTATACTGAACGTTTGCAGAAACAGGCGAAATTAATTTCAGAGATTGACTGTCTGCAAAGTTTCGCTGAAATTGCACAAAAATATAACTATGTGCGTCCTGAATTCAGCGATGACAAAACATTGGATTTAGTGGATTCAAGACACCCGGTTGTAGAGCGTGTGATGGATTATAATGATTACGTACCGAATGATTGCCGTCTTGATGATGATCAATTTATTTATTTAATTACTGGACCGAATATGTCAGGTAAATCGACGTATATGCGTCAAGTGGCGATTATAAGTATAATGGCGCAAATGGGAGCTTACGTACCTTGCGGTTCCGCTGTATTACCGATATTTGATCAGATCTTCACACGTATTGGAGCTGCTGATGATTTAGTGTCTGGTAAAAGTACGTTTATGGTCGAAATGTTAGAGGCTCAAAAAGCTTTAACATATGCCACAGAAGATAGTTTAATTATCTTTGATGAAATTGGGCGTGGCACATCTACATTTGATGGATTAGCTTTAGCACAAGCTATGATTGAATATGTCGCAGAAACTTCACATGCCAAAACGCTATTTTCAACACACTATCATGAATTGACAACGCTAGATCAATCACTTGAGTGTTTGAAAAATGTGCATGTAGCAGCAAATGAATATCAAGGCGAATTGATTTTCTTGCATAAAGTAAAAGATGGTGCAGTAGATGACAGCTACGGTATTCAAGTTGCTAAACTTGCTGATTTGCCAGACCGTGTGATTGAACGTGCGCAAGTGATTTTAGATGCGTTTGAAGAAAAAGATAAACCGCAGCCTCAAATCAGCCACTTGCAGCAAACTGAATCTTTTGTTAGAGAACCTGAAATAGAAGATATTCAAGATAAAAAAGAACCTGAGACTGAACAGTTCCAACAAGGTGCTTTCGATTTATTTGAAACACCGCCTGTTGAAAGTGAGATTGAAGCTGAGTTGAAAAAAATTAATATTTCTAATATGACACCGCTTCAAGCTCTCAATAAACTCAGTGAACTTCAAAACCAATTAAAATAAGAGGTGAGAAATCATGGGCAATATTAAAGAATTACAAACATCGCTGGCAAATAAAATTGCAGCGGGTGAAGTAGTAGAACGACCAGGCTCTGTCGTCAAAGAGTTATTGGAAAATGCCCTTGATGCCAAAGCAACCGAAATTAATATAGAAATTAAGCAATCTGGTATCGAATCAATTCGAGTTGTAGATAATGGAACAGGAATTGAAGAAGATGACCTTAAGCTCGTGTTCCACCGCCATGCGACAAGCAAGCTGCATGAAGATAGTGATTTGTTTCATATTCGTACGCTAGGCTTTCGCGGTGAAGCGCTGGCCAGTATTTCATCTGTAGCTAAAGTCACGTTACGTACGTGTACGGATGGGCAAAGCGGTCATGAAATATATGCCGAAGATGGTGCGATTTTAGAACAAAAACCAGCCAAAGCTAAAAAAGGTACTGATATTCTAGTTGAATCGTTATTTTATAACACGCCAGCGCGTTTAAAATATGTCAAAAGCTTATATACTGAACTAGGAAAAATCACAGATATCGTGAATCGTATGGCTATGAGTCACCCAAATGTACGTTTCACTTTAACATCTGATGATAAAGTATTAATTAAAACCAATGGTTCCGGCCGTACAAATGAAGTAATGGCAGAGATATATGGTATGAAAGTAGCAAAAGATTTAGTGCATATTACAGGCGATACAAGTGATTATCATTTAGAAGGGTATGTCGCAAAACCAGAGCATTCACGCAGTAATCGTCATTATATTTCTATTTTCATCAACGGCCGTTATATTAAAAACTTTGTACTGAATAAAGCAATCGTCGAAGGCTATCATACGTTATTGACTATCGGTCGTTATCCGATTTGTTATATCAATATTGAGATGGATCCTATACTGGTCGATGTCAATGTGCATCCTACAAAACTAGAAGTACGATTATCAAAAGAAGAACAGCTATACCAATTGATAGTCCAAAAAATTCAAGAGGCATTCAAAGATAAAATTCTCATTCCGCATAATGATGAAAATAAACTGTATAAGAAAAACAAAGTGCTGGATGTATTTGAACAACAAAAACTTGATTTTGAAAATCGTACTGCATCGAACCCTCCAGCAGAAAAACCTGATGAGGAAACGGACCGTGTTAATGAAAATAGTGATACACAAGCATTTCAAACGAATGAACAAACATCAGAGAATGGATCTGATGCTTCTTATCAAGCTGGTCAGCGTGCGGTACTGCAAGATCTAGAAGGAAATACTAAAAATAGTGAAGGTTTATTTGATTCAGAAGCAACTTCAAATGAAGCAGCATCTGCTGAAATTGAATCATCAGAAGATGATGTACGCGAAACAGAACACGCGAAACCGCACCGTCGTGTACCTTATATGGAAGTAGTCGGGCAGGTTCATGGTACGTATATTATTGCGCAAAATGAGACAGGTATGTTTATGATAGATCAGCATGCTGCACAAGAAAGAATTAAATACGAATATTTCCGTGATAAAATCGGCGAGGTTACGAACGAAGTACAGAATCTATTAATTCCGATGACATTTCATTTTTCAAAAGATGAACAAATGATTATTAATCAATATAAAGATGAATTAGATAAAGTCGGTGTTCATCTTGAACCATTCGGCAGTCACGATTATATCGTCAACAGCTATCCGGTGTGGTTCCCTAAAGAAGAAGCACAAGAAATTATTCAGGACATGGTAGAATATGTGTTAGAACATCGCAAAGTGGACATTAAGAAAATTCGAGAAGAAGCGGCGATTATGATGAGTTGTAAGAAATCTATCAAAGCGAATCATTATTTAAGAAACCATGAAATGGCTGATTTAATTGATCAGCTGCGTGAAATGGAAGATCCGTTTACTTGTCCGCATGGCAGACCGATTATCATCAGTTTTTCAAATTATGAATTAGAACGCTTATTTAAACGCATCATGTAAAGGAGAATGAGATGAATCCTCACATATTACCAGCAGTTCGTGAAATGAAAGATTTAGAGAAATTAATGAAAACAGATTATCAAAAATGTGTGCTGTTAGATGCACATATCGGCCACTTGCAAGGAATTATGGATTTATTGGCACAAAAACAAATGAAGACTTATATTCATGTGGATTTAACACGAGGGGTCGCACATGATGAGTATGGTTGTGAATATATTATTCAAAAATTCAAACCATCAGGTATTGTTTCAACAAAACCTAAAGTGATTAAAAAAGCAAAATCTTTAAAAGTGGCAACGATTTTGCGTATTTTCGTTATCGACAGCCATGCTTTAAATCGCAGTATTGCTTTAATTAAGCAAGTTCAACCTGATTATGTTGAGGTGCTGCCAGGGGTTGCAAATAAGGTCATCAGTATTATTAATCAAGAGACACAAACACCCGTGATTGCAGGTGGTTTGATTGATCAGGAAAGCGAAGTGGAAGCAGCAATTTCAAGTGGCGCGGAATATGTTACAACTAGTAATAAATCATTATGGTAAATTATTCACAAACATATTATTGATTTTGTTTTAAGAAAATAATTGACAACGCTTTCATGAAAGTTTATTCTGTTTATAAGTTAATATTTAATAAGAGAGATTGGAGACTTCTACATTACTTAGGGATTATGTAGGGGTCTTTTTGTCTTCTTTTAAGGAGGAAAATAAATGAATCCATATTTTGCAGAATTTTTAGGTACTGCCATTCTTATTTTATTTGGGGGCGGGGTTGTAGCAAACTTAAACCTCGTTAAATCGAAAGGGTTTGGCAGTGACTGGATTAACATTTCGTTAGGCTGGGGTTTGGCCGTTACGTTAGGTGTTTATGCAGTCGGTAAGTTTTCTGGTGCACATTTGAATCCTGCTGTAACCATGGCTATTGCGATGGATGGCGGTATTGAATGGTATAAAGTGCCAGGTTATATTATTTGTCAAATGCTTGGCGGTATTGTCGGAGGGGTACTTGTTTGGTTGATGTACTTGCCTCATTGGAAAGTAACAGAAGATCAAGGTGCAAAACTTGCAGTATTTTGTACAGACCCAGGTATCAAAAACTATTACGCTAACTTTTTCAGTGAAATCATTGGTACTGCTGCTTTAACATTGGGATTATTGTTCATTGGTATTAACAAATTTACTGATGGTTTAAATCCAATTATTGTTGGTGGTTTAATCGTTGCAATCGGCTTAAGTTTAGGCGGACCAACAGGTTATGCTATCAACCCGGCGCGTGACTTAGGTCCTCGTATCGCTCATGCTATTTTACCAATTGCTGGTAAAGGCAAATCAAACTGGTCATATGCAATTGTCCCTGTTTTAGGACCAATTGCAGGTGGTATGTTAGGTGCTTGTATTTATAGAGCGGCATATAAAGGCGCATTTGATACAATGTCAGTAGTAGCAATTATTTTAACTGCAGCAACATTAATTCTTGGGTTAGTTTTAAATAAAATTGATAAAAAAGATATCGGCACTATTTATTAAGATTTTGGGGTTATTAACAATATTGATTGAATCGGTGAATTGAGTTTTAAAACTTTTTCATCACTTAATAAAGAGGGACAAACAGCAGTAATTCTAGTTATACATTGATGATAAGGGTTGCTTTTAGGACTTTAAACTGCTGTTTACGGTTCCCGACATAAGGAGTTTTGACAATGGAAAAAGAAAAATATATTTTATCGATAGACCAAGGTACGACAAGCTCTCGTGCAATTTTATTCAATAAAGACGGAGAAATCGTTACTACAGCACAACGTGAATTCACACAACATTTCCCGCATAACGGTTGGGTTGAACATGATGCGAATGAAATCTGGACTTCTGTATTATCTGTTATCGCTACGGTATTGAACAATGATAATATTTATCCGGATCAAATTGCTG